>NZ_CP034820.1:0-188527 GCF_004010735.1 Salmonella sp. SSDFZ54
CTTTCAGAAGCGAGCTTCTTCGCTCGCTTTGCATACTGAAGCCCCTTGGCTGGCTGCTCTCCGCGTAGGATCTGTTCAGCCTGCTTGTGCGTATTCCGGTGAAGTTGAACAGTGATTCCGGAAAGTATGCGGACAGGGATTCTTCGAGCAGAAGCTGAGCTTTGAGGGGAGGCATCTTTTCGACTCACTGAACAAGCCAGCAGCCAAGCGCAGCGCGGCAGTTGTGGATCCAAGACGTTGGAACAGGACGGTTCATCTGACATCAGAGTACGTGCACTGAGGTGTCCGGAATCGGTGTACACGCAAGCCGGAATCAGCGTTCATTTTAAACCGGAATAGGTGTTCATTTTCGACCGGAATATGCAGCTTGCTCGTGCTGTGCCCCAGAAAGCGTTCGTACTGCTCGTCAGATACCTCAGTGCCGATCAGTCGTTCGATCCAGCCGCTTTTCGGCGGGTTACTTACGCCCAGCGCAAGCAACTGCTTTTTTCTGTACCCACTATTTCCGGTGCGGCCGGCTTCAATCAAGGCTTTGGTTAGAACTACAGCCATTTGGGGACTCTCATACACAAACCTGAACCATGCGGGTCTGATTGGCGGTCAAGATAGCAGCGCATCGAAATCAACACTGAACTCTGCTTCTAAGAACTCAATCGTGGCTGGTTGGCTATCGAGCGATGCTTCCCGTGTAGACTCCAGTGCGCACTCCAATCGACGCAGCAGGGTAAACGGCAAAATGATCTTGCCGAAGTCGGTATGCTTGAAATCCCCCCCCACAGGTCTTCCGCGTTCTTCCAAATGAAATCAGCTTGCGAAGCAGCCGAACCTACGAACTCTGCCATCTTGGCCTCCAACCAACTTTTGCACGAAACGGCACATCATCCAAAAGAGGGTTGTCAACCAAGTTTTGCACAAAACGGACTTTGATCCATTTCTAACTAAAATCTACAATCCAACCTCAGATTGCAAATAGCCGAAAAATTTAACACCGACGAAAGGCCATACCTTCGTTAGTGTGCGAAAGCCGCTTGCGAGCGACGGAATAGGTGAAAGCTTTAGTCAGGGTTAATTACCCTGTCTGCGGTGATGGGATGGCTCAGGCGTATATCATCACTCCTTCCAAAGTCCGTACACACTCTTTCAGCCTTTGCAGAAATGCAGGGCTGTTTCATATCAGACAAGCGCAATGAAATTTTCAAATGCTTTCCAAAAATTCAAAGGCCTTAAGCTTTATCTGTATCTTACGGTCCCCGCACGGAAAGTAACTTTCCTGAACAGGAACCGCCTTGCCAGCCTTAACTTTCTAAACGGTTAAAGTTACACCAGGCTGTAAATGGTGAAACAGTTTTTGAAGCCCATGAAACACCGCTGTCGGAAAGATAACTAGCCCCAAGACGTCTAACTTCTTTTTGATGTAGAGCTAATTCTTTCGGATCGGCAATATCTTCCACCACGCTCATCATGGCCATCTGAACTCCGGGAGATGCCATTTTATAAGCTGTCGAGCTTGCAACTGAATTTTTCAGGATTGCCACTCTTTCTTTTTCTGGTCGTCCATTGTCAGACGTATTCGCATAAGTTGTACCGGCAATCAACAACGGAAGGCTGGCATTGGCACAGAAATGCATAACGCGTTTTTGCTGGAGCTGTAATTCAGTGGCTGCAAATGCTTTACCACATCCGAGGATTCTCAGAATCATAATTAAAGCTGTTTTATTCATAAAATTAAAACCGTCCTTTTTAGCTCTTTAACTGTTGCGGTTATCTCGGTGTGGATATTTCTGAAGTGTATGATACCCACTTACCTGAGACTGCCAGTATACTGGCTCAGGTATTAAACCTAAGAGGTCTGGTGCACCGGTTTTAACCTTTTCATTTCGCTTTTATCTTGTGCCAGGCTCTTGAGTCAGAATTTAAAGGTTTGTGGCATGCAGGTTTTACTGCCAGGTTTAGGCACAACCTGGCTGTCACCCTTCATTGGTCCTGAGCAAGGCCCTGGTATTCTGCCCAGCGTACGGCCAGCCGCTCTAAGTCCAGATCGTACACCAGCGGTGTGATTTTACGGCCTTCAAACAGCTCGCCCACCTCAATGCCTGGCTTAAAATGAACGGTCAGGGTGGCCGGATCTATGCCCATAAGATCGGCATCAAACAGCGCATGCATTGTTGGAGTCATCAGGATGCCATTAGACGGATTGTACCGGGTTCCATGTTCAATGTGTGCCGCATCCAGGACACCTCCATTAACCCAACCGGTTACCGCACAACGGCCTGCGAAATTCTCGATGAGCAGAGCTTTGAATTTACCCTGTGCCACGCCACTACGTTGCGTCACTACGCGCTCGCAGTGCTCACCCTGGATATCTACGTCAGGTTTCCGAATTGGCTCGCTGGTGGCCGTCTCAGCTTGTTTTAGGGTGGAACGTGGATAGGCCAGGTTATATGCTGCGCCTGTGGTCATTTGCTCGATGACCGCAGGCGCATAACCTTCTGCTTCCAGCTTACGATATGCAGCCCGGTAGTCTCTTTGGGTTTTCAGCGGGTAAATCTTCCCGCCTTTACCATCGAAAGCGATAAACCAGAAATCGTCCGTGCCAGTTTCAAGATTTCTGCAACGTTTCAGATGCCATCCGCCTTCTCTCGCCCAGATGGTACGGTTATTTCTGGCATTCGTTTTGTCATACCCGTGCTCGTCAAGCCAGCTATCAAAGCTGGTCAGCCCCAGGTCCTGAACCTCCAGAGAAGGTACACGAATGACCTGCAAGGTATGGCGTGGTCTTGGCTCTCTCATCTTGATCTCTTCCTAGCGCTGGTCTGGGAAATACGGATATTGCGGGCCATATTCATAATCATGCGGGCCTGGCTCAACTTCCCAGAATGGACGGCCGCTAATTGTCTTTGGACCGCGCTCGTTTACGATGTCTTCTACATCCTGAATATTAAATGGCATCGTTGCCAGTAACAGCTGATCTTCGGGTGTCAGCGTCACAGTTGCACCGTCGATACGGCTGTAAAGGTCGGCAAACTGTTTACCTGCACCGTGCAACCGGTGCTCCGCTACACTTCTGATTGCGTGTAAGTCCAGCTCCGCCGCTTCCATGCGATCCACGTATAGTTTCATTTCTTTACGCAAAGCGCTCAGCTCACGGGTTTTAATAAATCCGTAGGCGTACCCACCCAGGGCGATAACTGCAATGATTGCTAAAATAGCCATTTATTTTCTCTTACGTTACTGCGGCCGCCGCTTTAGTCTTAATGTGAAGCCTGGGAATTCGCTGAATGAAGAATACGTTTTCACCCCCAGACCGACAGCTGTTAAGGCGCGATCCCAACACTCCATTTGTAAGTATCAGGCCCATCTTCTCCGCTGGTGGCATCAGCTACAATCTGTGCATAACGTTCTCCAGCAAGTTCTCTTACCATCTGATCCACGACCCATTGCAGATGATGCATTTCATCGGTTCCGCCGTAACGACAAGCCAACTCAATAGCCCGCTCTATTCTTTTTTGTTCTTCAGTCATACTGAATCCTCACGCTTACATCAGCTATTCTGAAAACATGCACACTATAAATTGCGGCTGTCATTTCTCAGCCAGGCGCCTGCATTGCTGCCTCATTCCATCAAAAATACTTTCCGCAAGCTGCTGGGGGAACTGGTCCGGAAGAAGCCCGCTAACACGTTCAATGACACCCGGGGTTCTGGCGATGATTTCCTCTATCATCGCCTCTGTCTGCTGTTTACTCAGGCCGGTTATCTCACCATGCCTGATCCAGTGGCGTCGTTGTATTCGATATATCTGGTAATAGTTGCTACTGCCACGTACGGCCATCGCCAGTTTGCACTTCTGCCAGGATATCTGATTGTTCCCATGACCGATCACCGGCCATGCCGACAACACATCATAGTTTGGTGTAAGGTGATAACGTCCCTGTGGCCCAATAGAAATACTGAAATTTTTAGCGTGGCCATCTGTTGCGGCCATCATCCAGAAAATTATCTGCGTCATAAAAAACTGCGCTTTGTCACGCTCAGCACGGTCTGAATTACTCAGAACCTCCATAATTTCCGATATACCTGGCCCGCCGTCCGCCTGATATTTTCGTAATGGCGAAACGCCCAGGGCCTGACACATATCCTCCTGGGGTAAACGAATGATCCATTGTCCGTCTCCTGACCATTTTCGGTCAAAACGTTCTACCACCAGCGCTTTCTGATCTTCAAAGTGAGCAATCTGCGTTCTTGCCACGGGGAGCCCGTACTGGCCGAGAAGTACCGAGCAGAGCCATTCATTTTCAACCGACGAGCTCATGTCGGCTTTCATGTTCCCCACAAGTCCGAGCGGTAGCTTGAATATATGCGTCGTTGGTGTATTACCCTCCGGCATACACCACCGATCTTCATGCCACAGTAGGGCTGTTTTCTCCTGAGCACCGGCAATAGATAAACGTAAGTCGTCGTTATCTTCTGGCCTGCCCGGTAGCAATGTCTCCGTGGTATTACGCAAAGTTGCCGCAATTTCTGATTCAGTAAGCGGGTGATACTTCACGGAATATAAATCAGTGGGTTCATCTCCGTCATGAAGCAGCTGTATCGCGCCCACGCAGTCTTTTCCCAGCTCCGTCAGCAGATCAAAAGGCTCCAGGCTATCGGCCTTGTAACGCATTGCCAGACGTCTGCGTATGCCTTCGCTGTCCGGCAGTAAATTATCAAAATAGTCACGTACCACATTTCCACGCCAGACCTGGTTCCCGGGAGTAAAAGGAAGGGACAATGACAGCGGCCTTCCCTGTTCGTCAGCAACCCATTCAGGAAGGTATTCTAAGCTGTCTACCCCTTTGCTTTTTTCCCAGTACCCGACTTTGATGCCGTTCATCCAAATTACCAGACGTTGCTGTTTCCGGCTCATATCGTTACCAATCCTCCTGTCGTGCAGGTGAGTTTGATTTAAGCATTTCTTCCGTCTGCTTCCTCTCTGAAGAGGTGGTTGCCGAGGAGAAGCTGATTTTTACGCCCAGGATGGAAAACACCTTGAATAGCCGTTCAATGCTCGCACTGGCAGGGTTGGCTTCCAGACGTGAGTATGTCTGTTGAGTGACGCCTAACCTTTCGGACAGGTCTTTTTGCGTCAGGCCATTCGCCTTGCGAAAACCAATGAGCAAGGGACGCAGCTGGTTGAGCGTGTTTAACGGGTAATCATTATTGATCATAAGCTGGCCTCAGTAGTTTCCTCTGATACACCTTGCAGGCTGTTTCCTAAACATACACCCTAAAAGCTGTAATATCAAATTAACAGCCTAAAAGCTGTTAAATAGGGCGTACAACTTTTAGGCTGTTACTATGTGGCAGCATAAATCTTGTTAGCGATACAACTTTATTGTCTCATCGCTCCTCTTTGCAACCAGCTACATACGATCATAAGTGACACAACATTAATATGAAGCGACATTCACCAAATGAACCTTCGTCATTTCAGATAGTTAGCTTACTTGCATGTCCTCATCCCATGAAGGGGAGGGCCTAACCCTGGCATCGAGCAAAACTGACCACCCTGCCCTTATTAAGACCCCACATGCGGCAATGGTGCCCTGTCCACGCCGCCCGCGATTTTTGAGGAAATGGGAAGAAAATAAAAAGAAAACAAAAAGTTATCGGCTGAAGTATCGGCGCAGATCGGGAATCAGGCGAAGCCTGACAGCACGTTGGGGCCTGGCAGGGGGCTTGAGGGATGAGGACATGCAACTCTGATAGCCTTCCCGCCACGGGGTCGGTTAAATTCGTATCCGGCCGGTGCAATTCCAACGGCCGCGTTACCAGTTCGCCGGGTAGCATGGCCAGCAAAGCCAGGCATCGAGCACCCGGGTTTCACTAACGGCCGCTGCATAGACGCCGGTATCCGGAAAGAAATAAACCGGGGTGGCGTTGTTCAGCTGGTCGCCTTCATCGGCCAGAGCGCCGATCACCTCATGAGGCTTCAGCAGCATATCCGTTAAATATTCATCCGGGTGGATGGCATTCAGCGATATGGCCATCTCCAGAAATTCATCCAGTGTGTGGCGGGTACGATACCCCCGGAAAACCTCGTATGAAGGCGTGACGCATTCACCATCCAGGGAACAGGCATCGTACCCGGCCAGCTGCTCTTCGGTGAGTCCGGAGGCATGCTTTGCCACAAGATTCGTAAACTGCTCTTTATCGTCCATCACAATCCTTACGCTGTAGGGGCCTGTTTGTGTTATCACTGCTTCCGGATTTTACATCGCACAACCCGGCAGGTATCCGGTCGCCCGGGCGTCCTTTGCGGTCATGTTAGCCTTTGGCCTGTATTACGACGAATCCCTTTCACTACACGGGCTCGCAGGGTGACACCTCCCCTTTTCACCGGAAGCGAAAGAGGAAGAACAGTTTAACAGCCCGGATCCTCAATAATTTTTGCATAACGGACTAAATGACCGGTTTATGCAGCCCCTGTTACTTACTGTCGCGGTAAGGATAAAACCCTGGTTATGAAACAGAGTTTGTATCGACGTTTAGGTTTTGGTTGAATGAGTAACTCTAAGCAACCGGAATATGACATGGCCAAAGTACAAGGGCTCTTTGTTGGATACCGAAAATTTGCTGTTGATCGCGAGTGGCTTCGGCAGCAGGAAGAACAACGTTATCGGGATCGCCAGCGACAATTTGATGAATGGTCCAGAAAATGGGTCACTGTAACTAGGCTAAAAGAGACTCGTTTATGGACTGACGGAGCCATCAGGCGATGGCTGGGTGAACCTCAGCAACAGGGTAAATATAAAGTTTTCCCCGTTGAAGCGGTTTTGGCTGCTGAGAAGTTGAATGAGTTTCAGCTCTGGCTTAAACCCCGGCTGGAAAAGAAACGTGCCCAGCATCACCACTTTTTAATTCCATTTCTGTAAAGTAGAAACAACGACAGTTCCGGCTGCATTCAAGGCTTCGGCATCTGGTCAGAAGTAAAGCGCCATTTTTCATTATAAGGGAGGTTAGATAGTGGAAGGTATTGAGACACTGAGTTTGCGGCTTGATGAGAACGAAACTATGGCCCTTGCTCAATTTGTTAAACGTCTGAGCTGGAGCGATCTACGTGGTTGTGCTGTGAGTGACGAAGAAGCCTGGGTAATGAAAAGCGCAGTTGATAAATTACAACAGGCGTTAAGGGAAGAAGGTTATGCGCCTCGATGATGCAGGCTTCGTGTTATTTTCCGATGACAAATTTTCTTAAGGACTAAGTATGAGCCAGCACTGGTATGAGGTGAAAAGCAATCAGGGAATTGTTCAGGTGATGTTAGGCTGGGATCCACCTTTGCAGTGGTTTCATATGTGCATTGATTATGACATTAATGCAGCAGAAGACCCACTCTATACTAATCTGGCTGAACCTGATCCCTACTACGTTACTCCGGAATATCTGCAATTTGTACTTGAACGCTTCGAAATAACGGATATTGTAATAAAGCCCGATACCTCTGGGCTTTACGAAGAATTATTAATGGATCAGCTTTTAGACCGATAGCTAAGCTGCCAGCAACAGACGTGCTGACATAATCGTCACTTAACTGTAATGTCAGATACTTCAGGTACAAATGTCCGGACTCGTTTGAAACCTATCCAAAACTGTAAATATATTTTCGTTATAATATAACCTTAATTGAATTGCTTTCTAACAGTTCCCACTCTTCTTTTCTAAGTACATTTTTAATTATTGTTCCATTGGCAAGCGTCAGCTCATACTCCCTGTCACTATAAATAAGGTTTTTATTTTCGACTCGTCGAAAGCTGGTAATGGCAACCTTTCTTTATCCACCTAACGAATAATTATCTTTGATTTCTGCGAACATTTAAACTCCCGTATATTAACGTGCTGAATTTACAATCCAAGTGCAACAAAAAAAGAAGTACTCATCAACTAGAATATAATTTTGTTTCCACACAAAAACCATTTCCAAATGATGAGTACTTCCTACCGACATCTTACAATAAACGAGCGAGAAAAGATAATGATTTTACTCGCACAGGGCAAAAAACAAGCAGAAATTGCCAAAGCACTGGGACGTAGCTCCAGCACCATTTCTCGCGAGCTGAAACGACACGCTCTAGAAAGCTACAGTGCAACGAACGCACAAAACAGCTATTTGAAGCATCGTCAAAATAGCAAAGCACAGCGCAAATTAGAGCAGCCTGAATATTTCAATTTGGTGCAAGAAAAGTTTCTGACAGAAAACTGGTCGCCCGAACAAATCAGCGCACGATTAAAATTGGAAAAATCTGAATTATCCATTAGTTATTCAACCATTTATCGTGGTATTTATTCAGGGTTGTTTGATATAGGCGAACGCAAAGCCAGTCGCAAACTGCGCCACAAAGGCAAAACACGGCATACAAAAAATCATCATGAAAAACGTGGCAAAATTCAGATATCCAACCATTTGAACGACCGTCCCATTTCGGCGCAAAATCGCAGTCGCTTTGGACATTGGGAAGCCGATACCGTACTGGGTAAAGCGGGTGGAGCTTGTTTGCTGACGCTGACGGAACGCAAAAGTCGTTTTGAGTTGGTGAAGAAAATTCCTGCCAAAAAAGCCGAAGCAGTCCAAAAAGCCATGATTGAATTGCTGGATTCACATATATTGCGGTCAATTACGCCAGACCGTGGTAAAGAATTTGCCCAACATCGTTTGGTAACAGAAGCACTGGGTGTAGAATTTTACTTCCCCGAGCCGCATCAACCGTGGACACGGGGAACGAATGAAAATACAAATGGGTTACTTCGTGAATACTTTCCGAAGCACCAAGACATCAATCAGTGGAGCGAAGTTGATATTCAACAGGTGATCAATAAACTGAATTTACGACCACGTAAATGTTTAGGTTGGAAAACACCTTATGAAGTTTACTTCAAAAAATCGTTGCACTTGGTTTGACAATTCAAGATACAAATTATAAATACTCTCAAGTGTATATTCAGTATGGGATTGCGCAATGATTGCCTAATAAAATTTCTGAAATATTTCTGTATCGCATAATTTTTTATATCAGATAAATTGTACTGGATTTCTTAAAAAATTGCAGTATAATTGCCGCAATTATCCCACCGTTTATTTTTTGAGTAGTTTCTCATGATGCAGCATACTTCTGTGTGGTACCGACGCTCGGTCAGTCCGTTTGTTCTTGTGGCGAGTGTTGCCGTTTTCTTGACCGCGACCGCCAATCTTACCTTTTTTGATAAAATCAGCCAAACCTATCCCATCGCGGACAATCTCGGCTTTGTGCTGACGATCGCTGTCGTGCTCTTTGGCGCGATGCTACTGATCACCACGCTGTTATCATCGTATCGCTATGTGCTAAAGCCTGTGTTGATTTTGCTATTAATCATGGGCGCGGTGACCAGTTATTTTACTGACACTTATGGCACGGTCTATGATACGACCATGCTCCAAAATGCCCTACAGACCGACCAAGCCGAGACCAAGGATCTATTAAACGCAGCGTTTATCATGCGTATCATTGGTTTGGGTGTGCTACCAAGTTTGCTTGTGGCTTTTGTTAAGGTGGATTATCCGACTTGGGGCAAGGGTTTGATGCGCCGATTGGGCTTGATCGTGGCAAGTCTTGCGCTGATTTTACTGCCTGTGGTGGCGTTCAGCAGTCATTATGCCAGTTTCTTTCGCGTGCATAAGCCGCTGCGTAGCTATGTCAATCCGATCATGCCAATCTACTCGGTGGGTAAGCTTGCCAGTATTGAGTATAAAAAAGCCAGTGCGCCAAAAGATACCATTTATCACGCCAAAGACGCGGTACAAGCAACCAAGCCTGATATGCGTAAGCCACGCCTAGTGGTGTTCGTCGTCGGTGAGACGGCACGCGCCGATCATGTCAGCTTCAATGGCTATGAGCGCGATACTTTCCCACAGCTTGCCAAGATCGATGGCGTGACCAATTTTAGCAATGTCACATCGTGCGGCACATCGACGGCGTATTCTGTGCCGTGTATGTTCAGCTATCTGGGCGCGGATGAGTATGATGTCGATACCGCCAAATACCAAGAAAATGTGCTGGATACGCTGGATCGCTTGGGCGTAAGTATCTTGTGGCGTGATAATAATTCGGACTCAAAAGGCGTGATGGATAAGCTGCCAAAAGCGCAATTTGCCGATTATAAATCCGCGACCAACAACGCCATCTGCAACACCAATCCTTATAACGAATGCCGCGATGTCGGTATGCTCGTTGGCTTAGATGACTTTGTCGCTGCCAATAACGGCAAAGATATGCTGATCATGCTGCACCAAATGGGCAATCACGGGCCTGCGTATTTTAAGCGATATGATGAAAAGTTTGCCAAATTCACGCCAGTGTGTGAAGGTAATGAGCTTGCCAAGTGCGAACATCAGTCCTTGATCAATGCTTATGACAATGCCTTGCTTGCCACCGATGATTTCATCGCTCAAAGTATCCAGTGGCTGCAGACGCACAGCAATGCCTATGATGTCTCAATGCTGTATGTCAGCGATCATGGCGAAAGTCTGGGTGAGAACGGTGTCTATCTACATGGTATGCCAAATGCCTTTGCACCAAAAGAACAGCGCAGTGTGCCTGCATTTTTCTGGACGGATAAGCAAACTGGCATCACGCCAATGGCAACCGATACCGTCCTGACCCATGACGCGATCACGCCGACATTATTAAAGCTGTTTGATGTCACCGCGGACAAAGTCAAAGACCGCACCGCATTCATCCGCTGATTTCTCCCTGTATTTTTTCCAAACCCACCGCACACTCCATTCGTATTATGGGCGGTGGGGTGGGGTTTGTTATGCCGTATTTATCAAATAAACGCCTACTTGCTGAGATGAGTATCGCTCTTGTCATGGCGATCGTTGCCACGCTGACCCTTGAGCACAGTCAGATTGATCTGATGGTCGCTGATTGGTTTTATCTGGGTATGGGGCATTGGATGGTTGCCAAGCAAGCTTTTTTGCCAGATTTGCTACTGTATTCTGGACTAAAAAAGCTGCTGATGGCGATGCTGATCTACTTGCTGGTTGCGACCATTTGCCGTGCTTATCATGAGAAAAAGGGCAATGCTATCACTGCCAAGTGGCTTGTCCCAGTGACAAAATTTCGCGTGCGTGAGCTTGCGTATCTGGTGCTGACTTTGATCCTAGTGCCGACAGTTGTCGCGTCATTGAAGGCATATACTCATGTGGTCTGCCCTGTGCATTTGACGATTTTTGATGGTACGCTGCCGTATTTGCCGATGCTTGATAGTATGCGTAACACCATTCCTGATAAGTGCTTTCCTGCGGCGCATGCCAGTAGCGGATTTGCGCTGTTTGCCTTTGCGTTTGCGCCAAGTTTGCGCCGCCGTCGTGGTGCGATCATCATCGTGGTGATGGCATTGGGCTGGGCGATGGGCTGCTATAAGATGATTATTGGCGATCATTTTTTGAGCCATACGGTGGTGTCGATGATGCTTGCGTGGGCGATGTCGGCAGGGCTTGCGTGGGTGTTTTTTAAGAAGGGTGAACAAGTTTAATCGGCTTAAAGACAACTGAACCTTCTCGGCCCTTTCTGCGCCCCGACTAATGATACTATCGTAGTTGTCGATTTCATCATCAGTTGGTGATTCTTCAGCTATCCATTTCAGGTACTTGATGCGGTCCATATGCTCCTCCCTGTACGATTTCCAGTGAACAAAGGCTCTACAGTATTAAGCTGCTGTAGAGCTCCTTTAACCATGCGAAAACTGTGCGTATTACAGGATGCCTAACCTTTTTGTTTCATCGATCCACGGTCTGAATTCTTCCAGTAAATTATCATATAACTTTTCATCGCTGATCGAACCGAAATCATCCATGGCAAAGAAGTGGGTGTTATCAACCCGGCGGTCAGTAAAGTCATCCAGATTTTTGAGGATACCGTAGCTTGAACCACCCAGGCCGACAAACTTCCAGAAGATGGGGTAGTTGGCAGAACGCCGGATTGCATCTTTAATCGCCCGGGTCTTGCTGATCCCGCCATCGGTAATAAATACAACATATACCGGGATTTTCGAGTCCTTAAAGTAGTCGACAATTTCTTCCATCACAGGGGGCTCATTGTTTGTCCCACCAAGTCCCGGCAGGTTCTCCCAGGCTGAACGCTTTCCAGACCCGCGAATGGACTGAATATATGTGTCCAGGTTGTCCAGTGTGACGTTTGGATACTTCTTGTGCTTCTCTCCAAATCCCCAGACATCCATTTCACCGTCGTCGTCGAACTGGGCGGCAAGAACGGCGATGCGGTCCAGCACAGACTGAACGTTGCCCTTACTGAACTGGCCACTCATTGAGCCGGATGCGTCAAGTACAAATGCAACCGCTGCCTCAAGGGTGTCCAGTTTATTTTTAGTGAGACTGACCGAGGCTTTTTTAGCGAGGCTTACGAGGCGCGGAGATCTGGTTTCAAGTTTCTTTTCCAGACTGATACGAGCGGGCTTTGCTGGCTGCGGAGCTGGCTGTGCGACATCAACGCCAAAGCTAATGGCCAGAGGCTCAAGACCACCGTTGAAACCCTGCCCGAGCGCACGAAGCTTCCAGGCGCCATTGTGCCGATATACTTCACCCAGGATGATTGCTTTCTCACTGCGGCCCTGAGTCTCAGCCTGAAAATCAGCGATACCAGGAGCCTGAATGCTCAATAAACTGAGCCCACTGATAGTATCTTCACCATCAATGACAACGGTGATCGCAATCTTACTGACGTTCGCCGGAACACGATCCAGTGCTATCTCAATGCTGGACTGCTGAGAACCGGTAACGAGCTTTACTGCCCCTTCAGGAGAAGACAGATTATTATAAAAGATAAAGTCAGAATCGCCGGTTACCTTTCCCTGAGCATTAAGCAGGAAGAGGCAGGTATCGGGTTCGCCTTTAAAGCCGGATTTGGCAGGGTACTGAAGATTCAGCCTGATCGCAGATTGCTGAAGCGGTATGTTTTGTCCGGATTGTAGATTCACATTAACTCTCCTGATTTTTGATTATTTTTAAAGCGCAGCGCTTATATATGTTCCCCAGGCTTAGTTCAGGACGCTGGATTTCTGGTGAGGCGTATATATGGTGTGACACCATATTTCATCACGCTGAAGTTTCTATACCTGTTGAACTGGAATTTTGATTGACCGGGTATCTTATGTTCCAGATCCCGTTCCTTCATAAACCGCAAAAGTAACATATATCAGAGGGGCATTCTGTTGATAAAAGGCACGGAATACCGGCTTTAACCAGCAACCAGAGATAAATCCGTTTCCTGCCTTTAAAAGGCTCAGGTCTGAATTAACATGACCTGCTTTCTGAAATTTCCAGTCCCCTTTCTACTACTCCCTCCTGAAAGCGGATCGCAACCAAAAAAAACCCCGGCATTGCCGGGGTATGATTCAGCGTTGTTTTAGATGTTAACGCCGTGCTGGGAGGCAAGAGCCGCCAGGCCACCGGCAAAGCCCTGACCGACAGCTTTAAACTTCCACTCAGCGCCATGACGATACAGTTCACCGAAGACCATAGCGGTTTCGGTTGAGGCATCTTCAGACAGATCGAAACGGGCAATTTCCGTGCCGTTGTCGTTGTTGTAAACGCGCATGAAGCTGTTGCTCACCATGCCGAAGTTTTGTTTACGCGCTTCTGCATCATAGATGGTAACGGCAAACACCAGTTTTTTGATATCTGCTGAGACTTTGGTCAGATCGATTTTGACCTGCTCATCGTCACCGTCGCCTTCACCGGTACGGTTGTCGCCCTGGTGCTCTACCGCGCCATCAGGGCTGGTTTTGTTATTGAAGAAAATGAAATGCGCATCTGACAGCACTTTACCGTCTTCGCCTACTGCGAACACGGAAGCGTCCAGGTCAAAAGCCTGACCGTCAGTTACACGGGCATCCCAGCCGAGGCCAACCATAGCGATATTCATGGTTGGTGCTTCTTTGGTCAGAGATACGTTGCCGCCTTTTACGAGAGAAACTGCCATTTTTAGCTCCTGCAAACAGTTGAATGAGGGCTGCATTAACAGCCCCGGGTGAAAAGTTACTTTTCGATCAGGACGCGTTAATGCCGTACTGAGCACATACAGATGCCAGACCACCAGCATAACCCTGGCCCACTGCGCGGAATTTCCACTCACCATTGTGGCGATACAGCTCGCCGAACAGCATGGCAGTCTCAGTGGACGCATCTTCGGTCAGATCGTAGCGAGCGACTTCAGTCTGGTTATCGTCATTGACCAGGCGAATAAACGCACCGGATACCTGACCAAAGCTCTGGCGACGAGCCTGAGCATCATGGATAGTGACAACGAAGATGATCTTGTCAACATCAGACGGGACGGCGTCCAGTTTAATTTTCAGCGATTCATCATCACCATCACCTTCACCGGTACGGTTATCACCGGTATGGGTTACGGAACCGTCAGATGACGTCAGGTTGTTATAGAAGATGAAATCTGAATCGCCGCGCACTTTGCCATTTGCGGCCAGCAGGAATGCTGAAGCATCCAGGTCAAAGTCCTGACCGTCTGTTGAACGCGCATCCCAGCCAAGGCCCACCAGGACGTTTTTCATTGACGGAGCTGCTTTACTCAGGGAGACGTTCCCGCCTTTGGAAAGAGAAACACTCATAAAATAACCTCTTCGATTAGTAATTGTTCAGGTTAACACTTCAGGGGATCAGCTCCCCTTTTCCTCAGATTCAGGTTTGCCCGGGAACATGACGCTTGCGAGAATGCCCAGCGCCAAAACACCCAGTACAACATACAGGCTGGTTGTCGCCGCGATGCTGTAACCATGATGCCAAATGTGATCGGTCGCATTCAGGCCCAGTTTTGCCGCGATGAAGAACAGCAGCACGATAACGGCCTTCTCCAGATGAACCAGGTACTGTTTCAGTGCTTCAAGGACAAAGTACAGAGTACGCAGGCCCAGGATAGCAAACATCATGGCACTATAGACGATAAGCGGTTCACGACTGACGGCAATGATTGCCGGTACCGAGTCAAACGCAAACATAACATCCGAGAGTTCAACCACGGCCACACACAGGAACAGAGGGGTCGCATACAGCGCCGCCTTTTTACCACGGCCAATGGTGACATCGCTGTTTTCTGGTTTCGCCAGTTCGGCATCCACTTCCTTCTGGTTAAGCAGGAAAGCATGACCTCTGAGCTTCGGCCAGATAGGGAAGAAGCGTTTAACCATGCGGTAAGCCAGATGCTGGGAATAATCCTCAATTTCATCATCGTCATCACCGCTTTTAAGCATCATGACCGCCGTCCAGGCGACGATGATAGCGAAGACAACTTCAACATACGGCCCCAGACTCAGCAGGCTCGTACCGATGGCGACAAAGATGCCCCTGAAGACGATGGCACCAATGATCCCCCAGTAGAGAACACGGTGGCGGTAACGATCAGGAACGGCGAACCAGGAGAAGATGGCCATCATGACAAACAGGTTGTCGACCGACAGCACTTTCTCCAGCGCATAACCCGTTACAAACAGGCTGGCAACCTCAGCACCGTGGTGGATGTAGAGGAAACCGGCAAATGCCATCGCAACCACAACCCAGAATACGGACCAGAGCGCCGCACTCTTCAGGGAAATGGGCTTGTCATCACGGTGCATAAACAGGTCAATAAAGATGGCACCGACTGAAAGCGCAATGAAAACAATGACCGTTTCAGTCGGGAAGCCGATGTGTGTGGAAACCATATTTTACCCTTAGGGATGTGGATCAGAGGCCAAATTCAGCCGGGTCGAAGCCCAACGCGATAGCGATCTCGCGGGAGGCCAGTTTCTCGTCCTGATCGAAGTTACCGTCACTTTTCGCAACGGCAATACCAACACGTAAGGCCAGCTGAGCGGCCTCAGGCTGATCTTTCAGCGCCAGGATGTATTTCATGGTTTCGCCCTTGCCGATTTCAACATCGAAATCGAAGCTTGAAACCAGTTTATTGAAGAACTCGATCACCTCATTGGTATCGAAGACCTTCAGCTCTTCTGAAGAGCGAAGAAAGCCCATCATTTTCTGCTTTTCTTCCGAACTCACGCCGTCACTCGATACGGCAATACGGGCACATACAGCAACGGTGCCGTGCATAAATTTTTTGTTTTTGAAACGACCAACCTGGCGGGTCAGTTCGTCCCGGCCAGAGTTAATGGCACCTTTTACCTTGTCGAAAAAGCTCATACCTGTTTCCTTTGTTGCTGTGTTATTTAGAACCGGCGCTCCAGCGAAATCCCCAGCCAAATGCCCGGTCCATTTCGTCCTGGCCTTTGAAGTACTGGTTAATTCGCTCGACTTTAATTGCGCCGTTTTCGTTTACGAGTCTGGCAATGGCGCACAATGTGCGACGGTTTTCACCTTCGGTCAGGCGGGTCTCAATGGGCGGTTGATCCGGCACATGAATGGTGACCACACCATCAGTCTTGTCCCAGCTGGGAACACCTTCATAAATAAAGGCGTAAATCAGCACTTCGCGGATATGCTTCCATTCACGTCCATTGATATGCAGCCACTCGCCGTCTGATACATCACCCGTCCGGTCATCGCCCTTGAGCTGAACATACGGTTCATCGCGATAATTACCGAATGCATTACCGAGCGCCTGAATGACCGATTTATACCCGTCCTGAAGCTCAACAAAGGCCCCCAGATCCAGGTCGATTCCTTTGGAGCCGAACATGCCTGCAAAGCCTGATTTGCCGCTGCCCCGGTGCCAGTTCAGGTTGATCCGGATTTCACCGAAGTTATCCCGTTTGGTCAGGCTGATTGCAGGCTTCTCTTTTGTCAGCGATACCTTGCTCAGGCTGATTTTTGTCTCAACTGGCGGAGGGGTTACAACCGGAGGAGTCGGGGCTGCGGGAGCCGGTTCGTCGGCAATATTTACGCCGAAATGCTCTGCCAGCGGTTTAAGTCCACCGTTGAACCCCTGCGCAACGAAGCGGAATTTCCAGTCATTATTACGACGGTAAAATTCACCCAGAATTAAGGCTGCTTCCTGACGGCCGCTCAGTTCGACACTGCCGCTAACCAGGCCGGTAGCCCCTTGCTCCACGTCGATGGAAAGATTACGAAGACCGGACACCGTCTGCCCACCGTCACAGGTCACGGTGAACGCAATTTTCTGGACATCAGGTTTCAGCCGGTTGAGCGCGACAGTAAAGGTTGAGTACTGGCCTTCACTGACCAGGCTGACGGTACCATCATCGTTACGTGGCTGACCATAAAACACCATGTCCGCATCACCCTGCACCTTCCCGTCGGCATACAGGCGAAACGCCGAAGCATCCACCTGGCCGCCCGAGGTGATCCGGACCCGCAACTCCTGGGCTGGAACGGGGGCATTGCCCCCCGGCGTCAGGTTCATTAGCGAATAACCGCTGAAACGATATCGGAGTGCATATCGTCAATTGTGCGGCCGCGACAGGCATGGCCAAGGGCGGTAAAGTCCCAGTTGCCGTTATTACGGCGCAGCGAAGAAATAACGATCCCGGTATGTGAGCCCTGCTCAGTCAGCTTGTAGCGAGCCAGCTCTTTGCCGGTTTGATCGACAACGCGGCAGAACGCGTTTTCGACGTCATTGAACGACTGACCACGGAAGCTGTTTACCGTAAACGCCAGGTATTCAACGTTTGCAGGCAGTCGGGAGAGGTTGACCTTAATCACCTCATCGTCACCGTCACCCTCACCGGTCAGGTTATCGCCACTGTGCACAACAGCGCCGCAGGTGGATTCCAGTTTGCGGAACCAGATGGTGTCAATTGTTTTACCGGTGCTGTCCATTAATACGCAGCCAGCATCGAGATCGATTGAGTCGTTGCCTCCAAACAATCCTCCAAGAAGACCTTTTTTCTTAACCGGATCCCAACCGAGACCGAATTGAAGCTGGCTTAATGCTGAAGATTCTTTGCTGAGTGATACCGTCTGGTTCTTACTTAATGAAACCATGTTTTATTCCTTAAAATGGTAATGACCGAGACAATCAAAGGTATATTTAGTAACTGACGAAGAAAATCATATCATGATGAAGTTCTCTGACAAGGGAAATTTTGGTAGTTTTCTTCAAAAACACAAAAATAAATCCTTTTCATGGTGTTCATTTTTCTATTTTTAATTTAAATATCAATACGTTATAAGGCACTAAAAAAAACACTGACGCACTCCATAACCACTGAAGTTATTAATCATATTATGATTGACATGTAGCGTAGACACTCATAGACTCACTTCTCAATCATAAATTTGCATGGCGTTCCGGATAATTAAAAAAAATGAACAAGAAAATTTGGTTTATGGAAGGTTTGTCCTCCCAGCGAGATATTATTCAGGGGGTAAAATCATTTGCACAAAAAAATAATTTTGCTATTACCGTATTTGCCTCCCACCGTAACGAAAGACATGAAATTCTTTCCGTTGCCGATTATTCTTTGACTGAACCTGAAGATCCTCAAAAACGTCTTCAGTTTATTCAGGAAACCATTCAGACCTACGGCATCCACCATATTCATACTGGCCGTAACAGCCAGTGGTTTGAAGAACACCGTTCAGCCATTGAATCGACCGGAGCCACCCTTACTACCGGTGCAACAGGCGTCGACTGGTTAACTCTGGCTGACGAAAAAGTTACTTTTGCTCAGTTTATGGAGCAAAACGGGCTCCCGGTCGTACCGTCCTGGCGGGTGAATACGCTGGCAGAATTAAAGACGCACCTCGCGGCCCCGCCGTTCTCGGACAGCCCGGTATGCGTGAAGCCGGTGACGGGTATCTATGGCATGGGATTCTGGCGCTTTGATGACAGTGCTTCGCCCATGGCCGTCTTTAATCATCCCGAACATCGTCTGGTCAGTCCGCAACAGTATATTGCAGCAGCATCGGCTTCTGAGTCGTTTAAACCCCTTGTTTTGATGCCGTACCTGCCAGGCCCGGAATTTTCCGTCGATATCCTCGCGGATAAGGGCGAAATACTCGCAGCCGTGGGACGCCGTAAGGAAGGGGCTATCCAGTATCTGGTAAACGAAGGAAGCGCCTGGGAACTGGCTTGTGACTGCGCCCGGGTTATGAAGGCCGACGGGCTGGTGAATGTTCAGACGCGAAACGATGTGAATGGCAACCCGGTGCTGCTTGAAACCAACATGCGTCCGTCAGGCGGGGTGGGTTATACCCTTCACAGCGGGGTGAACCTTCCCGGGTTGTTTGCTGCCTTTAAGCTCGGTCTGATGTCTGAAGATGCGGTGATCCAGAGCGCCAGAAATACCTTTTCTCCGGTTGCAGTGAGATCCATCACAGATGTCATCGTTTACCCGGAATCACTCTCTAACCATCTGAATTAAGGCGTGTTTATGTCTGATACCCTCGAAGATATGATTTATCGCCGTACCCTCTCATGCGGTACGATACAGGTAACCCGCGACCAGGGTGATGTTTCGCTCGATGACCTGTTTGATATCGCTGAAAGACGTAACCCGAAACGCGCCTTTCTGTTTGTCAGCAAAGTACTCGGCAGGCACATTCCCGTGCCACCCTCAGTCATGCGGCAGGCCTACAGACAGCTTGCCAGCCAGTTCCCCGCAACGCTGACAGGGCCCGTACTTTTTATCGGTATGGCTGAAACCGCCGTTGGGCTAGGGGCCGGTGTGTTTGATGAAGTGCGCCACCAGCATCGTGAATCTGTCTATCTGACCTCTACCCGTCACCCGGTTGATGGCACGTTACTTTGCGAGTTCAAGGAAGAACACAGCCACGCCACCGATCATCTGATCTATCTGCCAGATGATGAAGAGAAAAGACGTCGTGTTACCAACGCACGAACGCTGGTTTTGATTGATGACGAGGCAACCACCGGTAATACCTTTATTAACCTGCTTTCTGCCCTGCGTAATACCGGCAAGCTTCAACATATTGAACAGGTTATCGCCGTTACGCTTACCGACTGGAGTAGCAACGCCCTGTCGGAGCGCACATCCTTGCCCGTCACTTCGGTTTCGCTTGTAAGCGGTCAGTGGGGATGGACCCCATTACCTGATGCACCTGTCCCGGACATGCCGAAAGTCAACGTAACTTCACGCGGAGAATGGGACATCCTGGGAAAACAGTCCTGGGGTCGACTGGGGATGCTCGCACCTGCGGCCGATCTCGGCCATGAGGTCTCCGTCCGCAAGGGGGAACGTATTCTGGTTCTCGGGACCGGGGAATTCGTCTGGGAGCCGTTCCTGCTTGCTGAACGGCTCGAAGCTGCCGGAGCACAGGCACTTTATGGTTCGACCACCCGCTCCCCTATCGCCGTTGGTTATGCCATTGAGTCCGCCATTTCCTTTACGGATAACTACGGGCTGGGCATCCCCAATTTTGTCTATAACGTCGCCCACCAGCAGTTTGACCGTATTCTTGTGTGTACTGAGACACCCGCAGAAAGTATTGACACGCAGCTTCTTAAAGCCCTGGCTGAGGTTGCGCCCGTCGTGGAGATTGTTACCTATGAATAAACCCGTTGTTCTGAGCGACCTTGACGACACGCTCTTTCAGACCCGTCGTAAAATGGTGGACGAGCTGGCCCTGGAGCCATTCCGTACCGGTGCCGTTGATCGCACCCTGAATCCACGAAGCTTTATGACGGAAGAACAGTCCATGTTGGTGGACTGGCTCCTGGAGCAGGCTGAACTCATACCTGTTACCGCCCGGGGAACTGAAGAAATCAGCCGCGTCCGGATCCCTTTCCAC
Organism: Salmonella sp. SSDFZ54; assembly: GCF_004010735.1. Classification (NCBI taxonomy): domain Bacteria; kingdom Pseudomonadati; phylum Pseudomonadota; class Gammaproteobacteria; order Enterobacterales; family Enterobacteriaceae; genus Salmonella; species Salmonella sp. SSDFZ54. The sequence goes on from NZ_CP034820.1 coordinate 20,761, forward strand.
TCCTGGGCAATCACCACGCACGGGGCCGTCATTCTCACGCCTGAAGGCAAACCCGACGAGGAGTGGAAGGCCCATATGCTTGGCCAGCTGGCTCCCTACCAGGAAAAGCTGACATCGATGCAGCGTCTGATCACTGAAATGATGGACGCAAAAGGGATCAATGCCTGGGCAAGGCTGAACTTCGAATACGGTGAAACGGCGGTTTATATGGTGATGAAGCACCGCGACAGCACCCGCCTTGACGAGCTTAATGCCATTGCAGATGAGATAGAAACGGTGTTTCCGACCGAGGGCTTCTACATCCACCGCAACAGTAATAACGTGGCCTGGCTTCCCACCCCGGTTGAGAAAGGGCTGGCAGTCAGATGGCTGCTTGAAAAACTTCGGGCTGAACGCGGAGTCTTCCCCGTAATTGGCCTGGGCGACAGCCTGAGCGATCATCGTTTTATGAAACTGTGCAGCTGGTTTGGCATCCCGCGTCAGAGTCAGTTTGCAGATGCCATTTCACAGCGAATTTTTGGAGAAAATTAAAATGCAGCCACATGACACATTTACCGGCTCATACCAGCCCGGTGACGTGGAATTTCTGCTAAAGCCGGTTGTCATTGAGATGACGCCGGTTGAGCAAAAAGAAGAGCTGATTCAGTCAGGGAAGAAACATTATTCGGACATGCTCAGTCAGGAGCCAGCGCCAACACAATGGCATCTTGATTTGTTTCACCGGGCGCTGGATCGGGGCGCAGAGAGACTTGCAAAAGAAGTCACACAGCTCGCTATTGCTCTGGCCAAACGCTTTGGTGATGAGCCCATTGTACTGGCCAGTCTTGTCAGGGCTGGCGTGCCGCTCGGCGTTATGCTGCACCAGGCCCTGCGTGACATGGGGAAAACCTCATGGCATTACGGTATCAGCATTATCCGGGATCGTGGAATTGACGGTGCAGCCCTCGACGTCATTGAAGAGCGGCATGGTACCAGCGGTATTGTCTTTGTTGACGGATGGACAGGTAAAGGCGCAATTACCGGAGAGCTTGTACGCGCACTGAAAGATCGCCCGGGCTATCCTGAGCAGCCGCGACTGGTTGTCCTGGCCGATCCCTGTGGCTGCTCCTGGCTTGCAGCCAGTGATGATGACTGGCTCATTCCTTTTGGCATCATGGGTGCGCCGGTGTCAGGCCTGATCTCCCGGTCAGTGTGGTCCTCTGAAGGATTACACGGGTGCATGGTTTGCGAGCATCTCAGTGAATTCGAATGCAGCCGGATGCTTGTCGATACCGTCGCTCATTTCCGTAAGAAGTTAACCCCGTCATCCCTCGCTCCCCTGAGCTGGAATACGGAGTCAGCCCGGGTCTTATGGCAGACAAGTCGCGACGTTATCGCGTTCCTGGCCGATGAATTTAAAGTGGACAGCGTCAATCGTATAAAACCCGGTATTGCTGAAGCAACCCGGGCTGTATTACGTCGGGTACCGGACCATGTATTTGTGCGTTCTATTGACGACTCGGACGTTGCCTTGCTTGTAGGGCTTGCTCGTGAAAAGGGAATAGTTGTTACAGAAATGGGGGGAACCCTCGGCCAGTATCGGGCTGTAACCATTATCAAGAAGGTACTTTGATGAAAAATCGTCTTTCTCCCTGGAATCTGGGAGCCACGCTATACATGCCTGCAACACGGGAAGATATTGCTGATGCCGTCCTGCACGGGAAAATCCCGGGTTTGCGCTCTCTGGTGATTTGCCTGGAGGATGCTGTCAGTGAAGCAGACATCCCCGTCGCCCTCAAAAATCTGGAGCACCTGCTGCACGAGCTCAGTAACAGCATGCATAGCCTGGGTAAAAATGACTGGCCTCTGGTGTTCATTCGCCCCCGGCATGCCGAAATGGGCAGATGGTTAAAAGCGCATTATGATCTTTCCGCTGTCGACGGGTTTGTGTTGCCGAAATTTACCCTCAGTTCGTTAGCTGAATGGTGGGATATCATGGGCGGGACTCACCTGTGCATGATGCCAACGCTGGAAACAGAAGACGTCTTTGACGTGGTTCAGATGCGGGAGCTGGCCACCCGTCTGGTGGAACATCCCTGCCACGACCGCATTATTGCGCTTCGAATCGGCGGCAACGATCTTATGAACGTTGTGTCGCTTCGCCGTCCCCGGGACCTGACGCTGTATGACAGCCCGATGGGCTACGTCATCAAAATGCTCGTTTCGGTCTTCGGCCCGCGTGATTTTGCCCTGACCGCGCCCGTATGTGAGCATATTGACGATCATGCCGTAATGGCCAGAGAGCTGGCTCTTGATATGGCACATGGGCTTGTTGGGAAAACGGCCATTCACCCGGGTCAGATAGAGGTCATTCAAAACGCGCTGATGGTCACTCAGGGTGAGCATTCTGACGCTCTGCGGATCCTGAACTCTACCCAGGCCGTGTTTAAGTCGCAGGGAGCAATGTGTGAACCCGCCACACATCGCCGCTGGGCGGCTGGCATTCTGGACAGAGCTCGTTTTTATGGGTTACAGAACGAGCAAAGCGCTGATGGAATCAGATTACTTACCGTGACCCAGCATCATTAAGGAAATCATAATGGGGTTCAGATTCAGAAAGTCGATCAACATTATTCCTGGTGTTCGCCTCAACCTGAGTAACGGTGCACCGAGCCTGAGTGTCGGGCCGAGAGGTGCTTCCGTTTCTTTTGGAAGCCGGGGGACCTATGCCAATCTGGGCTTGCCCGGTACCGGGCTGAGTTACCGTACCCGGCTTGATCGGGCCGCGCGTTCCGGAGGTGGGAACCGGACGGCTACCGACCCGGGGCTCAGACAGGCGCTTGAGGAGGAAGCCGCTGATCTCATGTCAGCGGTGACCGCAATCCGTAATATTCACGAGCTGACGCCGGATCCTAAAACAGGCATCAGCTGGGCAGAGCTGGAAGCAGTATACCTGCATAACAGAACGTCGCCTTTTCAGGTTCCGGCACCGGTGCGTCCAGAAAAGCCAGACTATCTTGCATTGCCGGAAAAGCCTGCCGAGAGCGAAGGCATTAGTTTTCTGGGTAAATGGTTTGAATCGGAATCAGCTAAAGCTGAGCGCCACGCCGAAAATCTTCGCCGGTGGCAGCAGGAGCTGATTGATGTGGAGCGTGAGAATACCCTTCGACAGCACCGGTACCAGCAACAACGGACGGCCTGGGCCGAACAGTATGCAAACTGGAAGTTTGAGGCTGAAGAACATGAAAAACGGCTCGCCACGGCTCAGGCAGATGCCCGGCAGCAGTTCCGGACAGACGCCGCGTTTTTCGAATCATACCTGGCGGGTGTGCTGGCAGAAACTGAATGGCCGCGTGAAACGCTTGTTGCATTTGAAGTAAAGCCGGAGCTATCAGCAGTCCTGCTGGATGTTGATTTAGCTGAGATTGAAGATTTCCCTGATAAGATTTACGGCGTTAATGCCCGGGGCACGGAGCTGACGGAAAAAGCCATGACGCAAAAAGCCGTACGCGAAAACTATGCCCGCCACGTCCATGGCTGCTTGTTCCGCCTGGTCGGTATCGTTTTACATACGCTACCGTTCGACAACGTGATTGTGTCAGGCTTTACGCAACGGGTCAGTAAGCGGACCGGCTATCTGGAGGATGAGTATATCCTGTCCTGCAAATGCAGTCGCAGCCAGATGTCGTCAGTAAATTTTGCAGGCTTAGAACACATTGATCCGGTTGAAGCGTTAGGCGATCACCCGGTTATTCGAAAGATGAGCAGTACCTTCATTTTTCAGCCTATTGAACCACTAACCCTTTAAGCAGGCTAAATCTTACGATGCAATTAAATACCAGACAGGCCCGGATTTTTAAGCTTGCCAACTTACTGGGCACCGGCAAGCCCGTTTCCGCTGCCGACATTATAACCAGTCTGGAATGCTCAGAGCCGACATTAACCCGGGCACTCAAAGAGCTACGCGAGTCATATTCTGCGGAGATCAAATACAGCAAGGCAGGTCATTCCTACCATCTCGTTAATCCGGGCCAGCTGGATAAAAAGACCCTTCGCCGGATGAATGAAGCGCTCGCACAGAATGCTGAACTGAAAACCGGTGAGTCCACAGGGAAGGTCGTACTCGATAAGGATAAAAAAACAGCCGTGTCATTATCGCTACGCATGCGGATTTTAAGAAAAATTGACCGTCTGGCTGCGCTGAGTGGCTCGACCCGAAGTGAAGCGGTAGAGAAGCTGGCTCTGCACTCCGTTGATGAACTGATAAAAGAATACAGCGCTAAAAAGTCCTGACGCTAAATCTCAGACCGGGGTGAAAACCCCGGTTTTGTCATATTTCACCTCTGTATCTGCGTGACGGAGTTTTGATCTATTCTCCTCCCGCAATGTCAGCAGCGCCTTTCTGCCTACAAAACCTGGTGTCTTGACATCCTCTTGTGCTACACATCAATCTTTGGGCGATTTACACTCCATTCATGCAGATCTGTGATGTATGATGATTTTCATACATAAGAAAGTTTATTTTTGCCGGAGTTTTTTTCAGAAATTTATATTCCAGTACGGTCTGAATTTTTTTCTCTGATAAGAGGCCATTCACATGTCGGTAATTCAATGGTGGTTAACTTATTTCTTTAATGCCGCTTCTGAGTATTTAATCTCCACCCGACAGATGTCGTGCCGTTTTATCAAATCTACAAACTCTGGCCTCTTCCTGAAACTACTCTCCTCTTCCGATCTCTTAAGAAGGAATTACATTTGAGACGCTTACCCGTATATCTGCTACTCGACACGTCCGGCTCTATGCACGGAGAGCCTATCGAAGCGGTTAAGAATGGCGTTCAGACGCTGCTTACCACGCTGAAACAGGATCCGTATGCACTCGAAACGGCTTACGTGTCAGTGATCACCTTTGATTCTTCAGCCCGACAGGCAGTCCCCCTGACAGACCTCCTGAGTTTCCAGATGCCAGCACTAACAGCCAGCGGCACCACCTCTCTTGGCGAAGCGCTTACCCTGACGGCCAGCTCCATTGCCAAAGAAGTACAGAAAACGACGGCTGACACTAAAGGTGACTGGCGTCCCCTTGTATTCCTGATGACGGATGGAAGTCCGAATGATGACTGGCGTAAAGGCCTGAATGACTTTAAAGCGGCCAGAACCGGCGTTGTTGTGGCATGTGCAGCCGGGCATGATGCCGATACCAGCGTCCTCAAAGAAATCACTGAAATCGTGGTTCAGCTCGATACAGCTGACAGTTCGACGATTAAAGCTTTCTTTAAATGGGTCAGTGCGAGCATTTCGGTAGGCAGTCAGAAAGTGGAGTCCAGCAAAAAAGAAGTGATCGGTCTTGAAGACCTGCCACCGCCGCCGCCAGAAGTAAACGTGGTCTTATAATTTTATTAATTAAGGGGATGTCATGTCTGTCAGTCTGAGCAAAGGCCAGGGCGTAAGCCTGAAAAAAAATGAATACGATCTCTCGTCCGTTACTATCGGCCTGGGTTGGGATATTAATGAGGAAAAGAAAGGTTTCCTCGGCGGGATCTTTGGTAAAAAAGAAGAAGAATACGACCTTGATGTGATCGCTTTCCTGTGTAATTCAGCCGGAAAGGTGACCGATCTCGGCAATGTGGAAAATGGTAAACCAACGCTTGTGAATGGCGATATCATCTTTTTCAACAGCCTTCGCCATAAGTCAGGAAATATCTGGCTGACGGGCGATAACCGAACCGGAGCCGGTGATGGTGACGATGAGCAAATTATTGTGCGCCTGAATTCCCTTGACGCTCAGTACGAGAAAATTGTGTTCATCGTTCAGATCTACAATGGTGAAAAGCTCCAGCAGCACTTTGGTAAAGTTCAGAATGCCTTCATCCGGGCAGTAGATGCCCGTAATATTGAAATGGCACGATTCGATCTTTCTGGCGGACCCGCCTTCGCCAGCCAGCGCTCCATGGTTTTTGCCGAGCTGATACGCGAGGCTACAGGCTGGAAACTCAGGGCAATTGGTGAGCCTTCAGAATCAGATTCGTTTGTCTCGCACCTGAGGAATTACATGTGATGCGCCGCCTGCCTGTTTACCTTGTTATCGACACATCCGGCTCGATGCGCGGTGAGTCCATCCATTCCGTTAACGTTGGAATTCAGGCGATGCTTAGCGCTCTTCGCCAGGATCCCTACGCCCTCGAAAGCGTTCATATCTCCATTATCACCTATGACAATGAGGCGCGTGAGTTCATTCCTCTCACGCCGCTGGAAGACTTCCAGTTTTCTGACATCGTTGTGCCAAGCGCAGGCGGGACGTTCACCGGTGCTGCCCTTGAATGTCTGATGCAGTGTGTTGAACGGGATGTACGTCGCTCAGATGGTGATACAAAAGGAGACTGGCGTCCTCTGGTATTCCTGATGACTGATGGAACCCCTTCTGATGCCCTGGCGTACGGTGAAGCGGTAAAAGCGATTCGCGGCCGGGGATTCGGATCCATCATTGCCTGCGCCGTTGGTCCTAAAGCAGGCCATGAGCACTTAAAACAGCTTACCGATAAGGTTGTGTCTCTGGAGACGCTAGATTCAACCGCGTTTGCAGGTTTCTTTAAATGGGTATCGGCCAGCGTGTCTTCCGGCAGCACAAGCGCGGGGATCAATAACGGAACTGATACCCTTCCCCCTCCTCCACCAGAAATCCAGCTGGTGCTCTGACAGACAGAAAGGTGCTGCTTTCCGGGCAGCACCTTTCTGTACAGCAACGTTTTCTGCTGGCCGTACCAGCCGTACGAGGAAAATTATGAGACGCCTTCCCGTGTTTTTTGTCCTGGACTGTTCAGAGTCCATGATTGGTGAAAACCTGAAAAAAATGACTGATGGTCTGCAAATGATCATCGGAGATTTAAGAAAGGATCCACACGCACTTGAAACAGCCTGGGTTTCGGTAATCGCATTTGCCGGTGTAGCCCGTACGATTGTACCTCTTCACGAAATTGCCTCGTTCTACCCTCCCCGCCTTCCCGTTGGCGGCGGTACGAGCCTTGGGGCCGCATTGCGTGAGCTGACCGTACAAATTGATACCCAGGTCAGAAAAACCACTCATGAGGCTAAAGGCGACTGGAAACCCGTCGTGTATCTCCTTACCGACGGACGTCCGACTGACGACACAACCGCAGAAGTGAAGCGCTGGAAGGATCACTACGCGAGTAAAGTGAATCTCATTGCCGTTGGCCTGGGGCCGTCAGCGGACCTGAATACCCTGCGGCAACTGACAGAGAATGTCATGCTGTTCACCGAGTCTCAGGAAGGGGACTTTACCCGCTTCATCAAATGGATCACAGCCTCGGTTACGGCGCACAGCCGCAGCGTCGGAGACGACAAACAACCTGAGCTCAGCCAGACTGAATACATAGTCCGGCTGGCCAAGGACGAGCCAGTAAAAGCGTACGACGAAAACTGCGTTACGCTTACCGGCCGTTGCAGCAAGACCCGTCGTCCGTATCTGATGAAGTATGAACGGCCACCAGCAAGGATTTCCGGGCTCGATTTCAGCCTGAACCTGAACAGCTTTAATATTGCCGGATGCTATCCCATCGATGAAGACTATTTTGCATGGTCAGATGCCACCGCTACCGGTTTGCAGGTAAACACCAGCGAACTGCATGGCGTACCGGGTTGCCCTCACTGCGGTAATGCCAGTGCGTTTGCCCTGTGCTCATGCGGAAAATTGCTGTGCATTGACGGCCCGGATGACGTGATCTGCCCGTGGTGTGAAACAGGTCTGTCATTCAGCAATGATGGCGGAAACACTAACTTCGACGTAAACAGAGGGAGAGGTTGATGTCGCAAAATGTTTTACTTGAAGAGAAGATTATCCGCTTAGTGCTGTCTGAGCTGGGCCACCCTGTAGAAGGTGAGCGGCTTTTTCTTCTATCGCACGACCCTTCCCTTACTGAAGAGATTATGCGGCTTAAAGAGCGGATTGAGAGCCTTGCACAGGGTTTATCTGCGCGGGTTAGCGAAGGTTATAACGACGCAGAGATCGCCCCCTCGTCAGCATCCAGCCTTTCCGATCAGCAACAAACGGTCGTAAGTGATGCTGATAACCCGGGCATTGACGCTACCGATACACCATTACTGCAACCCCTGCCAGAAAATGAACCTCATCCTCCGTTCTGGAAGCTGATGCCTTATTACGAATTTGATAAACCAGCACAGAGGGAAGACGAAAACCTGTCTTCCCTGGTATTAAAACCCGGGCAGATACCGACAGGCCAGCAGCGGGCCGGATTAGCTGTGCCACCTGCCGTTCCCCCGAGAGCTAAAATAGTTATTCCCAACGCCCGCGCAGGCGAACGTTTCTCTTCGCCGGTTGCTATAGTTCTGGATGAGGGCCAGCAGGCTACTGTCAGGGACGTTGTCTTTCCCAGGAACATTGGCCTGACCTTTGACAAAGAGCATAAGTTGCTGACAGGTACACCCACCGAAAGCGGCGATATAGAGCTTTCAGTACTCTGGTCATGCGCTTCGCACGACGAATGCGAAACAAAACAGCTTTTTATAGTCAATCCCGATCCGAGAAGCCTGTGGAAGGTGGTAGAGCCACCAGCAGACGCTTCCTACCCTAAGTCCCATCTGGACGCTGCTGGCCTGGTCAGGGGTGACATACGTATTGCTGCCGCCAGTCGCCGGGGACGATCTCATGAGCATGCCGGGAGCTTCAGAGATGACGACTTCTATATCAACCACTGCCAGGAAACAGGATGGTCTGTCATGCTGGTCGCAGACGGGGCCGGTAGTGCGGTAAATTCCCGGGAAGGCTCCCGGATTGCAGTCCAAACGGCTGGCGATTACCTTTTCAATCAGCTCAGTGGTTTGAAAGGCGTCCATCTAAAGCAGCACATCACGGCGTGGGAAGGGAGCGATCAGCAGGCAACCATAAACGCCATGCTTCATCATTTTAAACAGGCAGCTACGCTCGCGGTCAACAGTATCCAGAACGAAGCCATTTGTGCAGAACAACCTGTGAAATCCTATTCAACAACCCTACTGGCAACTGTAGCGCTACGAACTGATAACGAGCTGTTTGCGGCTGCATTCTGGCTTGGTGATGGTGCGATAGGTGCATACAGCCCTTCCGGTAAAGTCAGGATACTGGGAAATCCCGATAGCGGAGAATACGCAGGACAAACCCGCTTTCTTGACCAGAGCATTATCGCAGACCCCTCGTTTAGCGGCCGCATCAGCGTGGGTAAATGGAATGATGTATCTCACTTGATCCTCATGACAGATGGCGTATCAGACCCTCTGTTTGAGACAGATAACGGGCTTCGCAGTGACGAAAAATGGACCCGTCTCCTTGATGAGCTCATCCCTGTCCTTACAGACGCCAGTATTGCGCCTGAGAGGTTAGGCGACTGGCTTAACTTTTTCTCCACAGGGAACCACGATGACCGCACTATTGCGGTGTTGTGGTAAGGGATACGCTTCTTCGGTGATCAATATGGCAAATATTGTTACGTGCAAAACAAAGGACGGCGAAACAGTCCAGTATGTTGACGAGGTAATTGGTTCGGGCTCGATGAAGGATGTTTACTTCTCGCCTGATAAATCATACGTCGTCGCTTTTTATCATAAACCGCAGAACGAGCAGGCCCGGGATCGGATTGATATGATCACCGGACGCTACAGGCAAAACATTTTTGGCCAGTCCGGAGGTGAATACTGGAAGGACCTGTTTTGCTGGCCGACCCACGTTGTTGAGCATGGGGATAAAATCGGCATCGTGGTTCCAACCTACAAAAGCTACTTTTTCTTTAAATACGGCTCTAAAAACGATGATTTTCTTGGCATAAAAGGCCGTGAAAAGGAAGGCAAATGGTTTGCCAGCGCCAGCAACCAGAATAAATTTCTCGACCCACGTGAACGAGGCAATACGCTTACCTATCTCAAGGTCTGTCTGCTGCTAACAAGAGCCGTCAGAAGGATGCATGCGGCAGGTCTCTGTCACAGCGATCTAAGCTATAAAAACGTGCTTATCGATCCAGAAATGGGACATGCCTGCATCATTGACGTAGACGGCCTGGTTGTCCCTGGAAAGTATCCTCCCGACGTCGTGGGCACCCCGGATTTTATCGCTCCGGAAGTGGTGAAAACCAGCCATCTTTCCAAAGAGGATCCGAACCGCGTATTGCCAAGCATTTCTACTGACCGTCATGCGCTGTCGGTGCTTATCTACATGTATCTGTTCTTCCGTCATCCGCTACGTGGCGGAAAAATACATGACATGTCGGATGAAGTACGTGATGAGACCTTATCTATGGGTGAGAAGGCACTCTTCATTGAACATCCGACAGACAAAAGCAATGCAGTCAAAGTCAGTCAGCTATCCTCCTTTTCACTGCCCTGGGCTGACCCGGAGAAAATTCCTTACACCATCATGGGCCCTTATTTGACGCCTTTGTTTGAACGCGCCTTTATTGATGGCTTACACGATGCCAATAAACGCCCGACCGCCGATGAGTGGGAAAGTGCCCTGGTTAAAACAGTCGATCTGATACAGCCCTGCCAGAACAAGGCGTGTGAACAGAAATGGTACGTTTTCTCAGGTAAGACAAAGCCGGTTTGTCCCTACTGCGGTACGCCATACAAGGGTAAATTACCGGTTCTAAATTTATATTCATCCCGAAAGGAAGGCAGTTATCGTCCTGACGACCACCGGTTGATGGTGTGGAGCGGGCAGTCAATCTATGCGTGGCATGTGAATCGCCTCATTGCGCCAAATGAGCGCACAACCGATGCACAAAGGAAACGAGTTGGGTATTTTGTTTTCCATAACGATCAGTGGTGGTTAGTAAATGAAGGCATAAATGGGCTTATGTCATTACCGGATAAACGACAGATTGCCATTGGGGAAAAAATTGAACTGACGAATAACGCTCAGTTTGTTCTGTCAAAGGAGGAAGGCGGCAGGCTGGTCGTCGTTCAGTTAGTTGAAAACTAACGGACGCCCATTACGACTAAAACGTTCTGGCAGCATACTGAACCTGTTTAATGAATCACTATATTAAGCAGTGTCAAATTTAAGCTGCCAGAAAAAACTGACTGTCTGTGCCGGATATGCGGTACACCGCCTGCGGCAAGGGTTTAATGCGCAAAGCCCAAGTTATTTATAAAAGTGAATAATTTTGTGACTCTACCCTGCCGCTCTTCTTTCCAGTGTCATGGTTTTTAACATCTGAAATACTGACATTGTTAAGCCGGTGATTGTAAAAGGCGATGCGGACAATCTCATGAAGATATTCAAGTTCGTTTTGTGTCAAGGACTGGCCTTCCTGGGTTTTTGAAATCATTTCCTGCCAGCAGATCAGTCTTTCGTAACTGACATGTTCGCTGTTTTCCAGGCAGTGCAACCTGAAATAGCGAAGGAACAAAGGAAATTCATCGGTCTGAGCGATGTCATAAGCCCGAACCGTTAACCGACACAGACATACAATCGTATCCTGCTGTAACCTGACTAGCGCGTTATGACTGCCCGGAAGGATATCAGGCAATTTCATCTTACAGTCAGCAAGGCGCTGAAGAAGAGGCCCTTCCTCTGAAGGCTCCCGTCCCCGATACTCCTGAAGAGGTTCAGATTCAAGTTCATGCATTAATGGATGATATAGCCATTCCCGGGAACTGGTCTCATCAATGATCAGGCTTTCAATGCACTCACTGTATGTTGTTTTACGTCGCCCGAGCTGCACCTGACTGATTTCATATTCAATATCAGGAAGATCGATACGCAATGCGGCAACTCTTTCGGAAGGATGAAGATGGTCAAAGGTTAACTTCTCTGAAATGCTGCGATCCCTGTCCAGAAAGACGGCCACACATAAATCATTAACCTTTACGAACAGATCAGCTGTGCCTCCGAACATACTGCCGCTTCCACTAACCTCATTCAGTGAAACCGGCCCACCATCGTCGCCAGCGAGAAGATTTGGGAAACCAAGAACCTGGTGCTCGTTGATGACTTCAATAATCTTTCCCCGGATGGCTTCCATCAGACCATCACAGTCACCGGCTACAGCTGTACTGTGTGAGAAATGCCAAAGCTTGACCTCCCCCTGCTTTGCTAACAGATCAGTTTTGCAAGCGGGGCAGATGCAGTTACAGTCAATACCCCGGCTGACCTCTGTAATATCTAAAAAGAGTCCTGATTCTCGCTGGAGTCCAAATGGAATACCAAATGTATAACTCTTACGCATGGCTGCACCCCGTTTTTGATAATGATTCAAACTATATCCGAAATAACGGAGGAGGATTTCTGTAAAACGTATTAAAAGAAATGATTTTTCCGTCTTCCAGATTAATGTTTGACAAAAATCAAATGAGAGCCTTACAAATATTGAGAGAGAAGTTTAGGTAAAGTAACTTTTATCACTTCTAATAAAATGAAGGAGAATATCGGATGTATTTAGCAGTGGGCTTGGCTTATGATTAAAGTTTTTCTCCGAACTTAATAAACAACTTTAAAAGACAGGCTATTACAATGCCTTTAGCCCCGAAAGGGGCATAAACTATTTTCAAATCTAGGCACAGTCTTTTTGTTGTGCCAATATTAATAATTACTCGCGAACAAAGGTCCACACACTCGCAGGAACTTTGTCATATAACTTTTTCATTGTCAGTTCGGCTTTACGATGATCATAAGCACCAGAAATTTCAAGAGAGGCGACACCCGAGTTTTTTTCACATAACCTTTCAAATACTTTTTCGAGCGTTTCGAACGAACTACACTTACGGAATTTCATTAAATAAGACTGCTTTGTGTCAGACATAATCAACCTTCTTTAGACAGGCCTCAACTGGCCAGGGATAATCTTAATATCATTTTTCACTTAAGCCTAACGATTTCACAACCTTTTTCGTTGTTTCCACCCTGTTCATAACCAGGTACATGAGTGCTAAAATGACCTGTAATTAAAACCAGTGTATCCCGGTGAGCAGGATGAAGAATCAATCAGTGATCAGACAGTTTTCGGAAAGCGAATTGCATCAGCAGCTGGAAACGTTCGGCAACCATGATAAACAGCTTTCACGCTTGATCCGTTACTTTTCCCATCTGAGATACAACACTGCTAAAACCTATCTGCACTGGCTACGAGTATGGAACGAATGGTATCTGGCGAATGCCCGGTTGCATACAGACTGGCCAGTAAGTTCGCTCCCCGTGTCTGAGGACGCTCTGCTTGCGTTTATGGGGCATCTTGAAGGCAAATTGTCACGAAGCAGCATAAACAGCTGTCTTCAGGCCTTAAATAGTATCCATAAAAAAGGGCTTAACCTGCCCGGGATTATTACGTCTGAAGCATGGTACATGCTGGAAGCCTTAAAACAATCGGAAGCCCGGAAGCGAAAGACGACTAAACAGGCAACTCCCTTTCTTATTGGCGATCTCAAGGCTCTGATAAAGTTACGCAGTACTACAAACTCAGTTCGTAAACTTCGTGACCTGTGCCTGATCTGGACAGGCTTTGAAACACTGCTCCGTTCATCCGAAATTCGACGTATACGTCTGAAAGATCTGTCTCTGGATAGTATGACCGGTGAATTTAACCTGACGGTATACCGTACAAAAACGAACATTAGTACACTTCTTACCTACCGGCTGACACGTCAGTTAACTAACTGCCTCTTGAGATTGATGAACCTCGTGAAAATGGATCAGCACAGTCATCCGGATGAATTCCTTTTCCAGGCCGTAAATTTCCATGATACAGGCTATATGCCACCCGGCTGGAAGCTTCGGAGTAAGGGGAATGAGCTATCTGAACTTCTTAAAAGGCATAACCTACCCTATCGTGCTAAGCAAAGTCTTCTGAACGATGAAGATGAAGAAGACACTGTGGACGATGCCGGTATGCTCAGCAAAAATTCCCTTTTACGAGCATTTAAAGAGATGTGGAATGAGCTTTATCCAAATGAGACTAAAACTCGTTACTGGACAGGGCACAGCGTTCGTGTAGGCGGAGCGATACAGCTAAATATTGAAGGTTACTCGCTACCACAGATTATGGAAATGGGGAACTGGTCGAATGAAGAAATGGTTATGCGCTACATTCGTAATATTGAAGCTGGTAAAAAAGCAATGATCAAGCTTATGCGAAATGCCTTTGATGAATAGCGCCCTCACGGGCGCATAACTTTATTTTTTCTTGAACGGGTTAAGTCTGGTGAGATTAGAGAGTGCCCCTCCCGGAGGCAAAATTCCCGTTCTTTTATATTTGTACACGCCATTTAATTTCATTGTCTGGATTCCAAGATTAATAAGCGTGACAAGTTTAAGGGTATACAGAAGTGTAAATTGTGGAGCAACCTGAATAAAAACCAATAACAAGCCTGCACACATTACACGTAGCCATGCCGCGTACTCCATGCTCAGCGGACGCTTGAAATAGAATCTTTCGAGCAAATCAACTGTCTTATTACTGATCCACGCCGCCGCCACGGAGAGTAACAACACGATGCACACCATAATGCCCAGTTCCATTTTCACTCCCTTCTCTTTTAGTCTCTTTAAGTTGAGGCTTAGCCACAGTAGTTTTGTTTTTTGCTTTTTTCTTAGGTTTGGTATGATGAAACAGAAAACAATCCACCATTACCCAACCATTTTTATATCGAGCCACCAGCATCTTCTGGCTGGGGTAATGAGCATGAAACAGCATTTTCACGTCCATGGTGCCCATCAACGACTGTTTGCGCTTTAGCTCATCCTCAGCCATCTGAAATTCTTGTAAGAATTCTGAAGACAGACGCTGACGCAGGATTCTTATGGCACTGGAGTTTTCATCATTCTTTGCCAGATGCCCGAAGCGTACTAGTGCCTTGTGGGTTATCTGGATGGGTCCCAGATGAGAGCTGAGCTGTTCGTACTGCCAGAAGTAGGTCAAATCCACCTTAACCCAGCTGATGCTGTCCAGCAGAGCCTCGTTCATGATGGTTCCGGACATTGGTACCATTGTCAGCCTGGCCAGACGCATATGTATGTAGTCCGTAAGCAACCTCAGCGACTCAGGAACGTTTTTATTGAGCAGGAGATGCTGAAGCACCGGGGTTGCGGTCTGCCAACACAGATTGCGCCCGTCAGGCAGGAAAGCAAACTTTTGATCGTCAGGCGCAGAGTTCGAAGCGTTTTCCTTACGAAGCAAAAAATAATGGCCGCACAGCAGCTCTGCTCTTACCTGGTCCTCGTCAGGGTCATGTCGGGCTTTACTTAGATCAACGGTAAGCACAACGCGGTTAATCGCATCAGCGTGATATTTTTTTACCCAGACGCAGACACGATAGAGACGCTCATCGATTTTCTGGCTGGCTGTGGAAATCCATTGCATTGTTGTTCCTTAATTTTCGGGGCTGACAATGAAAATGCCCAGCTCAGCCCCCGGCACGAGTTCTGTATATTTCAGGCTCAGCTTCCGTTGGTTGGACGGGCCCTGGCTGTTTTCAGGAGCCCAGTCAGAGAGCGTTTTTAATTGAGGTATGTTGCCTGCTGCGAAAATGGGCAAGGATGCTTTTACTACTGAATAATCAGTCTCAGCATATTTATTCCCGTTTCGTTCCTGCCCTTCAGGCCTAAATGCAAAAATGTGAGCAATCGGAACAGGGAAAGAGTTAGTTCGACAAAGGCGATAAGATTCGCCCTGCTTCAGTGGGTGAAATTCAAGACGGTGTAAAGCCTTATCGATATTAGACACGACATTCAAATTGGTAGTTGCTACATTTTTTACTTCTGAGGCTCTCCTGCGCTCCAACAAACTCACAAGTTGCTCTGCTGTTTTAACTTCCTGGTTTCGGTTTAGCCGCCATGAAAAAGTAACTTTTTTAAGCTGGGACTTGATGAAAAGGACATTTCTTGTTGAGTGCATAGCGACAAGGCCCGGGAGCTTCTTGTGCACTTTATCAAAACGGACATTCTTTTTATTATCGATACGCCTCATTGCCGCAGCAAAATCATTTTTTGCTTCATTTATAGATGTGATCAAGCTTTCGAGAAGATCTGCTCTTTCTGGGACAATGATAAGACCCGGGTATTTAGTGGTCACTTTGGTGGAATCATGACTTAATGACTCTATGTCATCCACACAGATGTCAGTAAGTGCCTGAATAATTTCCTCAACCGAAGCATCGTCTTTAACACTAACCCTGATGGGTTTAACCTGCTTCAGTCGCTCTTCTGTTCGAGATACGGTGGAGACAGTCATCAGGTTTGCCATCAGCGGGGGGGTGTTCGAAAGAAAACACTTAAGCGAGTCGATACGTTCCAGAATCTGGTCACGAAAATAGGGCAAATCGTCATAACTCATACGTTTCTCCAGGCTCATGTTATTTCAAATCAATTTTGCTGCCCTGGCTGACCTTGCAGAACATAAATGTCATGTAAACCTCTAAAGAAGTCATTTTGAAACAGCTTTCACAGCATGCGATTTATGTTCGATAGGGCTCATGAACAAAGGATGATAATGGAGACGCCATGGATAGTGGATAGTCTTACCCACCTGGGTGATCCGATTGAGGCGAAAACGACCATTTATACAGTCAACTGACCAAAGCCCGGGAGAAACTAACCTCTTCCAGCGGTAAAAAGAGAAACCTGCAACACAGAGGTCATGCTCCAGGAAATGTTGAGTTTCGACGACGCGAACTTTTATCAAAAACCCCAGCATTGGCGAAAACCAGATCAACAACCATGTTGGCGGCAGGATGACTTTGTTCAGGAGATGATCTGTCATAAGCAAGGCAGATAACATCAGAAAACTGATAGTCAACCACAGGGCCATCCAACCGGCCCATACGCGGCTCTGACAGGGTTTCCATTCGAGAAGAAAAAGTTTTTTATGCATTCTGCCCCGCCTAATTTTAATGTATTGCCGAAGTATGCTGCATCATGATGGTGGTGCGGGGAAAGATTTCAAACTTCCACAATTCTGAAGCCGTGTTCCAACCATGAAAGATCCCGTCTCCACAGCGAGTGTTAAAAGCAAGAATTTCATCCCTGACCTGGTAAGCGAGCACTTCTGGCATATCAATAAATTCAGGTAAGGAAAGAAGAATCCCATGGATAACTTCTCCGGTTAACTTACTCATAACCTCTTCCTCAGACAGGGCAGCGTCCGGGAACAAACACGACGGAAGTGAAAAACAACATAGGTCAAGACCAAGAGCAGCCCTTCCTGCGTCGTAGCCTTCTTCATTAACGACAAAACGAAAGAATTTTTCAGCCTCACCCAGTAATGTTGACGGTCCTTCAGACGGAACTTCAATACCACTGAAGACTTTATCGGTCCAGTTGGTAAATGGACTGGTGAAAACCCAACAAATTAAGGATAACGCCAGCTCTTCCTTAAACATACGTTCAGTGCCGGTTGTTCTGGAAAGTTGCTTTTGAGTACTCATGTTTTACCTGTTGCATGAAATTATTGATGTTATATAAACACAACCGGCATTTTATCTAATAGGTTTGAAAACACTAAAAATCGCAAATGCTGGTACCTTTCTGTTTTAAGAGATTTTCAAGGTAAAGTGAGGCGAGATCAATTGGCTGGTTCTCTTCAAGACAGGCTCGCACAAGATCTTCAATAGAGACCGAATCAACCCCCCTTCCCTGTAAAATTTCTTTAGCAGATGCCAGCGTTTTATGAACGCTTCGACTTAGTTGTAATCTGACTTGTGTGCGGGTATCAAAAAGACAATCTTCTGTGACACTTTGTGAAACGGTTCTACTCATTGAAAAATCACTCCATTTCTGGGATCGAATGAAAATTAACAGCTATAGATGTATCAGGTTTCCCATTTTCTACGATACTCAACCACGTACGCGCTGAGATTTGTTGTTCACAGACGAGTATGTAACCTGTTCCCTGTTGATGATGTAGCTCAAGAGCTTTTAGGATAGGCCCTGAATGAGGTCCGAGAGCATCACGCGTGTGAATAAGCGTTTGCTCTGGCAATACGTTGCTAAGCATAGACAGCAGAACATTACGCTCATCCTCATTATCCGACAAAACAAGAATTATACGAAAACCCGTTTTTATACGAAATCTGATCTCTGAAACTAACTTTCTTAATCTTAATTTATATATGACCAGGCGGAATCGAGTCATCAGTAAAGAAACCACTGTGAAGATAACGATTACTGCGCCATATTTTGACCTGTAGAACCACCAGTTAAGGCCTCCAGCAACTATCAGGATTAACATTAAAATTAAACTCCCATAGAAAAAAAGTGCTGGGTAGCGAGTTGTCTTTCCTTCAATTAGTGCTGAGGCAAATATCAAAATGGATATTCCGTAAATTACCCAGTCAAAAATACTTTCTCCAATCATTCTTTAGTGAACATCCTTAAAAGTGGAAATGTAGGTTTATGGGTTTATGCATTTTCCTGATGGCCTTGACAACCAAGGATTTCACAGAAATTGTCACAGTGTGAAGCTGTAACAAAGCGCTCTCCACGTTCGAATCGCTCAACCAAATCCTTTCTTACTTCACTTCCAGGTTTCTGGAAGATGTACTCAAGCTGGAGATCCTCGGCCGTAGAAAGTAGTCGTTCTATGCTGAAATCAACATGGTAAAAGCAAAACTGATTATCAACCGGGGGAAAGTTGCTTTTGGTACTGTTCTCGTTTTTGGATTTTAGTTCATTCATGAGCTCTCCTTGGTTGAGAACAGTATACAAATCTCTTTAGGGATTTTTTTTCGTTAATAGCACTTTTTTGAGTTTAAAGAGTATGTTCATACCAGAGCATTAGAGGCTACGAAAAGGATAATGGAATTAGAAAGATAGATTTTAAGTGGTGATGTAAGGTGGGATAGGTAGAAGAGGAGTAGACGCTTGTAAGCGAGGCAAAAAAAAGGCACGGAAACCGTGCCATAAGAGTATGTGAGAAAAAATCAAAATCAGGGAAAGAATCAAGCAGCTTGTGAAACTGAATCTCCAACTGCAAGATTTAAATTTCTTAGGTTATCGAAAACTTCAGATACTAAGTCATTACGGTCGTGGATTTTAATCCGCCCACCGGTTAACTCTGAAACATAAACGGTATGGCAGAGGTCAGTAACCACTTCGCCGTATTCATCAACGACTTCCAAAGATGCAATCATCGGAATATAAGAAGCCGCAGCATAGCTCTCATAAATACTTATTATGGAGTCATTGTTGCGTCGAGAAATTACCCTACCAGAAGGTAAAGCCTCATCTTCCATATAGCAATCAGATAGGTCCTCACAGAAGTCATTTTCTTTAAGTGAAATATTAAGGGTCAATTCACTGTTGATAGAGCGTGAATAAGAATATTCACTCAGTTTATAGCAAGCCAAACTAATATCACTAAAAGTTTCATAAGCTTTATAGAGGCTCGATGTTATAGACTCAGATACAAATGTTATTAGTCCAATAAAATGAGTATCCCAGAACTGTTGCAAAGCAAAACGGGCAATCATAACCTGACCATCAACCTGCATCAGTCTGTTATATTCATCCCGGTCATAACCTTTCGACTGAGAAACATCATTAGACATGCTAAGAACTTCACTACAAACATCATCATATTCAAAACGACTAGTTGCAAAGTGTTTTCCTGAAATTTCAAGGTACTGACCAGAGACTGCGTCAAACACCTCAAGAAAGTAACAGAGTCGCGATTTTAAAGATTCTCTGTTTAAAGCTTCTATTTCATTCTCAGAGATACTATCGACATATAAATCAACAACATTCTTGAGTTCAATAGCTTTGATATTACAGGTAAAAGAAAGCTCGTCACTTTGACAATGGCAAACACTTAATACTATATCCGCCTCATCAAAATCTATGCCAAGATAACTCAGAACTGCTCGGACATAGTTTTTATCATCAGATGAATGTGTCATATACACTACCTCGAATTTGAGAGGAAGTGCCCCAGAAGGGAAGCGACTTCCCCACTGGGTTAGATAAAAATTTGGTTAAGCTAAAAGAAGATGCCAGCGACAGATTTTACATTGTCATAGACAAGTGTCTTCAGCCAACCAAAGTTACTTTTTTGGACTGAAGCAAAAGGATCATTGAGACGCGTTACGAAAATCGTCAAAAGCTTCAGTTATTAGTAATGTGCGATCAGTTACTCTGTATCGGTCATTACTTTCGAGAGATACGTAAGTTGAATGCGAAGAATCACAGACAACACGCCCTCTTTTATTGATCAATCTTACTTCCATCATCACCGGCACATTGATAATTGAAGCAACATCGGTATAGAGGGATATGAGGGCATCATTGTCACAATATAACGCCCCGTTCCCATCAAATGTATCGTTAAACTTAATATATATATCTGGCATATTTGCCGGATAATCATCAGTATTGAAATCAATGCATAACTTTAAGTCATCATTAATACGGCGATTAATCTTATGCTGCCCTACACGTACAAAGCCATGTTCAACAGCTTTGATAATCCTTAAAGTTTCATTAAGACAATCTGTAATTCTTTTCTCGACAAATGAGATAAAGTCACCAAAGTCGGAATGAAAAAACTGTTTAAGTGCAAATTTCGCAACTAACACTTTCCCATCCACCTTCATTTTATCGAGATAAAGATTTCTTATAGCATCAGTAGAAGAATTAGCTTTAGATAACTCTTCACAGTCATTAATAATCATTGAAACAATATCAATAACTTTAACTGGGCTTAAAGTATTACTATATCCGCGAATATCAAACGTAAAAAATCCGAAATTCTTAAATACTCCAAGAAAATAAATTATTTTTTGTTTCAAAAGAATAGAATCGGAGTAAGATGCGTTGTGCTTTATTAGCTCAGATATGTAGAGATCCAACATACAATTTAAATTATCGATATCTACATCGTAATCAAAGGTTACTTTGTCGAACGAAGTATCAGATAATTGAACGGTTATATCGTCAGCGGAAACATTAAGGCCTAAATTTTGATAAAGAAAGGCACTAACAAATTCCACGTGGTCAGATTCTTTAAACATTTACACTACCTCATGACTAAAAAGGAAGTGCTTCCCACCGGGAAGCAGGTTCCCGGATGGGTTAGATTAATTATAAAAGAGTTCTTCAGAAGGTACATGCATTTCTGGTTTGAACTGTTTTAAGGAGTTGTTTATAGCTTTTCGATATAACCCTGAAGAGTGTGGCTTAAACATTTGATATTCCGTAACGAGCAGAGGAGACGTAAAGCATCCTAAGTTCACTAGTGAAATACTTGATGTTTCTTCACAAACATCTAATTCAGCGTATATCCGCCTCTTCATTACCCTGCCTGCTAAATAGCGACGAACATGATTTATAAACTTGTCCGCATCTGATATAGAATTAACTATATAATCAGATGTGACTATCTGATTAGATACAGTTTCAGGTATAGCTTCGGCTATTATTTTTACGTTCATTTCATAATCAACACTATGGAAGCAAGCAAGAATTTGTGGCTTCGCGCTTTCTAAAATCTTTTCAAGAACAGAAAAAATCAGAGAGAACTCGTTTAAAATTCGCTTTTGTATAAGTCCATGTAGATGTTTTATGAAAGGAGAACCGTGTTCAACAAGGCCTAGTATAAGATCCTTAGAGGCCAAATCTGAGCGGTAATAAACGTATTCTAGATTATCCCGGTTAAATCCTTTGAAAAGCAAATCAGGCTGCTCTGAGACCAGTCGTAAATGAGTTGAAGCTATAGAAACTTCAAAACGAAAGTTCGCGAGATTTACAGGACCTGCTTTTAATGTAGCCGCTTCGGAAAAATAAATGAAAAGAGGATGCAAATCATCGTTACCACTGTAAAGATGGTCTGCACCCTTAAGATATTTCACCAAATGAGGTAGAAAAGATATTACTGGAATATCAGCCACAAATCGAATATGCCGAAATGGTTTTGAATCCAAATATATATTTTCCACTACAGCGCCAACAAAACCCATTTTAACAAGAATAGATTCAACTAACTTTTGTATAGCATTCATTTCAATACCCTCTTAATAGAGGGATTTCTCCCATAGGGAGAAATCCCTATGGGAGAAAATAATTTTAATTAATAATTATAGCGAAGCGCATGTTCTTTTTCACTAAGATGGTTTTCATATTCCGACTTACCAGAACTTAAACACTCTTTGAAAAAGACCTTTGAAAAATTCTTCAAGTCACTTCGGTTATTAATTTCTTTGTCAGACATCAACTTAGCTGAGTGTGAGGTATCAACAGGCCCCAACCACCATTCATATTTAATATAAACACAATTGGTTTGTGTATGTCCATTTAGAAATCGTTTTGCATTTCTAAGTATTTTTCTACAACCGTTAAGGTCTGAAAGTAAGATATCTGGAGCAATGAGCTCTTCCAGAATATGACCAGGTAAGCCTTTCCTAAAAAGCTCAACATCGTAACTACAATACCAGTCACGATAATTAAAAGCTTTAATAAGTCTTTCAGGTGTATCCAAAGATATCTTATTCAGGATTTTTAATGCAAAGCATACAGCATCTTTTAACAACTCGTGCACCTCAACATTGATAAATGAGAAAAACGAGCTTAATTCTTTCTCTAAGGAATTATACAACTTACCGTAAATATCCTGAGAAAAAAGATACTGCAATCTTTCTTTATTATAAGTGCAATTCGAAATTGAATAGACTTCTCCTCTTTCGATTTTGCACCCTTCCCTTAAAACTATAGGAAACCTCAAATGGTTAACAAAGAAAGAATGATTCTTTCTTTGCTTCAAAGCATCTAATTGAAATTTCGTAATTTCCTCCAGATTTGCATCTTCAAAACCTGGAAAGGGAATATCACAGAAACAAGAACTATATGCTTTTGCTGATTCATACATAAACTCCAGTGAAACATCAGCATCAAAAGACATACCAGAGAACATGCCCTGCCCATTGTCTAAAAATGTAATGTTTTTAACCTGTATTTTTTTATGTTGAACAACCAAAAAGGCATTAATGATTTTTTCGATAATTTTCATGTGATCCTCTCTCAATAAAAAAAGGGATCACTCCCATATGGGGTGTGATCCCCACATGGGTATAATTTAATTAAAAATCTGTAAGACCTAAATCTTTATTTCTACCACAAACTGTAGAAGATATAAGACGTTTTACTCGCTTTCGAGCACTTCGGCCTGACGTATCTTTCAAGTACATCGGTAATGACAATGATGAAATTTGATTACTTCGCTTATGATGGCAGACTATATAGCCCTGCCTCCACCCCGAACGCACAAACTCACGGATGCGGTTAATATATGCCGAAGCTTGAGATTTTGTACTTATCGATTCAGAACACTTTAAGTTCTGTTCGATAGAGTAAAGCTCAGCCGCCATGAATTTCACCTCATACAGCTCATCGCCATAACTTATAGTTTTCAACAGCTCTTCCTTTTCCCGAATGAAAAATACTTGCTGCATTCCAAGGATCAGGTCATAGGCCTCTCGAAAGAGGTCGATAAGCTTATTACGAACATAAATCATAAACTCCTCAAAGTGCTGAAGCCAGAAATAAGCCGCATTACTTATTTGTGAATTGTGAGAACAAACAAGCCCTTTAGCAAGCTCGACCTCTTCCTCCCGAAAAGTAAAGTTACTTTTCTTAAACCGACTTTGTTCAAAAATGCTTTGATGCATTTCTATCCATACAGAAACAAAACCGAGGGATTCAAATTCTTCGTTTAACAAATGTAAACTTTCGAAGATTTTCTGAATTTCGATCCCGATGTCATATGACAGTGGACATTCTTTTATAGAATAAACATAACCGGGTAGGA
Organism: Salmonella sp. SSDFZ54; assembly: GCF_004010735.1. Taxonomy (NCBI): domain Bacteria; kingdom Pseudomonadati; phylum Pseudomonadota; class Gammaproteobacteria; order Enterobacterales; family Enterobacteriaceae; genus Salmonella; species Salmonella sp. SSDFZ54. The sequence continues at coordinate 44,529 of NZ_CP034820.1, forward strand.
AGTGAGATAAATGCTCAGTTCGCAAATATAAACTGAATTTAAGTTCTGTCAGTGGTTGTTTCAAAGATAACTTAGATGATTCGCTTATATTTACTGGTTCAACGCCATTTCTAATCAAAATAGCTTTTACCAGGTCCGTAGCTAACTTCATACAGCCTCCATTCGTTATTGAGGCCTCCCTGATGCAGGTTGGCCATCAGGGAAAATATGTAAATCAATTAGCAATCAATCAGACCGTTGCCATGACATTGTCAATGTATCTGACAAGGGATGGGCGGTCGTCCTGTAAGGCAAAACGGCGAAGGTCATCAAGATTATACGCAGGAAGATAATCAGCGTAACCTCGAATACGAAGGTCCTCAACCACAACTTTTATATACTCAAATCGTCCAAGATTCCCTTTTAATGGGGGTTTTCCTGGACTAGACAGCATATCGTCTGCTTGCTCCCATGTGATTTCTTTAGCTTCACCACTATGTAGATCAAGATGGACATATATGAATGACTTATAATCTCCACGGCAACGAAGATAATATTTCGGATAGAAATATTTGTCACAACGCAACAAACACGTTCCTGAAGGACGAACTACGTACAACAGGTTTCTGTCATTTTCTAATATGCTATGTTTCAAAATCGTTATATCTATCTCATTATCATGCAGCAAATAGCATGACGATGGTTCATTGACGATGCGCGATTTTATAACAGCAGCAAATTTATTAAAAACTTCGTTAATTTGAAAATTCATTAAAATGCTCTCCGATGTAAAACGACGAGCATCACCATAACGGTAATACTCCCGTTATGGGTTTTAATAGTTTATGGAATAACCATGTCATACAACCGACCATAGCCAGTAGTACCGCACATTTATTTAACTGAGCAAGCATCTCAGCCGTGAAAAGACCTTAAAGGCAGGTAATTATCACGAAGGAAAGCGGTTATCTTATCAATACAATTTTAAAATATAATATTGATAAGATAACCCCCCCCGCAAAAAGCGGGGGAGTTATCGTTGTTACAGCTGATTAAGACATTCAGGAGCCCAGTGAATCGGGAATCCATCCTGCCCTGTTAACTGGAGAACATCGTTCCAGTCGATACCCTTTTTCCCATCAGGAATATCTTGTGCTGGTTCGAAGACTTCAATTGTCAGCTTTGATGCGGGATATCGTTTAGCCAAAAACTCAACCATGCGGCTTTGAAGTCGCTGAGCAGCTTCAATACCGGCACGAGTGCCTTGTGAGTTAGCAATATCCTTATCCGCCCAGATATAAAAGTTTATAGATTTTACATCCGGCGGAGGCAGTAAAAAATCAGGAACAGTAACGTTTTCAAGGCACCATGCGGAGCTGGCTGCCCAGCATGGTGTTGAAGTCGCTTCTACAACAGAAAGCGCGTTCTCGATCCCTTCAGCCACTCCCAGTGTCCAGGTCGAACTACCTGAATCATAGTGAGGGTCAAACAACTGAATTGAGCCACCTGTCATATCGGCAGGAGGCTTCATCATCAGCTTTGGATTTTCTACAGGTGCCTTATCACCATTTTTGTCTACGTATGTTCTATGAATAGTCAGAGGCCGACCTCGGGTGTCACGATAGATCGCAATCATTCCCGGATAGATAATCGATTTCTGCTTATCTTTATCCCAATAGTAGATCCGGTTATTAAAGCCTAAATCCTTTGGTAAGTGACTCAGTAAGCGGGAGATCCCACGATTACGGAGGTACAAAGCAACAGGAGTATTAGGCTTGATTTCACCGGTATAGTGATACATCACATCAAGTTTTCGCATTCGCTTTGCCACTTCCTCTCGGTCAAGAGTTTCTGTGGCACGAACTGCTGATTTATAGCGTCGTTCATTTTCAATGTCGGCGTCAGTTAACGGAGCATGCAGATCCATCCCGAAAAAATCTGAGAGAATCTTTTTGCAAGTCTGCGTTTTACTTAATTCATAATATTTCGCCAGAACATCAATTCCGTCGCAAAACTCATTTACCGGAAAGTCATTATGGATCGCACATCCGGTATAAAGGTCTTTTTGTCGGAAACGAAACTTCGATTTCCCTGCGCCAGTAAACGGGCAAGGAACCTGGCTCGGGGCTTTTGCACAAGCGTCTTTGAAAGCAGGTATTCTTTCGAATATATACTTCCAGCCAGACACTTCAGCAATTCGAGCATGAACGAGTTTAATAAAGTGTTCAGATACTTCCTGTGGATTACGACGAAGAGCCGGGGATGCATAAGTCATGATGATCTCTCTTATCTGGCATTGTGAGTTTCTCAATGCCTTCTGCGGTGCAGAAGACAGGGAGAAACCCACAACGCAGAATTTAAGAAAGAGGGCCCGGGGGCCCTCAACATTTATGCTTCAGTCGTGAAGCCATTATTCTCAAGACACTGTATGTAGTTATCTACAAGTAACGCAGCCTGCTGGCTATTACCCTCCGCTATAGTGACTTCGCGGAAGATTCTTTCCTGAGGGCTATCATTGCTTATAACTTCACCAACACGTCCGAAAATACGGACTTTATGCATCGCACCGACTTTTTCATGTTCTACACGGTAAGTTTTTATCTGAGTCATATTTTGCTCCTTATTCCTTCATGGAGCAAAAAGACCCACCGGGGCCTTTTGCCCCGATTGGGTAGAGTTTATTAAGAAAGTATTTGATGAACTAGCTTACTGACTTCAATAGACAATAAAGAAGTATCATCAACTGTTACGAAAGTGTCCGTTTCAAAACCAATTATTTCATCAGTCTTAATACCAACACCAACGATTTCTATTCCATTACATTTAGCCTTTTCCATAACTTCGCCGATAGTAAATTCCGATTTATTCGGATAACCATCAGTTATAAGAAAAATTATTTTCCTATCGAATTGGCTGTCAAGTAACAGATCAACAGCTGCCATTAAAGCCGATCCCGTAGGGGTATAATAACCCTTACATCCAAGAGTGAATTTCGATAGAGATTCCTCAACGCTTTGATCAAACGTTTTGATAATCTCAAATTCACTTTCCTTGAAGGGAAAGACTATATTGGAGACATGCATTTTTGACAAACTTTCAGCGGCCATCGATAAAGCAAGATCTGACTTAATGGCATGAATATATCTTTCATCATTAGCCATTGACGCTGAAATATCACGAACTAATACGAGGCCAACATGCCCTCTATTTTTAGATTCGCTTTGAGCTCTGAAGACATCACGAACTCCCATTGGTGACAGAATTAATCGATTTCCATCGAAGGTAATTCCACGCTCATGAGTTTTGTTTCGGCCACGCATTTTAACCTGCTGTAAAACAGACAAGTCGCTACCGATTGAATGACTCAGAGACAAAGCCTCATTGTAAACATTCAAATCGATAAGGAGATCAGGGATATCCCATTCAGAAGCACCGAATTCGGCTTTCACGTCATCGGATACTTTTGATGCAATACCTTCAATCTCTTTAGCCAAAGCATCGTGATAATCTTCGCTATCCTCATCACTGCCAAGAAAGGCATCCAACAAATCTGCCAGTATCTCCCATTGAGCCGATGAAAAGTTACTTTCATCTTCAACGTTAGTCGAACTGGCTTCATCTGATTCACTCTCGGAAGGGTTAATCGCATCAGTATCGTCTTCAATAATGTTATCACCTGTGGGATTGCCACCGGTGGGTTCATTATTTCCCTCGTTATCTTCAGCAAGTTCTGAAGGCTCAGAACATCCCTCTTGAGCAAGATCAGAGTTATCGGAAGTATCTGCCTGACCTTCACTATCGTCCTCAGAATCATCCTCACGACTATCAGTCGACTCAAGCGATTTATCTTCTGATTCGGTATCGGTATCGGTATCGGTCTCGGATTCATCATATGCCTCCTGCTCCTCCTGCTCTGTCTGCTGCTGTTGTTCCCTTGCCTCATCCCGCAGTCTCTCTAAAAGAGCCAGGGTCTTACGAGCAAGGGATTCACAGCCCTGAGTATTTTCACAACCAAGAGCATCATGAAAAATTTCCTCAACATCAGAAATTACTGGAGAAAGTATCTTTTGGGCATAGTCAAAAAACGGATCGAGTGTTTCTTTGTGACCTGCCTGCTGAAGGACTTTTACTCGCAATGAGTTAAGCAGATACCACTCAATAAATAGGACAGGATTTTCCGGACGAGAAGATATATCAGGAGTCATCCTTCCGGCTTTAACCATCAGTGCGTAAGTGGCTGCAAGCCGCCGCTTTGCATCCGGATAATCGTTACCAACCTTCTCTTCCATCTGTACATCATCGAACAGATTTATAAGCCCGGTAAGACGTTTTGCCCTGCTATAAGCTTTACGTTTCTCAGCGAGGCTCTCAAACTCTGCATTCATTCCGTCATCGAAGCGTGTAAACCCTTCAGATGACTTGAGAACACTATTAAAGGCGTCACTGTAAACCTCGCTGTCGGTATAGCGACCATGACCAGCTTCATGACAGGTAAAACCTTCAATCAGACTGACAAAGTCATCATCGCTATAATCGCCGTTTGGTAAAACACAAACTTTATTTACAGGATCAAAATACGGTCCTTTGGTATTGTCGTCTATTACAACTCTTACATCGCCTAAGCCGCTAATGACTTTTGCTATATTCTGTAAACGCTTAATATGGCGCGGTGATGATTTAAGATCTAATTTCATAGAATACCTCTTTATAAAAAAGGGGTACTCACCCAGATGGTGAAGTACCCATCTGGGGTTTTTAATAAAGCAAACAGTTACCAGCCTTTGAGCTCGATATCAAAACCATTTTCAACATTGTCTTCCTGTTGCGAAACTGATTTCTCAGGTTCAGCTACAGGATCAGTGTTTGAAAACGTGCTGTTATTTATATCGTTCTCTACGACAGGTTCAACCTGGAACACATTTGTTGAATCTAAAATAGCTTCAATACCTGTGTTCTGTAGCGCGTTCGGTTCTGTTTGTGAGCTTTGATTAAATGATCTGGTAATAGATTCCAACCAGTCAGTAACCTTTTGCTCTCCTGAAATAATACGCTTTAACATTGAAGCATCACTCATGAAATAAAACCACTGCTGTAACACCGCAACGTCGCGAGGTTCAGAAATGGCACCTTTAGGTAAATTATTCATTATGTGTTTTATAGCTTCTGCAAGTACTGCCGCCTCTTTATGTATAAACATGAAGCTAATGATCTTATTTTGCATTTGCTTCAGTCGGTCAATAGTACTTGAGCGCAAATTGTTATTTTTGCTAATTTTTTCATAAACCTTCATTGCTTCTTCTGCCAGATCTGTTATCAATTGTTCCTGATAGTAGTCCTGGGTTTCATCACCTTCAACGCTAATAGGCGTAAAAGGAATAAAGTGAGCAATATTAAATCTAAAGGATTTTATGAAATCATCTTTAGTTAATTTCAACTGATCAATCAAAGAAGACATTCTTGGGCTTCTATTTTTTTCAGCCTCAATATGCATCTCATAATTGTCTACAACGTTTTGAATACCTGCCTGAAACTCTCGTTCAATCTCTTGGGCCCCTTCCAGAAACTCTTCCATACTGGATACTGGTAAAATCCACATATTGCTATAGCGGATGCACAAGCGTGAGCAAAGAGTTGATATTCTGCTGGTAATCGTACTTTTGAAGCTAAGGGCTTTTATGTCAATCCAGCGTACTTCGCTTTTAGATACGCTTTTTTGATCCGTAATATCATCTCCATCATAAGACAAATCGATTTTATCGGTTCGACGCGATCCTTGACAGCCACTTATTTCAATTTTTGTTATAACTGCACCTTCCAGTAAATCTGGATATGATTTTGCAAAATTCTCAGAGATTTGTTTTGCAGATACTTTGTTAAGCATTGAAGTATTTAAAGTCATGGGTTTCTCCAAAAAAAAGGGGAAACCCTCCCCAACGGGAAAGATTTCCCGATAGGGTTGATATTAAAGCTTCTCTGGTGAAATTAAAAGAATACCGGGAAACTCAGCAACAACATCATCATTGCCCATTGCTCCCTGATACATATAACCTTTTAATTCCATTTGTTTAATCAGACCTTCCATATTTATTTTACCATCATGATAAAACAATAAAGAATAGTCGTTATTCAGTTGCATAAGTCCAGTAAAATTAGTTCCGTTTTTTGCTATAGCAATGGTAGCAGCACCATCCGTACTTAAAAACGCACTAAATTCAAGATGGGATAACTCTGAGATACAAATATCAGAGGTTTCATAACAAATCCCATCTAACTCGACTTTTTTGCTGTGAAATACTCCAGCGATTTATCCTTGTCTTCGCCAAGAGAAAGATCTATAGCTTGAAGAACAAGATCGACCACATGTAAAGGTAAAGCAGAAGCAAAAGCTATTTTGAAAGTGTCAAGAAGACTAAAGGTTTTTAACGTCATCGACGTGCCAACCCAAGCTACTAATTGACGAATATCCATCACACTGTCTTCTGTACCAGAGTCATTTACTGCAATCGCTACTCTTACGAACTTCTCAATGACCTGAAAAGGCAAAGAGCTATATCGTTTAGTAAGCACATTGGTTAAAGCAACTTTGTCGGGCTTCTCCATTTCAACTATCAAGAACCGCTTTATAAAAGCTGCATCTTGACGTTGAGAAGAAACGAACCGGCGAGCGCCTCCACTCATGTTTGTGTTTGCAGTACCAATAAATCGCGTGTAGCCATTAGCAGTTATAACCTCACCACCATTAGCACTGAGTGACCAGGGCTTACGTTCAATGGGCATGTGAAGTTTTGCTGCCGTATCAGGATCGATTTTGTCCACTTCATCCAGAAGAATGAGGTGACCATTACGAAATCCCGTTACCAAATCGCTGTGTACAAAACCTGTATTACCACCATTAAGACTGCGCTCACCTTCAAGCTCATCAACTCGAATATTGCTGTTGATCTGCTTAATTGTCAGCGGCCAATTCATCATGTGGCTAATGTACATTACCATTTCAGTCTTGCCAGAACCGGACTCACCTTTAAGACACACACTTAAATCTATATCCGGACTGATAAGCAGTTTAACCACTTGTTCAAGTATTCGGGGATTTGGTATGTAGTCTTTGTTCAGCGGAGCTCGATACGAGGTTTTAGTTTTGAAAACAGGCACAGCCATCTTTGGATCCATTTCTGGAATACCAAAAAGGTCCTTTGCTAGAACTAAAAGATACTCACCTTTATCCACATAATGTTTTAACTTTATAACATCCGGGGAAAGAAGAGCTTCTAATTTTTCATAAGCATCAGAAGATGTTTCATTTAACTTCATAGCGGCATTAGACATTTTTAACTCCGGTAAAATGCAAACACCGCCCTCTGGCAGATGTTTGCCAGTGGCATTTTATTTGAGATTCATTTGGCAAATAGTTGCCATCAGTTTCCTGATTTGAGGCACATTATAACCAAGATGATTTCCCACTATTTCAAAAGCTTCAGACATGATCCATTCAAAATGATTTTCGAATATTGGATTGATTTCTAACTTGCCAAAAGCGTTTCGTTTAGTTAACAGATCACATGAAACAAGCTCGTCAAACAACTCTAATGTGGATTTAAAAGCTTTTATGTAAACATCCATAATTTCCCTGTCAGTCCATTTAACAGCCAGTTTTTTTTCTGACATTAAATAATCCTGATCAAAGAAGATGTCCCAGCCCATATCGTCATTGCAATCATGCAAAATGATTTCATCATCATTCCTGCATTCAGCTAATTTCGTGTTTTCACTAATCGAACGATGCGAATGATAATAGAGCCATGATTTTAATTCCGCTCTAAATTCACATGCATCAAGTCCATGACATAAACAAGTGTATTCAAATGATTTTGACATATACCACCGTGTTTCAGCTTCTAAAAGTGGATTCACTGTGATATTACCATTGTCATCTTTGAAGAATAACTTTCTCCTCAACACTAGTTCTTTAATGATTTCCAAAGACTCTTCCATAGCGGATAGAAAAACAACATACACATCCTCAGGGGTCCATTCTATTACCAGACCACCCAAATCTGGGTTATATTCTTCAACCGTATATAGATAATCTGTTTCTGCTGCAAAATTAATTGTATGCAAAATCTGATTTTTAAGTAATTTGGATTTTTCATAAAGGTGATTTTCACGCCTTTCAGAATCATAATTTATCTCAGAAATGTTACTTTCTTCTGATTTAAAGTTTAATCCGGACGTGTAAGCATCATTTAAATGCTCTTTGGGTGAATCAACTATTTGCGTTATTTCATCTTCATCTATATCGAGTATAGAAAAAAAACTAAGTTGATTACTACTTATTGCAGTAGCCCTAAATTTTTGTTTCATGGGGACTCCAAAAGGAGAAATCCCATGAAGGGATTTCTCCCCTTTAGGGTGGGTTTAATGTCAGATCTGATTAAAGCTACTTTGTCCAAAACCTTTTAGAGGTTTAGGTATGTGAGCCAACTTACTTGTTGCTACCACTCTCATGTAGTCAAGAGGATGTTCTCTCCCTTCAATCATAATAGTATCGACAACAATATAACCGGAGACCATCAACTCATCACCCTGATTTATACCAGTGAAACAGGTTGAATACATTTCAGGCGACACCTTGATTTGAACTGAAAATTCTCTCTCAGTGATTTCACCATCAACTTCTGTCTTCATCCTATTTTTGAGCTTTATTAACAAACCTATACTCTGGTCAGTCATTTTTTTCTCCACAGCACTGATAACTATCCCGGACACTTTTACTTCATTGATATATTCAAGATATGACATTTTCCGCTCCTCGATTTGTTCAAAGAGAAGCCCCGTTAGGGTTCCCCCTTAACAGGATTAAATAAATTTATTAGTTACATACATGAACGTGCAGACTACCAAACAGGCAATTCCGGCAATATGTAACCAATTTCTTGTTGGTTTAGTTGGTGCAATCGCTAAAGAGTTCTCCAACTTCTCTGTTACAAGACGTCGATTCTCTGCTTTAGCCGCATCATCTAAATATTGAGTTTCACGCTTAGCGAGAGTCTCAATTTTCGATTTTATTGCATGGTCCCATCCTTTAGTTTCAAAAACGCTTAACTCACTAAAGGTGTGCGTCATGAGATCTTCTGGGAAACCCAGTTTTTTCATTAACGGACGAATGGTATCATACATTTTTTCTACATTTTCGTAGTGGGCCTTTACTGCGACATCAAAACGCTTACGTAAAGTTAATTTTTCACGTTTGCAAATGATGTCCGAAACCCAATTTATTAACTGCTCATTTTTGAGTTCACTGGCTTTTTCAAGTGAGTAATCCAGATTATCCACGTCAAGAAATGAATTTAATCCGTATTTTTCAAACTCCTCAACAAGATATTTATCCAGTTCAGTTAAGCTTTTAAAAAGTGGTACATCTGGGGAAGCTTTAAGAAGCTTATAAGCTCCTTCGAAATCAATTTTCTTGACCACGAGCTCCACAACATCCACATGATAATAGCTTGAATAAGCAGAAAGCTTTTCGGCCAACAAAGACACAGGCTTAAGAGACTTAAGTTCAATGATATTTGGGCCGTCCTCATTCAAAATAACAATCAGTTCATTATCACGTTCTGTATATTTCATCAGAACTTCTAAGAGCTGTTTGTTTAGCGCCTTATCCATCTCTGGAATAATTTCACTAAAGGTTTGATGAAGGGCTTTACTGCGAGCTTTATTTTTAGACATTTGGGGTCACCTATATATAGTAAGAAGGAAGAAACAATTTTTTGTTTCAACACGAAGGCAAAGCCTGTCATTCATCTCCCGTAAGCTATGAACCGCCTGATTTATACTATCTGGCATTAGAAGTACGCAACAAAAATAGCTCCAGGAGGAGCTAAATTAGTTACGGTTTGGTAAATTCAGATTGCCTTTTTCAGGCATGGGAAGTGCACCAGCGACAAAGGTGACATTTTGCCGGTGGTGTCTTACAGCTTGTTTAAGCTGGCCGCTTTTCACGGCTAAATCAACGCTTAACGCGAAAGTAACTTTAAGCAAAGTTACTCAAATTTGGGAGCTGATATTTAAGCTCATTGTTTTTATACTATAGCTTTAAGCATAAGTAAATGCCCATATCGAATTATTCTGTATAAACTGGAGAAATTCGAATATTAGCTGCTTCTTTTATCTTTTCTTCACTGCATTCTCTTAAAAAGAAAGAAGGGTCACCATACCACATTACAAAAAGTTGCTTTTCTGCACGCGTAAATCCAACATAAAGCAAACGTCTTTCTTCTTCTATTGCCTCCTCCCCAACTGATCTTTTACTTGGTATCTGATCCGCATTACAACTCATTATTATTACTTTATTCCACTCAAGACCCTTTGAACCATGCAAGGTTGATAGGACTACTTTCTCTGGGCTGTATTCCTCGTCCTTCTTCCTAGGGCCTAATGACATTGCAGCAGCACGATTGATCATATTCATCCAACCAGTCTTTTCTGCCCACTGTTTACAAGTGTCTAAAGCAATTTTTGTTAAGGTTGCTGTACCTTTATTACTCCTCATCTTGATTGACGACGATTCCATCCATTTCGTAAGGTTGGCGAAACGTTTTGCTATCTCAACTTTATCAGTACTTTCCTGGGTAAAGCGCACGAAGTTTGAATGTAATGTTTTTGTTTCGAGAGAACTGTCCTCCGGGATGGCAAGGTCGCCAAAAGTAACTTTTCTTCCTCTCATACTCAATGCCACATCATCCAAAACTGATTCCTGTTCTCCAAACAATGCCAATACTCTCTTCATTAAGCGAGGATCATTTGATTGTCGGAAAAAGGCCATAAGGCTTAACACATCGCTTGTTTCTTTTTCATCCCAGAATGATTTACCTCCGTAACGAATTACTGGCTGTTCGATCAAACTTTCTAGCTCATCCAAGTGAGCATTATTGCGGCTTAGAATTGCCCATCCATGTGGATCCTGATTTATAAGGCTTAAAATACCCTGTATCTGTTCCTCCATATCTACATATGAACGAAAAGTGACCTTTCCTCCTCCCTTTTTTGCCGAGCGTAACTCTTTGGCATAACGGTAAACATTCTTTCCTATCAGTGCTCCGGCCACCTCTAAAATTTCAGGTTCACACCTAAAGCATGTGTTTAAGTAAAATATGTTAGGTCTGAAGTGTTTTTCAAACTGTTGAAATATTTTGACTCCTCCTGAGGATCTGAAGGAGTAGATGGCCTGATCATCGTCTCCAACTATACTCGTATAGACTCCAGCTCTTGTATGCAATGCTATCCATGAGAATTGTATAGAGTCAGTATCCTGAACTTCGTCTACTATCAAATGTGTCAAATCTAACGTGCGCATTTTTCCCGAATGCATTTGACCGACAACAAATTTTGAAAGAGCATTGAGGTCCGCCACATGGTCTTTCTGGCATAACGCCTGATAGGTATTAAATAAATGGATCTGTTGTCTGTTATGCCGAACTGAAATCACATCCGTATCCATTTCTCTGCCGATAGCATCAATAACGAATTCAGCTTCAGCAAACTTCATCGTTACACCGGATTCTTTCAAAGCCCGGTGAATGACAGATCTCTGTGCTGGCCCTATCAACATCTTTCCCGGCCAGCGAATCATGTCCAGTTGCTTCTTAACGAGTCCGTGAAAAGTATCCACCAGCACCCGGTCAAGATCCTTCTTGCTCAATCGCTTTTGTAACTTTGCTGCAAGTGCGTTTGTTGCAGCGCGAGTAAAGGTCACCATCCCGATTCTTGCATATGGATACTTTTTGAGAATCGATATAACCGCTTCTATCATGGTGAATGATTTGCCTGATCCAGGCGCTGCTATCACCATATTGTTTGCGCTAGCATTCTCGATAACAGGTCTTTGCTCTTCTGTTGGCTTACCCATTTCAACCTCATTACTTCGTTTTAATAATTATACATTTTTATAAAAGCGCTTTTCTTGTGTACTGCTGGTTCTACTGGAAATCACTTTTTTTCCTTTTTTATGCAATCAGGTTGTTTGTGAAACGCGTGACTATGGAATAATGGTTCCATCTCCAAAAGACATTACAAAAAGGGCTTTAAATGAAACTTTTACGTTTAGTATCTCTGGTCTCTTCTGTCGTCATTGGTTTTTCCCTATCGGGTTGTGCCGGTGACACCGGCACTACGCCAGGCACCGCTCTGAATGCGTACAGTCACGGCCAGTACTGGCATGCTAAAGCAAATGATTCTGTCGCCAAGAATGCCTATTCGTTTGCTGGTTTCGACGTTAATTTTAAGGAGCAAGAGGTTACTCCTGGAGGGGATGCCGACAACTTTCTTTCTAAGTATCTCATCAATAGTTCGATGGGCTACGTAACAGGCGGTCTAAAAGGTTTTGGGATCATGAGCCTCGGCTCTTTGTACAGTTCTTCTGACGCCGAATACATCCAGGTCAATCAATACCTAGTGTTCGTCCCCAATCCAAAAAAATTGCCTTACAATGATGAAAGTTTGGTACGTGAAGGAGCTAAGTATGTTTTTGAGCATACAAAAGCAACTCAGGCCTCATTTGGATACAACCCTGAAAAACAGAAAGCAGCTCTGGCCACATGTAAAATTGATATGGCAGTCGTCAATAAATGGAGTACCTGTGATCTGCCCTCTAAGCCTGATGCTGATGTTTTCCCTACAGATTCAATGTACAGCTTTCAGGCGATTCGCCCCGCAACAGGAACCGAAATTCCTCAGCTAAACCTTCCCGCTGGTGATTACGCTGTAATTCGTTATGTGTTCATCCCATTTAAAGGAAACGAAACAAGCGCTGATTTTTCGGGTATCATTTTCCGTTCTGATAGCCCAAATACAACAACTCCAGGGGGTGTTGCAGCCTCCATCAACGGAAAAGATTATTACCTCTTTACCGGTGAATACGGTAAAAAAGGCTTCCCAGAAAAAACATTGAAAGCCAAGTAATTAAAAAAGGGGCCTAACGGCCCCTTCTTCAATATTTCGGCAACTGCTTGCCCGTAACCGGATCCAGCGTAGTTGAACCTACCTCACATATGGCCGGTCGAGGTAAATAGCTACAATCTACATTTTCCTCTTTTATAGCCTGAGCATTTTCTTGTCTGGCCTTTATCATATTTTCTTCACCGCCCATTGCTTCCTTGGTACGTTCTGATGGAAGTTGATAGTTCTCATTCTGGAATGGTAAGTTTTCCACAATTGATTCTTCGGAGAATTTTGAATATTGATCAGGAACTTCTCCTACCTGAACTGCATCATTAATCCACTCCGTCAGATCAATTTTATCGAAATCCAGTTGCTGTATTTGCTTTATTGATAGCCCCACGCAATTAGAGGCGACAGGGTCTATTCCTAATTGCGGATAAGCTTGTTGCATAATAACGCGTGACAACATGGAATTATAACAGCACATGTCTGTTGCTTTTTTAACGCATTTCTTTGTGAAACCAACATTCAGATATTTGACGCATCGTTCCGTATCTAATGTAAAACAGGATTTTTGATTCTTATGAATAGAAGCTTCCATCTCTTTCTGGTCGCATGCTACCAACATTTCTAAAAGCATTTTAGTGACCTGATAGGCTGTATAAATCCAACCGATCACGTTTAATGCAAGCATAAAGTTTTGAACCGCAGCCGAGAAGACAACCTCTCCTCCGGTAGTAGCAACGTTCTTAAAGACAAAGTCTCGAACTGTATCTGGTAGCAATTCGTAGGCTTTCTTCATTGCCATCTGCTTAAGCTGACCTATACCGAAGCTGGACATTGTTTCCTGTGCCAACTGGCCAGCACCTCCTGCCCCTCCAGAAGTTGCGGAAGACCCAACTGCCCTGCTTAGATTACCAGCGACGTTTTCATATACGCTCGTTAAGGAGCTCGTGACATTGTTCCACATTTGCCCTACTGTTTTACCAGCTGATGCAGTCCACTCACCGACCGCATTGGACATAGAAGCCCATGTACCTGTATCACCGCCGGTCCATTTTATTAGCTGAGCATTAACTCTGGTCCAGTTAGTGTTTCTGATCATAGATCCGGCAAGCATGATACCTTCAAGTGCTCCTGCGGTTCCCTGCGGTGCTTCGCAGCAGTCCGTCTTTGCCAGGCCATTTACAAAGCCTACTGAACGACCACACCATTCAGGTTTTCCTTCAAAGACAGAACAGGAATTGGCATCGTTAGGGTCTTCGCATTTGGCTTCGCCCTGCATGTACTGAACCATGTTTGAATAAGCCGCAACTTTTCCAAAATCGTTGTTCTCTTCCTTTGGCCCAGTTTCGCATGTTCCTCCAGAACATGGGATCATGCCAACACAGGCATTTGTAGAAGATTCAACCTCACGAACTACATCCTTACCTCTGTCACAGGTGTATTTCTGTTCATACATGTAGCAGCTGTTAGTGCCCTCATCGAACCAACCCTCTGCACATGTTTGTTTATCGAGTACACATGCTGCATCATTTTTATAAGAACTACATGCATCAGGCATACTCTTAATTTCTTCGTAGTTGTAACAGAGGTCCTTTCCATTAGCGTCTTTCATAATTTTCCCACTGGCGTCATAAGAGCAAATCTTGTCTTTAGCCAATGGATCACAAAAATAGCCTTCAAGGTTAGTCTTCCAGGTAAGAAAGCCTTTATCGCCTTCATACAGCGGCTTTGCCATAGAAAGCACGCTTTCCGGAAGCCGCTTCGTGCCAACATCCATATCTTTAAACCGATCGAAACGGCAGAATGTATTTGGTGTTTGTACAGCATCGTAACAACCAGCTGGTTCCTGGACGTGCTTATCTTCGAGCTTCATATTTTCAAACGTCAGCTCAACCTCAAAGTACCCTTCACCTCCCCCACCAACCCAGACTCTGGATGCCATTGTCACTTCACGATCAGGTTCTTCATAAACTGATTTTCTGACCTTTTCAGTTACATCGTATACTTTGTCGAGTTTCCACGATTTTTTTAACTCCCAAGATCCCTTTGGAGCCGGATAGTCACTTTCTCGATATGCACCATCTATGTGAGCAAAAATCTGCGTGCCATCAAGTGTTACCCGCATGTGGTCATCCCACTCCGCGTTAACAATCTTTGCTGAGGCCAATTTTGCATCCGGATGGAATTTTAATGTCAGTTCGTTATCAAATACCCCGTCACTCCAGTAGTTGTCATCACGGCGACCAAACCATATACGCACACAATTATCGCCGCACATCGACATGTCTCCGTTTCCGCCTGAAATGTATACAGGAACAGAGAAGTCACGAGTTATCGTGCAGCTGCTGAAGTTATCTTGCTTAGGCGAGTTACAGTAGAACTCTTTGTAATCAGGATAGTGTGTGGTTACTGTTTTTTTGGAGGTCTCAACATTACAGTTCTGAAGCCAGTTTCCAGTACCAGCAACAGCATTGGTTATCTCATTTCTCCCCGCAGTAAACATGGGATCGTTAGGCTTTACAGACGATGCCGGGTTGTCCTTGTTAGCATTTACGAGGGTGCGGTAGGCAACGCCATCATAACTTTGAGCATCAAATAACTGGCTTTTCCGATTCTTTATATCGTTAACAAAGCCATCCTCATCCCCATAACGATCTGCGGCGTTGAACTTTATATCGCTGTGCTTTTGCTCTGAGCTGAAAATCTCTCCCGTATTTGTTTTGGTTCCAGGAGTAGTATTGGGATTACTGCTTATACCAATGTTGCCATTAGCATCACGAGAGAGCAGCTTTGCCCCTTCCTTGGTGTAGTTTGAATTGATTGTCCCTCCAGACATACTCGGCAGTTGTACGGCGCTACCAATAGACTTTCCATCGGATGCGGCATTTTTCATGACACTTTCATTAGAGTTCCCTGCCCCATACTTCCCGAGATTAAGATTAGCGGATTCGGCTTTACCCACGTATTTCTCGGTGATCTTCCCACTGACATTCTCGCCTGAATCCGCGTTCTTGTATTTCTCCACAATGTCCTGAGCACTGGTGGTTGCATTGCGATTTGCGTTAGGATTTGCAAGGTTAAAATTATTTTCGAGCTGGTCAAATATAGCGTCAGCAGCGTAAACACGTGGTGTCATTACCATGTTTATGAGTGTGACATAAAAAGCCCAACTCATAGTATTGGCAACCATTGATGCAATAATCGCTGAGGTGATTGTTTTTCTAAGTTTCACTTATTTTCTCCTTAGAAATCAAACGCCTGGAACGTAGCGAACACAACAGTCATTGTAACGCCACAACATATAGACATAATTATCGTTGCCTATTTTTTTGCGCCCACCTTTAAGGGTTGACCAGTCGTGTACCGAATCACCAAGACGATGACAGCAATCCGGTCCCTTCGCCTCAGGAGTAGGGAAAAGCATTGAAAGCCGATACTGGGAACGTGGTGTAAAGTATTCCCACGTTTTCTCACACATTGCGTCTGCTCCCATCGTTCGCATCAGCATGCCTTGGCGATGTAGTTTTGTCAGAAGACGCTGGGTAATCAGTGAACTCGTCCTTACAGCGTCATCATTTGCGTAAATGTGGCCGGTTAATGGGTAAAGGTTGCCATCGCATCCGGCACAAAAGTATGCAGCGAGATTATCCTTTCCTGCTGTTACTGCTACACAGTCAGCAGCGCACACCATTGAGGCAATTGGGTTTGCAAAAACTACTGCCTCGGGATTCAGGACGAGTGTAAGCAGATCACTTTCCCACATAGGGTCCACTTCGCTTATATAGGTCAGGCTGGCATCTATATAGGGTTCAGCAGTGCACTCGCCAATAATCAGTAATTTGAGCATTGTCATGATTGGGAACTCCCAAAGATGAACATCGTAAAATCCGGCTTCAGTTGCTGTCATTGGCTGATTAGTGTTGCTTTTACCAATATCAAACTGCGATTTTTGAAGCATCGTGCCTTCAAGAAAGGGGCTGCACCAGGGGCTCTTTACAACTTCTACAATCTTCACCGGCTGAAAGAAGCTCAATTGCCAACCTATTTCCGGTACGCCGTTCTGATCTGTGCAGTAGCAACCCGGACGTGAAGGTGCAGCGCCTTCTGGAGCAGCCCCTATGCCCATTATCCTCATGGGAAAAATGCAGCTCCAACAGATATTCTTAATCAAGCCCTGCCACACTCCAGCTGACTGACACATAGCCCCAGGGACTCCAGCATCTGCTGCCATAGCCATACCAGGTATAGAAAGCGAAAGCATAACTGCTACAATGAACTCTAAAAGTAACTTTTTGAATTTTTTCACCATCATGCTCACTTGGATGTAATAAATGTTGCAACACTTTCGATATAGTCGACGGCTTTGGTAAAATAACTTCTCATCTGGTCCGGATAATTTAGCGTCAGCCATGTTGCAAAGAGAGCGCCTATAATAAATCCGAGTTTCATATTATTTTTCCTCTGAAAGATTTGGGGCTCCGATTCCACGGACTTCTGCCTCGCTAAACAGGGTGATCCGGAATTTATCTTGGTCAGTAGTTATAAGCGCAGGTGTATTTTTAATCTGAAAGCGTGAGATAATCTGTTCGTTTACTTTAAACACCTTACCGTTAAATTTTTCACGTAAATCATTTAGGTGATCCCATCCATTATCTTTTTGGATACGGGTAAACATTGGCATTACTTTTCCACTACCCAGACGTTGTCGATACTGCTGCTCAGCCCATACCAGCTGGCCCGGATTGAGTGGATCGAAAATTATCATCGTCAGGTTTTGAGGAAATCTCGAAAGTGGATTAATCAACTCACCGGCGGAAGCTATTACACGGCCCTGCTTATCTTTTACGTCCTGAGTGACCCTCACTGTAGGGTCAATTAAAAATTCTTTGTGTTCCTGGGCAGGAGGGAGATCGACCATCCATTGATTTTTCCAGGTGTCCGCAACGGCCCTTTTTTTTGCACCTTCCCAGTCATATTTTTGTGCGCGTTCTTCCAGTTCTTTAATGATGCTCTTTTCTTCAACGGGATAAATCGTACCAGCAACAGGAAAAATGTCCTGATCGGGTTTTTTAGCAAGTTCTCGCTGAAAAAACTCAACGTTGAAGGACCCTACCATTTTTGCAAAACGAGCTTGCTCCCGAGAAATAATTGTCGGTACTTGAGTTACTTGATACTGACTGAAGCTATCAGGATCAATTGTAATCAAAGGAGATTCAAATTTTCCTTTGACAATCATTTGGTTTATTGCTGCCTGTGTCTCTGGTAGCCGAGTAGTTCCTTTCTTTAGACCATTGAAAACTACACGAGCTTTATGCTCTGAGGCCGTACGTAAAAGGTCTTCCAGTACATAATCCGGTAAGCTAAATGAAGCAAAGATCGTTATACCATTTTCAGTTGATAGTGCTTCTTCACGTGTGCTATCCATTTTTCTTTCGAAGTCAGCAGCTGTGATGCCCGAGGAACCAAACAATTTTTCGATATTTTTAGATTGTCCTCGCATGACTTCCGGCTTATTTTCCACAGCTTTCAGAGCCGCTTCATTAAGGCTGGCGTTTTCCTGAATTTCATCACGTCTTCTAATTATATCGTTGACAGCATCAGAGTTATTACTTTGGGCCCTTATAGCCTGGGTATGGTCTATAACTGCTTGAACACTATCCGCATTCATACCGGGCACGTAACCACGGTTTGTTTGCCTGCTCAGGTCCTGGTTTTTTTTGAGTGCTTCAGCTTGCGCAATGTACTTCTGCACATCTGGTGAATTTAGCGTAGCATCAAGGCTAAGAGCCCCATCTGGCTGCTGTGCACCTTTAGCCTGAGCGCCAAGCCCTTTTGCTTGCTGAGCGATTAGGTCAGCATCATGTTGATACTCAGTGCTTGCATTTGTATTACTTAAAACTGCACATAACGCAAGTCCAGGAAGTATTGGTAAATATTTTTTATTTACATTAAAAGATCGCATATGTTTTCCCAATTACTGAATTCAGCTTTACTGTTCCCCAAAAACGGGAATCCCATGAGTGATCGGTTTGCCCAATTAGGAAAACTTCGCCTTCAGGAATTATCAATTCTTTTTCAATCAAAATGGACGGAATACTGTATTTCTTTGAAATACGACGTGCATTAGCTTCAAAAAATTTGTCCCCGTTATAAACCCCATCCATTGTTACTTTGAGTTTGTCACCGCCCACACCGGCAACAATTTTTATGACTCGTTCATTTTCTGGGATAAAACGAACCGATTTCGGCATGTTGAAAGCTATGAGTTCACCAGTTTTAATAGTTTTATCCGAATGATCAATCATATAAAAATCAGCAGGCAGGCACCCATTCAATAAACCGTATCCAAATGTATAACGGGTGAAAAAGACACACATAACGAGAATCAGCAATAAAATATTAATGGGGACATACCAATCCAGTATAAGCAGCCCTCTCTTTTTAGGTATGTAGTCGCTCATATTTTTCTCACTAGCACTGAAGAATATTTTTACTAAGTAGATACACCTCTATCCAAGTAACTATTATCCATGTTTTTCAACGCTCGGAAGTCTGCAAACTAACCTAATATTAACCTATAAGGATGTTAATTTCTCAGCATGTAGACGCAGCCTTGTTAGCGGCCATGAAAGATACCTTTGTAGCAAAGTTACTTTCCGGTATTAATTTTTCAAAGGTCCAATTGTTGGGCATAAAAAAGCCGGGACAAAATGTCCCGGCTTTATATTTAAAAATTTATTACTCACTGCTTGGTATTGATACAGTGTTTTCAGACTTACTTGCCTCTTCAGCCGGTCCGAAAACTGTCACGTGCTGCGTTGCAAAGTCTCCACTATCATCATAAGCAATTACTTTTATGTCCTGCTTACCACGGTTAAGGTTTTTAGAAAGTGTAGCCGTACTACCGAAAACGTTCCTTAATTCGCCGTTGATGAACCATTCATATCTAACCATTTTTCCATCAGTATCATCACATTTATTGGTAAAGCTCCAGCTTAGGTTGGTTTCCGTGTAGCTCAATGTACAATTAGGCACTGCGTTTTTAACGACATCAAACTCAACAGATGCTGAACCTCTCTGTCCAAGTTTACTAACAACATCAATTGTGATCTCGTATTTCTTTTCTTTTAAACCCGAAATCAGTTGAGCCCAATAATTTTTGCCGCTGGGTATTACCTCACCGTTCACCTTGTATGTGACCGTATCTATCGAGTCCGCCGAATGAGATAGCTTGATGTTTGACCTTAAGGTTACATCGAGTGGAGCTCTCATATATTTGTTAGAGAACTTGGGTGTCATCTCAACGTTCATTGGCGTTTGTTCATCGACAACAAAGGTATTTTCGATACGCTGTTCATTGTTGCGGTTATCTTTGAAAACAACCATCAATGTATATTTGCCAGGATTTTCAATTGTAAATTCTTTGGTGTCACCTTCATCTTTAGTGATTACCAGATTCTCTTTGTCGTAAATCCATTCTCGGGAATAAGTAACACCAGGATAGTCTCCATCCTTAATACCGCTCAACGCAACGCGTAGGGTGGTCGGTGCCATGTCGTATTTAAGTTTGGAGCTTATTTTCATTTCGGGGAATTTATAAACCCACGATTTGACAGAAACTCTACGGGTAGAAACCGTATTCTCCTTATTGTCCGCTAACCATGCACTGTATTCAAAAGCAGCATATCCCTGTTTATCCAACATTTGCTCAGTAAGGGTAACAGACAGTGTAGAGCCTTTAAATGTCTGGCCATCCGGTGTTTTCCATTCTTCAACTACGTTATTACCATTCTGGTACTTACTGTTAGGGTTCGTGAACTTACCTTCCAAAGTAACTTTTTGACCAACCTCTACCTTAGAAACCCCCGTTACCGAGACAGAAAGGCGCTTGGGTTTTGCGGCTGCCAACCGAGCAGACGTTTCCTTCCATGAAGACTCCTCTGCCAGTTCATCGGAATCAAGGTAACGCATCCGGGCATAAATCGTAGACGGTAGGGTATCAGCTGAAGCCACAGTGTAAGTTGTATCTCCCTGCACCCAGTTGACTTTATCCTCTGACCAGAGAACCTCAGCGGTGCCTGCTGGTATAGGCTCATCGTTATCAAGCAGGGTTACAGGTACATCTGAGCCCTGAAGAATGTCTGTCACATCTATACTGAGCTTAGGCTGCTTGTAGGTAACTACCGTTAAGGCATCTGTGTAGGAAACCTTAGATGTGAATTTATTGGTCATTTTTGCCCTATAAAGCCACTTTCCTACTTCTGTCTTTTTGATACTTACACTTCTCTTTCCGGTCATGTCGGAAAGCATATTCCAGGTTTGACCATTATCAGAGGACTGCTGCCATTCGGTGGGGGCAAGTGCGTCAGAGTTAGCAGTACTGGCAGATTTGAAGCTTACCAGAGTACTAAGTGGGATCCTTCCGATAATAAGGCTTTTCGACAGGTTACCCTCCAGTTCCTCACCTTTATAGATTCGAATGCCTACAGCACTGGTCTCACGTTTCATTTCAAAATCAGAGAATGGCGATCTGACCTTAGCCACACCAACCAGACGCATATTACCCAGATCCATATTTTCAATTTTAATCTTGGTTTCGACAATGCCCGCATCATTGACCGGCAATGCTTCAGTCAGCGCAGTTCTTTCGTATGTAGTTTTATAACGGCCTGTTTCTGGATCTTTGCCGTATACACTTTTTTGCGAGTATATCGTGACGTCCCATTCTCCCATTGTTTTACGGTCAAATGCACTTTTACGTGTGGAGTTGTTATAACGCCCCACTGTTACCTTTAAGGGCACTTCAAGAGATGTGGCTGTTTTTCTGTCATCCACTTCCATCGATGCTCGAATATTGAAATCAGGCACCGTATATACGTTGAGTGTGTCTGTAGTTCTTAATTCTGGATCCTTTGAGTATTCTACAGCTATGTCAAAGACGTTCTTTGTCCACAATGGTGCAGCAGCAACCTTAACCCTTTGTACAAAGGTCGTTGCATCGTTGTTTGAGGAACGATTTTTAAATGACGTTTTGACAGCCTCAGAGCCGTTTTGAGAGACGATCATCGTAACGTCAGCTGGTACCACCTTCGCTAATATTCGAGCGGCCTCCCCCCCGGTCGTATAAGCCAGAGCAGTGTTCGGATTGATGCCAGCTATGACTTTATTCTTTTTGTAAGAGATGATCGGGTTGTATGGTAATTGTGTGGTCAGAGTACGGCGATTCCTTGCGGATACCGCTTTAGAGCCCTTCCCGTTAATCATATAGACTTGATAGTCGAGCAGATTCTCACCTGTTTTATTAAAGAATCCAGTTAGACCCGGGGTACGTCCTTTAAAATAGAACTCCAACCCATCAGGGACATTGTTCCACTGAGGGTAGCATGCTGTAACATCTGATTTTTCCCCATACCAGGCGAGGTAAGCATTCGCATTTTCCTCTGTGGTAAACAGAGTGCATTTATCACCAGCTGTTTGACTAAGCAGGTCCGTATACTGACGTACACGCGAGTAAAGAGTTACGTTTTTTTCCAGATTCTTGAGAGTGAATCCAGTAGGTTGATAAGTGAAAACGGTACTGAAATTAACGTTTTTTCCATAAAGGTTTTCAGCCACCACAGTAATCTCGTGATCCGAATTAACTGCTAAATCGTCTCCAACCGGCAGGTAGTAAATACCTCTATAATTTGTAGGTGTTAACGAAACTACTTTGTTGTCTATTGTTACTGATTTTATGTCAGCAACCCCAGCCTGCCCCTGGAAAGCTGCAACGATAATCTCGTTCAGGAAGTATACGGGTGCTCGTTTAGTTAATACCTGCCCATCTTTGAGAACCATAAGCGTTGGGTTATCAGACAGCATCAGTTTGCTTTCAGGCTCAGTGTACGTAGAAGAGTTTTTGCTCGTATTTTCTACTGTAAAAGTCGCTGCGTAGGACCCGTTTATAAGATCCGTTAAGTCGAAGATATAGAGGTACTCATCACCGACTTTTTGAGGTCCACTTACCGGCTGTAAAGTTCTACGTAAAGGGGTTGCCCAGGACTGTTTGAAATCAATCTCAGTGCCATCATCTAAAGTCACTTTAGTCGTCGGTTTAAACACGCCATCCGGAGTCATAGTGAGCGACATAGCTGTTGGGAGCCACCATTCACCTTCTGTTTCTTGCTGGGGTACCTTAACGGCCACAGCAACGGTTTTGGCTCCGGTATAGATGTCCTGGCCACCTACTTTGATTGTTTTAGCCTCATCGGTAAAATTCCAAAGTGTATGGTCTACTACAGGAGGCCGATAATCCCAGTTAACAACAAGCTTTTTGGATTCAGGAGGTGCGAAATAATTATTCTTAGAGTTTGCTGTAATTGTGATATCACGTGAACCCAAAAGTTCATCTGTATCACTGGCCTTAATGCTTCCAACTTCAATGGTACAGGAAGTTCCGCCAATAGGAACTTCACAGGCGGAGCCTGAACCTATTGAGATGTATTGAATATAATTGCGGGGCTCAACAGAAACAGCGATATCTTTGATCGCTTCATCCTTTAAATACGATTTGAAAGAAAAGCCGTCATAGACTAATCCGTTCAGGGATGATTTAAGACCGGTGATAGTAGGTTTTACCGGTGCCACACTTTTGATTGAATATTCACCTTTTACTATTTCAACTTTTTTCCGTTCAGAACCAGAGAAGTAAGAAATCTTGTAAGGTAGTTTTAAATCACCGGTGGTGTTGGGAACGCCTGAAAGAGTGAAACCGTTAGAAGTAAATCCCAAGGTATTGGGTAACCACTCAAAAAAACAAACGAGGTTATCAACAGAGGAAGTCGCTCGATCATCAACCGTTACATTACAGGCTGTGCCTGCACCTGAGGCAGTGATAGTGTTAGAATTAACGTATGCAACAAAGTCGCCCGGCCCCGGGTCAAAGGATACGGCTGGCAAATCAGCCTGTAGCTTTCCTGAAATCATAATCGCTTCGGCATAGACCGCTTTAATCGGAGCAATTAAAGAAAACAACAGGGCTAAACCTAAACCTGATTTTCTCATGACGAATACCTGTTTTTCTGAGCAAAATTAAACTCACTTTACGATGAAAAACAGAAATATCCGTTCGTATAATATTTAAAAAAACCTGTATTTTTCCATGTATTCCGTATGTTAATACGCTATTTTGAATTCTTGGCTTCAGATAAGCGAAGCGCGGTAATTATAGACTCGGAGCTTACCCAAGGCGTTTTTTGAGCAAGATATCCAAGTATGTAGAGGCCAATTTTAACGCAGTCCATTTGTGAGACGGGGACCATGTGCATGAAGGGTTTTAAGCCGTCTTTATCGACTGGAACTATCCCTGCTGATAACAACAAACCGCCCCTCTCGTTTGGGGTAACGCTTATATTTTTGTATACGACGTGGCCATGATGTGAGGTTTTCCTCTTATCAATTTTTAAAGTATGCATGATTCTAAGAAATACAGATGCCATCTGCATAACTTCATTCGTCGACAATTTTAGAAGTACAGAACGGTTTGAGCCCCAGTCATAATCTTTTTTGGCGTTCCTCGGAGCGACGTGCAATGTAAGATAATAATTATCAATCTCATTTGAAAAAGGTGAAGGTTTTGATGAGCTAACATCTTCATTGTTCATCTCAATGACAAGTGCTGCATCCTGACCAAAAGCTTTTACATTATGGTTTTTAAGAGAGAAGTCTGAAGTTGCCATATAAAAAGTCACTTTTGATAAAACCACATACCACCTAATGATTCATCATCGGCAAGATGCTTGAAATTTGAGAGTGTATATCCTGTTTTGGTTTCAGAAATCACCATGCTGTAAGATGCCGTATGTACAAGGCGAGAATTGTTTAGATCAAGATCATCACAAAAACCAGGGCTTTTGACGGGGTCAGCCTTTTCAACAAAAGTTACTTTTGAAGCGATGCCGTTGATCACGATTTTCTCGTTATCAGCAATTTTAATGTTTAAAGAAGGCGAGCTTTTATCACATGGCAGGAAGAGTGATGTCTTTTTAAATGTGTTTCCAGTGAAGTCCAAAAGGTCAGGTTTAACCGGAACATTGTTTAGGATTTTATAAACTCCAGCAAATGCACATATCACAACAAAACCAGATAAAACATATCTAATCTTAGACTTCATCCCCCAGTTCCTCTCCTAAAAGTTTTAACGCACTTACGCACATAAGCCTCAACTGATACAGTAAGTTATCAGCGGTTATTCCACCAACGAAGGTAACTGTACGTCGTATTGATGCTCCGCCAGGCTCGCACTGGATATGGCCGATACCAGAATCACGGAGGAAGTCATTTTCTGCACTTACAAGGTCTGACTCTACAGGTGGAATGATAACTTCAATGAGTATTGTATCAACTGGGGCCCACTCCCAATCGAACTTAAGAGAGGAAATTGGGGATATAGAAACAAGAAGCTCATCAATATTAAAAATTACGGGTTTTATTCCCATAACCTCAGACTGAATGAAGTGGCTTTCTACCATAACTACCGGAAACTCTGAAATAGTCAGAACTCCGATTAACTGGTCTCGGCGTAAACCATGTATTAGTGAGTTGCGAGATAGCATTCGATCAGCCTTTATTATAATAATCAAACATTTGGGACAAGAACAAAAGGGATTACAGAAACGAAGATTCTACATGAACATCGTTGTCAGTGACCTTAGGTCCATCGGGTATAAGGGTATCAAAAAATCCTTACATAACCATTAAAGCACAGAGACTTTATAAGTAAAATAATAATTAAGTACCAGATTTATTAAGATAATTCTTAGGTTTTTTACAAATTTAGGAAAAATCCGCACTTCCTGTAACAGCACCCAAATTAACCTAAAATACCGTTTCATTAACAGTAATTTTACATACCCAGGTGAAGCCTGAAATTATTATAACAAAAAAAAGGCCAGCAAGTATGCTGGCTTTCCTGGTAAGACAAGTTGGAACTCAGAAGTCGATTGTACTGTCTCTCACCTATCTTGCCAAAGTTGCCAGTCGCTTGTTTGCCTTAGCTTTAGATTTTATGCTTATGGAGGCGGTTTGATTTTCATCCGATACTTTTTCTAGCACTGGCACCACAGCGGAAATGGACTTTTCTTTTGAAATTTTGGATGCATCTGAAGAAAGTGGGCTTTCAGATGGTATAGAGGTATCGCTTCCCTCATTTTCAATCTTCACACCAAAGCAGGCATGTTCCTTTTGTACAAGGAAGGTTTCTTTTACAGAAACAGAATCCTGCTTTGAATTATCTAATTGTAGAGGTGTTAAATACTCCTTAAACTTTTGATCTAAGACATTCTCTAGCAATACATTAATAGGAGGCTTAGGTTCAGTATCTATAGTATTTCCATCATTCAGAAACCTATTAAGATCTGCAAGTGTTAATCTTTCGTTTAAACCATTTATAAAATTTGCCAAGTCAGGAAATAAATTATTCAATACCAACCCGGTACTAATAGCCGACCTAATTAAATCCAGTTGGTCACCCCTATGAGAAAGTTCTGTTTTTTTCAAGAAACTATAAACATAGGGTGCTTTTCTTTCGGATATCCAGAAAGACCGGATCTGAATCCGGTCGTTATCTGCCTTATTTGAGATAGGGTTTTTAGCCATGTTCTAGCTCATTATTCTGAATAAATAGTATCAGCAATTGCCAAAGATAATGCGAACTGCGGATTGTCTACCATGATAACTTTAGCCGTTTCAAAATGTTTACGAATAGCTGTTTCGATGAGATATGAACCTCCCCCAACAAGGAAAACATTATGAGGCCTCTCTTCGACTTGTGTAACCGCTCTGATTACTTTACTTTGCAACTTCTGTACCGCAGAGTTTACCGCATCAAAAACACCGTCACGCTTGTCCTCTGCAACCTTCAAAGCTGATTTATCATGACGATTATCAACAAGATGATGAATGTAAGCATTACTCGTATTCAGTTTCTCAGATTCAAGATACCTGCTGATCTCATCGTAAACAATAGAACAACCAATACGGTCAAAACCTTTTACTTTCGAAATCTGTTCTAATTGCCCAGTAATACTTGCAACATCAAGAGTAGTACCACCAAGATCAATTACCAAACTTGATTCAAATGAAGCAATATCCTCAATTTCATCTGCCCGGGTCACAGCTGGTAAAGATTCAGGGAAAACAGTCACAGACAAAACGTTGAAAGAATAGCGTTTACCGTCAAGATAACGCTCAACTGGTTTCATCAGGTTATCTTTTTTTCTCTGAATATTTTCAATATTCGTTTCCCCTAAAGCAGTATAGAACTGGCTAAGAGGTAAAGTAACAAAGAGGTGAACATCCTGAGGAACTAAACCAGAAGCATGAAGTGCATGGTGAACATTTAACCGGCTAATTTCATCGTATTGGTGAGATACATCAGTCGATTCCAGTGAGTTACTAGATTCGCTGTGATGCGAAAACCTTTCCAGCCCATCAATAAGATAGTTAAAAGGATTGAGACCCTCATGGCGAACACGGAAATCTGGAACAAAACTATTTTGTGTGAGCAAGGGAACTAATTCGTTTCTTTCATTAAGACAAACCAGTTTTGCAGCTTTACTTCCATCATCGACAACGATTTTTAAAGCTTCAGTGATATCCTGCAATGATTGTGAAACAGGACTTTCAGATTTTAATAGTTCAGCCATAAAAACTCTCTTTTATTAATAGGACCATATTAGATATTAACTTTATACATTAATGGTGACCTATTATCAACATCAACACTATTAAAAAAATACGTAACTCTATGTTATTTCAGCATCCTTCCATTTTAAATACATTACCGTTAAATATCCTGTATTCATGAAGTAAACATGTTTATAAAGGAGCCAATTATAATCAGAAAGTTACTTTGCATCCTAAGTATGAACTGTTTGAGAGCCAGGACTGGAGCCTTTACCAGTAAGTAACAAAGGTCCTTAGGCTTAGAATCCAAAATGACGCCTTTATGTAAAAAAATCATAGCTCGAAATACCGTATCATCGATGTAAACATACGTAGAGGAATTTATGGCAGCTGAGCACGTCCAAACTATAGACCTTACAAACTTCTCGGGAAGGATTTTCTTTCTGGCAGATCCTCATGGACATTACTCTGCGCTGTGCAACTTGATTCAATCAGTTACAAAGCCAGAAGAAGAGATAGTAATTTTCTCTACTGGAAATTTGTTTGACTATGGGCCGGAACCCATAGAGTTGATGAAGGCGATAAACAGTGGCTTTTTCGATGGACGTTTTGTGAGGCATTTCTCAGCTGCCGGAGCCGGAGAAGAAATGTTAAAAAAATTGTTACCATTAAACAAAGACCGGAGAACATTTTACCCCAGCACATACCTCAATGAGAGATGGTGTGTAATGGGCGGAAAGTGGCATAAAGCTGTAAATCGTTACTATTTAGAGGAAGAGATAAAAAAACTTCTTAATACCCAGCTTGGTACGATGATGCAGATTTTACTCAAAGGCGATATAAAAATTGGGGTTTGCCCTTCTGATTACGCCCCTATCCGCACATCATTCACTGATACTTATAATGCGCTTCAAGCATTCAACTATGCCAATGTGAATATTTTTCAGAGCCAGTTTCTATTCGGTATGGACCATGCCGTAATACCAATGATGATAAATGACGTCAACCTTATGGTCCTAGGTAGGAATCCTGTAAACAGCATTCGAAAAGCCCATGGTCGTACTCAAAACAATCTTCCAGTACTGATCGGTAATTGTTTACATATAAATACTGGATCACTCTATATGTCAAAATTAGAAGACCAGGTAATAGTTGCTCCGGGTATACCGCCAACTGACTCACCAGCACTTACATTAGTAGAAATAATCATGAAGAACAATCCAGTTTTATTGTGTCATCAGCTAATACAAACAACAAACAAGTTTTATTCACTTAAAACCTATCCGTTAGAACTCGATTCGATTGAAAACAACATTGAGGTAACAAGATGAAGATAAAATGGAAGATTATCTCAATTTCAACATTACTTTTGCATCTTCACGCAGCAGCTGCACCACATCAAGAGAAAGAGCAAAGAAAAGATGCTTTTTCTTCTGCCGCTCAGAAAAGTGATTCACTTATATCTGCTAAAGCGGAGCTTATAAACGGAAGGTGGTTTATAAATGGTAAATATAGGCCTGTTCTAAAGACCAGCATGACCAAAACCAATTTCTTAGAAATCATGAATGTTTCAAATAAAGAATCACTTTTTATGGTGATACCGAAACTTGAGTATAATATCATTGCCAAAAATAAAATCTTACTAAATGAAAAAATTGCATTAAGCGAAGGCACATCCGGAAAAAGCATTATTTGGGTCGAGCCTAAATCAAGTATAACTATATCGTTTATAAATGACCTTGCTAATACGCCCCTTCAGGCTATCGTTTCGATCACAAGAAACAACAAAGATGTAATTGCCATCTTTGGACCGGATCAGGGTAAAGGGTTTACTCTTCCCGGAAAGACATCTAATGATCAAGTGTCCGTTCCTGACGATTCTGATCTAAATATAAAAAAACTTAACATACCTCAAAGTGTTGGTAATTCAGTAACCATCAATCCTAAAGAGAAGAATTACCTCTTAGTTGGACAAGTAAAATATAAAATCTTATCTCTTCCGAAATATCAACATTTAGAATTTTCTGAACCGGTTTATATTGAGAAAAGAAAAGATATCCTCGGTGGTTATCGTTATTGGACGAAAGAAACAATTCTCTACCCCGGTGAATCATTATCTTTTATAACCAGCGCCAAAAACAATCTAAGGAAGCGGGATGATTAAAGTTATCACACTTTTATTGTTTGCATTACTGACTGGTTGTCAGTCAGTAGAAAGTAAAATCGAAGAACTCCCGACAGTTGGTTTTGACCCTATTCTATACAATAAAAGTGAGGCCTTTACTGACGGAAAAGTTACTTTACGTGTCGAAAGTTCAGGAACTGATGTTTGGCTTGTCGCCAAGAATGGAACCAGAAGTTTTATTGAGCTTTCAGGCCTAACGCTAGGTGGTAGTCGTTGTGCTTACAATGCCCGTAGTAAGCAACTTTTGCCCCCAGGCAGCGTAAGCACATTCGTAGTTCCTACGGTTGGAATGCTTGGACTTTGCTTCAACAATGAAGATCAACTTATGTTTATTAACCGTGCTTTTAGCAGAATCTCTCCCAAAGCAAAAGGAAAAGATTCTCTTTCTCTTTTATTTTCTGTTAGTTACGATTTTCCCGGAAAAGCGGACCTAATTAATAACCACGATTTTCAAGAGTTATATCTTTTATTTTTGAATGAGGATAATCTATGAAAAAAACATTAATTGTTATTTTATTATGTTTTTGTCACTCAGTTTTAGCATATCCATACCGTATCTATACTGTCCCGGAAGGGGCATTAGTAAAAAACATACTAACTAATGAATATCTAGGAAAAACCCCTGTGGTTGTGGACGTGAGCAATACCGAAGCTGGTTCTACTTTTGGGATTTCTTTATTTAGACATGAAAATGTTGCTATAAAGATTTTTACAGTAATGCCTTCAGCAGAAAATAATTTTGCTGTTTCTGGACCTGACGTTGCAACTATGTCATTGCCGGGCAAAGCACCTTTAAACGTAGTAAATGATGGGAATGGCGCTTCTGTTCATATAGAACTAAGACCTTATATGTCTGAACCTGCGCACACCCCATATTAATATAACAAGAAATTAAAAATATAAATCATATGAACTGCATCATAAAGATGCAGTTCAATATTTATTCTGATACTTTTAATTTTTCTTTTATGAACTCCTCTAGCTCCTTAATAAAACCCGCACTTATCCTATTGAATTCAATGCGAATTTTTCTTCCAGTATTGTTTTTACTGATTCTTGCATACTTATCTTTGTTATCAAAAGTAATAAGATCACTTGTTTCCCATTTTGTGGAATAAGATTTTTCACAAACACTTTCCACAGATTGTGTGATTTTCTCCATTACAACTTTTTGGGCAACTTGGAGATCTCCAATGTCTAAATCTTTTGTTTCCTCTTTAACATTATCTATTACTTCATCTAAAGGAAATAGATTTTTTTGCACATATTTCTGTAAACGAGACAAGCGACTATAATAGGAGTTCGGTATTCCTTCATAATCCGGGAATAAAGAGATCAATGTTTCGTCAATACGTGCCGCCTGGATTCTTTTGGCTACCGATACATGACTAATCCCAAGATATGCTGCGAGTTCTTCATTAGTAGAAAATCCCTTTTCTTCCATTTTCTTGATAAATTGAAACCCAACTTCTCTATATGAAAATTTTCGAGATGTTTGTGCTGCGGATATAATTGAATTTATATCATCTTCGGTTAGTTCATCCGGTAGTACCCACAGGGGGAGATCCTTTTCTGCCTTTATACAGCAGAAACGTCTGCGACTTCCTTCTATTAATAAATAAACCCCATCTCTTTTTACAGCGATCCCTTCGGTATCGACCCCTCTTTCTTCAATCTGCTTAAGAATATCTCTAACAGAATAATCTGTAAGGGCTTCTTGATTTCGTGGGTTTGCTGGATGGACTAAGGTCTCCTTCTCCACTCTCTGGGCTGGAACAATCACATGTTCCGCTTCAAGTCTTCGGCCCTTATGAAGAGTGAATAACTTTTTTATGCGAGGTGCTGTTTTCAAACCCGCAAGACCTGAACGGTGACCGACTTCTGTCCGCTTTGGTGCGTTTAAATATCGAGATTTATCATTCCCGATATGTTGCTCATCGCTCATGCGTTAACTCCTTGCTTAGCTGAAAAACTTTTTATTTCATTTATAAATTGTTGATATACCTGTAATACAGATTCTTCTGCGACATCAAGTTGCTTTGCGGAACAAAGTTCCTCTGATTTTTTGATATCAAGCACTGTACGCCCTTTGGAAGCAGCTGCCTTAAATGCTTCAGAATTTTTTATGTTAGCGGACATCAAAAGGTCCTGAACAGTTCTGATTAATTTATCCAAAACTATTCTTTCATATGGACTTTTGTCATCAACATTGACAGCAAGAACTTTGAACCATTTTAAATTATCGCCCTTACTTGGTGATTGTTTAAACCTTTCACTTATTGTAAGCATGAAGTCTGTAGTAGAGGCGTAATCATATTCACGTGGTGACACTGCGACAAGAATCCCATCGGCCGCTTCGTCAGCAGCCCAGATCAAAGGTGAATCTTCAGGTGGAGTGTCTATAATAATCAAATCATAGTTCTGCTTCAGTACCGGTAAGATAACTTCCTTGAAACGTAGTAACAAAGACGTTCGTTCTTCTCTAGAACATTGCCAGTATTTATCTTTAAAACGAGCATCTGTCGGAAATGCCGTTATCACGTCCAAGTTTGGCAGATGCGTTGAAAAAGGCATATTAGTGATGATTTCTTCTTCAGAGAATCCTGAATCTAAATATTTTTTATACTCAGAATTTTCTTCATAAATTCCAAGGATTGCATCAATTGCTGTAAGGAAGACATCATCTTCTGAGACACTTTGAATCATGCTGCTTCCAATCGAACCTTGTGGGTCCCATTCGATCATTAATACACGTGCATTCAGTTGTAGATCTAAAGCAGCTGCTACTGCTAAAGCTACAGATGTAGTGCTTTTCCCTGTACCGCCTTTATGATTCTGAGTAACAATAGCTCTGCTAAAGTAATGATCGCGGTACTTGGGATAACCCAGGGCATCCATTATTTTTTGAACATCCCAGCGGGTGTAAAGATGATTTTTGTTTTGATAAATAGGTGCACCAACAACTTCTTTTTCTTCTAAGTCCGAAAGTATTTTATTGAACGTTACTCGTGACTTCCCAAAAAAATCAGAGAGATTTTTTTTATTTAAACAGTGGTTGTAGATCAGTCTATCAACACCATCAACACTATCATCAGAAACAGATACTCTTGATGAAGCCATCAGAGATTCCTTAAGAGAAATCTGCTCGCTTTTCATGCGCTGACCAACGAGGGCGATCTTTTCAAGTAAATTCATGGTTATGACCTTTTTGCACTGAAAACCGACTTTTACGCATATATGTAAACTTTACGCATAATGCGTCCATTTCATTGTTATACGTACAATTCTATCCTTTGTTTCAATCCTAAGCTAATGTTTGTTTACTTTTTTATGATTTTTTGTGAGCTTAACTTGCAGATGAGAGCTCAGACTCTCTAGTCCATACCTAATGCTCATTCTTTTTAAACCACGATTCTTGTCGACTTCTCTACGCTTTGACGTTATGAGCTCCATTAATGAATCTTCACGCCTACCCTATTTCTTGCTTAGACCCTAAAATCTATCTCACCGGTGTGCTGATTTACGTTTCCTAACTGTGAATCGTTGTCGTCAGTCCAGTCTAAAGATATGAGGTGTTAATCTCTTGAGTAGGCCCACTACGAATTATGGGAGCAGAGTTAGCAACCTAGCCCAGAACTGAAACCCAACTTCAGGAGGCAACCCCAGTGTGGCGATTAAGGGGGTTAAATCTGCCAGCGGCTGACAGTGTCCTAGCTGCTGCTCAGTCACACCACGCCCTGATTAAATCTCCTGCCCGGTATTGTAAGGACCGAAAAAAGCCCGTGCATTTGTGTCGGCAGACCGGCATGAAGGAATATGACGTTAATCTGTATCAGCAGGCACTTTTCGCATGATGGGAGCAAGTGATAGCAACCCCGCCCAGAACGGAAGGCCAGCATCAGGACAAAACCCAAGTTTGGCGATTAAGGGGGTTAAATTTGCAAGCGGATGACAGTGCCCCAGCTGCTGCTCAGTCACACCACGCCCTGAGTAAATCTCTCGCCAGGTCTTGTTATGACCGAAAATAGCCAAAGCACTGGTGTCGGCAGACCGGCATACAGGAATATGACGTTAATCTGTATCAGCAGATACATTTCGCATTATGGGAGCAAGAGATAGCAACCCAGCCCAGAACTGAAGGCCAGCATGAGGACAGAACACCAGTTTGGCGATTAAGGGAGTTAAATATGCAAGCTGCTGATAGTGCCCCAGCTCCTGCTCAGTAACACCACGCCCTGATAAAATCTCCTGCCCGGTAATGTAATGACCGAAAAAAGGCCGTGCACTGGTGTCGGCAGACCGGCACGCAGGAAAATGACGTTAATCTGTATTAACAGACACATTTCGCATTAGGGGAGCAAGTGATAGCCACCCAGCCCAGAACTGAAGGCCAGCATCAGGACAGTACCCCAGTTTGGCGATTAAGGGGGTTAAATCCGCCAGTGGCTGTAAGTGCCCGAGCGGTGTATAAGAAATATTTCCCGAAGGACAATCTTTCGCTCGTACGATGAATAAAGTGTTCAACCCGGGAGCGGGGATCACTTAACCTGCTTAGCCTAAATCTTACGTCATTCTCTAAACGGAGTTTAAGCTTAATGGTCCTTAGAAAGTTAAAAGGACTACCCATAATGACGTCTTGAGATGGCGAATAAAGGGTTTTAATCTGCCAGCGGCTGACAGTGCCCCAGCTTCTGCTCAGTCACACCACGCCTGATTAAATCTCCCGCCAGGTCTTATTATGACCGAAAATAGTCCCCGTGCACTAGAGTCGTAAGACCGGCATACAGGAATGAAGCTTAAATCTTTATCAGGTTGCAAGGTTCGCATCATGGGAGCAAGGGCCTTGAACTGTAGGTTAACATCAGAAAATCCCAGATTGGCGATTAAGGGGGTTAAATCTGACAGCGACTGAAAGTGCCTTCAGATGCTGCTCAGGTATATTACAACCTGAAAAAATCAAGCGTCTGTTCATGCGAATATCGAAAAAAGCTATGCACCAGTTTCGGCAGACCGGCATGGAGTAATGAGACGTTAATCTGTATCAGCTGGCGCATTTCGTATCATGGGAGCAAGTGTTAGCAACCCTGCCCAGGACGGAAGGACACTATCAGGACTGATCCCAGTTTGGAGATTAAGGGGGTTAAATCTGCCAGTGGCTGACAGAGCCTTCTGATGCTGCTCAGACATACTATGCAACGATAAAATCACCCGTCCGTCCTTGTGATTATCGGAAAAAGCCATGCACCGGAGTCGGCAGATCGGTATGCAGTAATGTGACTTTAATCTGTATCAGCAGGCGCAATGGGAGCAAGTGTTAGCAACCGAGCCCAGGACGGAAGGACACTATCAGGACTGAACCCCAGTGTGGCGATTAAGGGGGTTAAATCTGCAAGCGGATAACAGTGCCCCAGCTGCTGCTCAGTCACACCACGCCCTGATTAAATCTCTCGCCAGGTCTTGTTAGGACCGAAAATAGCCCGAGCACTGGTGTCGGCAGACCGGCATACAGGAATACGACGTTAATTTGTATCAGCAGGTACATTTCGCATTATGGGAGCAAGTGATAGCAACCCAGCTCAGAACTGAAGGCCTGCATGAGGACAGAACACCAGTTTGGCGATTAAGGGGGTTAAATCTGACAGCGGCTGACAGTGCCTTCAGATGCTGCTCAGGCATACTACTCTCCCTGATATAATCTCCCATATGTTCTTGAGATCGTCGGAAATCGCCCATGCACCGGTGTCGGCAGACCGGTATGCAGTAATGTGATTTTAATCTGTATCAGCAGGCACATTTCGTATCATGGGAGTAAGTGTTAGCAAACCGAACCCCGCCCAGCACGGAAGGTCAATATCA
Organism: Salmonella sp. SSDFZ54; assembly: GCF_004010735.1. Lineage (NCBI taxonomy): Bacteria > Pseudomonadati > Pseudomonadota > Gammaproteobacteria > Enterobacterales > Enterobacteriaceae > Salmonella > Salmonella sp. SSDFZ54. The sequence goes on from NZ_CP034820.1 coordinate 80,158, forward strand.
GACCAGAATCCCAGTTTGGCGATTAAGGGGGTTAAATCTGCAAGCTGCTGACAGTGCCCCAGCTTCTGCTCAGTCACACCACGCCCTGATAAAATCTCCTGCCCGGTAATGTGATGACCGAAAAAAGCCCGTGCACTGGTGTTGGCAGACCGGCACGCAGGAATATGACGTTAATCTGTATCAGCAGTTACATTTCGCATTATGGGAGGAAGTGATAGCCACCCAGCCCAGAACTGAAGGCCAGCATCAGGACAGTACCCCAGTTTGGCGATTAAGGGGGTTAAATCCGGCAGCGGCAGTAAGTGCCCGTGCTGTGTTAAAGGAATATTTCCCTAAGGACAATCTTCCGATCGGCCTTTTGTATAAAGTGGTCACCCCGGGAGCGGGGATCACTTTACCTGCTTAGCCTAAATCTTACGTCAATCACTATCCGGAATTTTAGCTTAATGGTCCTGAGCAAGTTAAAAGGGGTACCCCTAATGACGTCCCCAGATGGCGATAAAGGAGTTAATTCCGCCTTCGGCTTACAATGCCGCAGCTGCTGCTAAGGAACACCACGCCCTGATTAAATCTCCCGCCTGGCCTTGTGATGACCAAAAATTGTCCGTGCACTGGCGTCGTAAGACCGGCATACAGGAATGAGGCGTTAATCTTTATTAGGTGGAAGGATTCGCATCATGGGAGCAAGGGCCCTAGAACTGTAGGCTAACATTAGAAAATCACAGATTGGCGATAAAGGGGGTTAAATAAGTTAAAAGTCTTCGGTGAGCAAATTGGATAAATTTTCATAAACCAAAGCGTTAATATTAAACTTTTAGAAGAATGATTAAAGGATATTAAGTTTTGTATGCAATATGACACCAGTGATCTGTTTTCACTAATAATGCCGCGCTCCTTTGATTACCTTTGGTAAACAAAAATGTAATTTACGTGAATTTCATCTTATAAAGTCAGTATTGATGTTATAAATTTTGTTTACTTAATGCGTACACAACCTAAATGCGATTTGTAATTATGTCACTGTTTTTAAGCCATATTAATTATAAAACCAAAATTTGCAGCACAGTGATGAACTCATTAAGTCATAACCTCATTTGTTTACTTAAGGCATACAATAAAAAACCAGATTCTTATGAGACATCTGGTTTAATTGTTTTTGCTTGAAGATATTTACTCTACGCGGCCAAACCCGCTGCTACTTCTTGAGCATAGAGAATTTCTATTGCCTCGCCATAGCTACAATTCTCGCGGCTTTGAATTTCCCATAATTTACTCCTGTCAGCACTATCCGTAGTAAAACAAAGCTCCATTTTCCGGTCTACGTATAACCGACAGATCTCTTGGAAGTTTTCGAACCTGACTAACATCTCTGAAAACACCTTTTTGACTGTACGAATATTTTTCATTCGTTCATATTCTGCATCTGAAGTAGAAAAATATTTATTAGCCTTCATTGCTTCAATGCTTTCTTTTTCTTGTTTCATGATTATCTTCCAAGGCGAGTTAGCAGTCAGGGCCCGGCCAACAGAAGAAGTAAAATAATCTTCAAACGACTGTGTGATACAGATGCCAGCGCAGTTTGTTTTCCTGAACCTACGCCATGCCGCTTCGAGGAAGGAAGAGAAGAATTGGTTTGATTGATTTCCGGCACCTGATGAATTATCAGGACGAATGTACTCCCAAGCTTCATCTAGGATGAACAAGCGACGACGCCCATCTTTTTTGATGAACATTGCATGCTGAGCAGCCTGAATGATAGACATTAAAACAACTGTCTGAAGGTGGGGGGTGCCTTTTAGCTCCTCCAGTTCCAAAACAATAAATCTGCTGTCGAAGTTGATTGGAGGCAACGTATCGGTAAACCGGTGCCCATAAATTCCACCTTCGCACCATGCTCCGAGTTGCTCCCCAATATCCTTTATACGTTTGTCTTCATGCTTCTTGCAACGCAGAGCAAAGCCGGTTATTGAACCGGTCCGACCTGATTTTCTGGATTCCTGGTACTCTTCTGCAATAAGCTGAAGCATCACTGATTGTTGATAATCATCGATAAGGCCTTTCTCTGAAGCCATAATTTTTAGCTGATTCAGAACCATTATGGTCTGAGCAACTTTGTCTTTTTCTGCATCGTTTGAAGTTGATTCACCGGTAAATTCAGGTGCTTCGTTAAATACATCGTCGTTAACAGTGATGTCAGTTAGGAAGGCAAAGGGATTTAGGGTGAAGTCAGGGGTTTTACCGAAATCAATAAATTGACTGTTTGTATATTGTTCCGCAATCCCCTGGTAAGAACGCCCCACGTCCACTACAAAAACTTGAGCACCATCAGGATCATCATCTGGGTATTCGTTTTCTAAAAAATGCTTAAATGTTGAGCGATAATGAACGAGGTTATTAGATCGCGGTCCAGCTCCAAGATAGTTATTGATTAGATATGCTGTCCAGAATGACTTGCCTGCACCTGACGTTGCACCAATAACCATGTTATAGCTTGCAGAAGTCTTGAAAATATCAAGTCCCATGAGTTGACCTTCACGAGAAACTAAACTCAGTACTGGTCTATCTGTATTACCTTTCCAGGGCCCAAAGATCGGCGTCATATGAGCCGCTCCGGTGTTGCTCACTACTTCGGATCGGTCAAGGTCGAAAATTGTCTTTGGGTCATTGCACATTGGCAGACATGACATAAATGACGGGAAAACGATAAAGGAATCATCTGCTACTTTGACCCGGCTTTCGAGGTAAAAGGATTTGAGATCGTTAGCTGCTGTCTGCACAGAATTGGCATTACTACCCATAACAGTGAAAGTAAGATACCCTCTTAAAAGCTTTGCGCCATCCTCAAGCTCGCGAGTTACGGCCATGTAGTCATTATCCATATCCCGCAGGCGAGGGCAGAATGTGACAACTGAAGGTATACTTGCCTGTTTATTAGTGATTGCTTTGTAGCGGACGTTTTCTTTTGACAACTTGAGCGGATCGGCAAACTGAACAGTCTGAGTGATCATAAATGGGCTGAAAATTGTCTTACGTCCATGCATCCAGTTAACTACTAACTCATACATACAACCGAAATTGACGTATTCAGGAAACTTTACAACGGAAAGTTGTTTGAAGTAACGATGCTCAGATTCGTCGTCACTTTGTGTGACTGATGAGAAATGATTTTCTGTGACTGTATACTTACGGCCGGGAACGTTAACTTGTTCATTAAGCCTTTTCATAGTGTTAACGTCTATAAAACCTTCAGCCCACCGAGAGTTCTTTCCGGGGTTTACGACCTTATCTATACAATAGAGCCAGTTTTCTGCATCGACCTTAAACGGATGCAGTCCAATCGTAATTAACTTACTTACAAGTTCAGAGTAAAGTGAATCGATACGCGAATGTTCCAGCTCGGTAGGAAGGGCAGACTGTAAAGGAATCGATAGCGAGATCCATACCTGAAAATCCCTCAACATAAGGTTATCATGATCAGGTTTTAAAGGCTTATGCATACTTCTGTCGTAGTAGTCCAACTGATAACCATTAAGCAGATCTGCTTTAAGCTTATCGTTCCCAGTCATACGCCCACCTCGCACAGCTGACCAAGCACTAAGCTGTAAAGTCAAGTCTGGCAATGCAGTCAGAGATATTTGACAGACAGTATCTGTAGGAAAATCCATTTTGAACATTTCAGCAAGAACATCTTGCTGATTATCAAAAACTCCAGGTGATGGATTACAGATAAACATAAACCCTAATCTGTTGCCATCAATCAAAAAATAGTGAGTCCCTGCTAATTGATCGTAAACAGGGATAAACCCACCTAATTGATGGCGATTTAAACCGCTATTGTAATTATTGATAGCTTCCATATTTGACCTTACAGTTGTCTAACAATGCCGTTCGAAGAGACAGCTTTAGTTGCTTTTTGTTGCTGCTGCATATTTTCCCGGGCCGCATCCTGTACTTCTAAAGGAACTATGCGAGCTGGGTTTGAGGTCGAATTCTTGCCAGCAATCCATGTTTGCGGTTTTACGTTGACATAAACGTAGCCGGGAAGATTAAGCGCATCGTTATCATCGGTATAAGGTGCAAAAGTAATTCTCATTACTTTCCCCTGTTGCAGAACAGCAAGTGGTTCAGGAGCCACTACAGCTTGTTTATAACCTTGCGAACGGTATTGCTGGATCTGCCCAGTGTTGAGAGTAGGGTTAACGGGCTGGCCATTGTAAAGAGAGTACATATCCTTGCCAGGGCTGATATCAGAATTAGGTGCAACGTAGCGTGGTGCATTTCCAGCAGAAACCGGATAGCTTGTTTGTTTAACGACTTCCGCAGCCGGATGAACGAAAGGGTTACCAGCTGAAGAGGCAGTGCTATAACTGCTAGTCATCCTTACGTTTGAATTAACCGGTACACCAGAAATAGGCCGTGGTCCAATGGATGAAGTAGGGGCACCCATTTTTAAAGTTTTATCGTACATGACAGGTAACTGACCAACTGGCTTAATTTCGGTTTTTGAATAAGCCACAGGCTGATTTTTAAGGGTTGTAGACTGTGGATATTTGACTTCCCCTGGAGGGCTAATTTCAGTTGGATAACGGCTGTCATTGACAGCCGATTTCTCCTTTCCCGATTCCGACTCTTCCCCCGCAAGTGCAGACAGATCATCTCGATTATTAGTTAACTCCATAACTTCGCGAGGACCTTTACAGATAACGCCCTTTTCAATGCCTGGACATTCGGATTCGGAACTCCCGATGGAGCACCCCGTAAGATATGAGGATGTACCTACAACCAGAGCACTGAGTACCAATCTTTTGATGTTCATAAACTAGCCTTAATTTGTCTCAAATGGATTTTTTAAGAGAGGTTCAACGCTTTGGTTCAACCAGTAGTCGAAATCTTTTGGAATGCCATTACCAGCCAAACCATCCTGTCTGACAACTGAAGGTACACCCTGCAATTTATAAATTCCTGCGAGCATCAATGACGCTACCAAAGGTTCCGCCGGACATTCTTCTGCTTCTTTTTGAGAGAGCAATCTTTTTTCAATGTCGGATTTGCTTCCCATTAGCCAACGAAGAATATCGAGGTTGTTTATTTTTCCTTTTTCTTTACTACACCAGAGCCTTCTAAGCTCTTCTTTTGGCTCACCGGGTGAGGGAACTAAAACAATATCTATCCGATACTTGTCCCGATCTGCATAAAATTTCTTAACAAGTTCCATGCAACCGTCACAATCAAGTGTTAAGAAAATGGCTGCTTGTCTCTTAAGCTTTGAATTTCCCAGATGAATGGACGCTACAGTTTCCAGAGGGAAGGGGGCCTCATCAAGACTAATAAAATAGGAATTTCTGATTTCTTCTACAGTCAGAACAGGTTTACGTTTAATTACATCAACAAGGCTTCCCCCAGTAAGGGAGTATCGGCCATCGGTCGTTACTGCCATTAGCTGCGAACGCTCGTCCTGAAAGAGGTATAGCCCACCAGAAGGAATGTATATGGCATCCTTAGGTTTATATCCTTTCATTTTTGATAACGCACCCGAGATCTGACTGGGTGAAACGCCGCCTTCCTTTGCCTTTGCCATTAACGCAGCAGCATCACTATTAGTTAGGACCTGCTCTGAAGCATAAGTGACCGTATTCGCCATAATGGCGAAAGCCGCCATTAAAGGGAAAAGTAACTTTTTCACTATTGGGTGCCCTCTACTTCTTTGCATTATAAGAACTTGATTGTACCGCTTCAGAGCTATCTTCAAGTTCCATATAAGTGACGATTTCAACACTATCCGGTACAGTAACGGCAAGCGTTGCATCAATAATTAAATAGCCACGGTCACGGTAGATCTTCATTAATGTTCTGAAATATTCTTCGAATTGAGTTCTATCATTGTCAGCAGTACGGCCTCCGTGATGCTTGAAAAATTCCTTACGTAATTCAGGCATGTCAAGCACTGCAATCTTGTACGAAGGCTGTGATTGTTTATTGAAGTAATCGTAAACATTCATAAAGCCTTTATAACCATAAATAATGACCAAAACGGCAAAGGCGAAGAAAAATAAATACTTCAATATTTTTTCAATATCAATTTCGAAGGTAATTTTTTTTGTTGTCCTTTCTCGCACCATTTTTTTAGTGATTTCAGGTCCAGCTGATTCAGTCGATTCTTTTTTTTCTAAACTATCCATTTAAACCTCAGCGACTGGTCAGATTCGTTGGAATTGTAGTTCCGGTCTGAACGACAAATGTAATAGCTCGGCCAGGGCTAATTTCTACGATTGGCCACTGTTGTTCTGCAATTGCGGTGTAGTAATCGACGAGTCGATTAAGGCCACCTTGAGCTGCACCAGCCCCGGCTAATGCCCCAAGTGCACCAAAATTAGGGGACTGATACTGAGCCTGTGAATTAGGGTCGATGTTAAGTGAAGATACCTTACTGGGGCTTAAGCTACCGGCAAGTGAAGAAAGTCCACCGGCAAATGCAGCTCCTGCAATTGCGTTACCATTTCGGCTGATAAGCGTGCCTCGGATCCCATTTTTTCCGTCATTTTCACTTACAGCATATGCTTCCAGTTTTACGTCAAAAGCTTTCCCTTTTGAATTAACACAAGAGATAGAAGTGGCACGTATGTAAGCACGCTGTGACGCCAAATCACCAACAGCTGAACCCAGAAGGTTACAGTCACGCAAATCCATGGTGAAATTATTGGGCATGATGACATCTTTTTTAATACGCATTGTTACTGGCATTGGTTCTGATTTGGAAGAAAGGCTTGTAGGCGCTTCAAGCCCGGTAATCAGAACACCAGTGATAATAGATGTTGCCGGAAGAAACATTTCATCTTTTCGGGCAGCATGCCGCGCTTTGCTATCAACTGGCGCAGTACCATCACCTCGTACAGTCCGAGTAGGCGCTTTATCTCCTGCAATGACCTCTCTGCCTTCCTTGATTCTGTTTTCAGACACGGGCATAACCTGAATGACACCATCGGTACCATTAGTCTTAATGGAACTTTGTGTGATTGTTCTCATCGGGCTATTACGCGTAGGTGTGATAGACGCGTAATTAGGGTTTACGCCATTAATCGGCGCATTAGCATTAAGCTGATAAGGAGCTGCCGGTGCCTGCTCATTAATCGTTTTACGCGAACTACCAGCATCCAAGTTACGATTGCCGTTTCGATTAGTCTGCATATCATTAATTTGCTGAGACAGTTGCTGAAGTTGAGAAGTTAAACTTGCAACTTGGGCTTTAGTTTCCTGTTGGGCTTTTTCTGCTTTTTCGCGGTCCTCTTTCGCCGCATTTTGATCAAGTCGGTTTTGCTTAACCATTTCCTTATATACTTTCTGGCTTTCTTCATTACTCAATTTGTTCATTTGCGAATCATCTAACAACAAATTGGTCTGCATGTCTTTTTTCTGTGTTTTCTTTTCTTTCTTAACTGGTGTGGAAAAAATAGACTGGCTAATAATATAAACAATCACTACCAGCAGAGCGCCAATAACAGAAAGTCTGACGGTCTTATTTTCCCAGGCCTTTTTAATGTCCATGATTAGCTCCACTTGTAGGTTTCTGGAATCGTTTAATTTTTAGATTTCGTTCGCTGTCAGACATCTGAGGAACGATATAGGGATCACCTGCTCTGGCCCAGTTTTCACGAACAGATGGATGATTCATTTCAGCTTTATCTATCTGGCTCGTTCTAGATATTTCATGTTTGTAATTAGGTTCCAAAACGTTACTTTTGTGATAGTCAAAAGCATTCTCCTCATTAATATTGTCCTCTCCTACAAATTTATCAATAAGAGTTGGATCGTTCATTATTACTGTCTGAACGGGAAAAGCGTTACTGCCATCTTCGATACTAATGGGTGCGTCCGGAACGATTAATACACTCCTTTTTGGTATATATTCTGACCTGTAGTAAAAGCTGGTTAAAGCAAATACGACAAAACCAATCACGGTGGCCCCAAGCAGAGCAGGCAAAGTAACTTTTCCCATATTATTTTCTGATTAGACTTGGTCTGGTTGTAACCCGGGCCTCGCGTTCCTTGAACAATTTATCCCGGACTATGTAAAGCTCTGTTTCTTCTCCCGGTTGCAGGTATGCTTTATCAAATAAAGCACTTGCAATAACGCCTTCTGCCATACACTGCTGATCAGCAACGATTTGACCGTATGGTTTATCGTTTTTCACAAGAATTACATCAATAAGTTCACGTGAGCCAACCAGTCTCTGACCGAGCTTTGCATACATATTAAAGTTACATGGGGACTGCTCTGACGCAGGAATACGAGAAAGTCGGTCCTGTTGTAAACTGAATCCTGAAGGGACCTCACCAAGAGCCACAGGAGTCAATAAATCAATGATTCTTTGTTTATGATCGTCTTGTTTTGGATCCGATGGAGCCAGTTCTTCTGACTGGGAGCGGGCCAACATTTCCTCATAGTTTTGCTTATCCAATGAGGTTTCACGTTTGGCTTGCATAGATGGGCTTAAAGATGTAGTAACTGAAATCATCGCACCGGGAACATCAAGCGGTACCAGGGTCAGGTTATAGGTCGATTCAGGTACCTGATCTTCCGACAACATAATCCCGATTGGTTTATCGGTATTAGTTGAAATAAAGACATCGCCACCATTAACAAATATGCTTGCCTCTTCAGCAGGGGTAGAAGTGCTGACAGAAGCATTCTTGAAGCTGGTCGATATTCTGTTTTGAAGTCCTCGTGAAACTGGCAGTACCACATTCCCACCAGGCGGCACATTTACACGCTGAACTTCTTTATATCGGTTACGAGCTTCGACATAAAGTTCATCGGCTTTTGACGTGGCGGTCGCATTGGTTGCATTCTGCTGGGAAGAGGTACCTGTTGGTCTCCCATAGCTATCAATTGCACCAGAGCGGGTCTGTGCGTCAAATCCGGGGAGACTAGGATTATTTGATAATGCTCCAGTAATAGCGCTTACCGCAGGCGAAGCATTGCTGGCTGGGGAAAGTTGCACGGTAGGGAGATCAGTTGTAGGTTTTTGTCCCTGCGCATTACCGGCTTCACTAAGGTTTGTTTGTGCACCTGACTGTTCAGAACCAGCTTGACCCGGAATAATGGCTTTTGCAGCTCCATTCTGAAATCCGTCAGCACCAACTGGCATTACAACCGGGTTATTAATTGTTGCTGGCAATTGGTATTCTTCAGCGATTACGCAGTTCGAAGTCGTGAGCATGATCAATGCGGTAATTGCGTTGAACCCTAAGCCCTTTTTTTTAATCATCACTTGTTACCTGTAGACGGTGGCGGATTATCCAGCGTTGCCAGTTGCTCTTTGCCGTTTATCGTAATTTTTTTAATATTCGGTGTTCCGGAATATTGATTTACATATGCAATTCTTGGGCGACCATTTTTCATCCCGAGAACCCATTCATAAGTCCATTTCGATGATTCAGTTTTGTCCGGAACATTTACAAGTCGAGTCGTTTTGGTACCCCAGACATAGACCATGTCATTTTTTGGATCAAAGTAAATATCATTAGGCTTAAAGGTCTGCTCAACACCACGAGCCTGCATGATATTTATCTGCTCCTGTAAAGACTCACTCGTTTTAGCCTGTAGTTCAGGTGAAAGGGCATCGAGGACATAGGCCGTCACAAAGGAAATATTAGTTGGATTAATATTCCCTAAAAGGGTACTAAAAAAGAGAGCCCATTGTGTTTTATAAGATTCCGATGCTTTGTTACCAACAACCGTGATCTCTTCATTCATGTTTGGAGGGGTAACAATCGTCACTGGGTCAGTGAAAAAAAGAATCTTTGCAACCAATAACCCAATGACGGCTATTGAAACAGTATTAATGCGGATAAGTTTTGTATCACGATTAATCAGGGCGCTGTATGTAATTCCAGCACCTGACGCTTCAGCTTGTGGGCTAAATCGTTTTTTAATGTCCAAAAAACGTCCCTTAGCACTTTCATCTTTCTTTACGTATGACTGTTCAAGATCACCGTTTTCATCCTTTTTAGATTTTTTGAAAAAAGGGATGTTAATGCCACTTAGCATTTTCATTCATAGCTCCATCAAGAATACAAATCTCTGATAAATGGATCGTTGAAATAACGGCTACTAAAAACTGCTTTACCTGGCAAAAAACCGAGCCACCAGAGTCTGTGTTTTAGCAATCCTCTTATTCCTGACTCAGCTGCTTTGTTATACGCAATCCAATATACAACCGCTACTACAACAGAAAACCCGAAGCATTCGAAGATATTCCCAAATGCAACCAGAATGAATGCAAGCCCTATTTTTTTTGCATCCCAAAACAAAATCAGTAGAGGCATGTTGATCCTGAAAGGGAATCTATAGGTATGCTGAGGAACGTCGTTCTGCTTACTCATTAAAAATCCAGAGAGGGGGATGAACCCCCTCATGCATGATTAACAATAAATTACAGCGGTACGCCAGCATCCATAAAGGTGCTGATAATTTTCTCGCCGTTGGCCATTACCAGCATCATGAATAATGAAACCAGTGCCAGGCCCGGGTTAGGCTTAAGGACAGAGAAATATACGCTTGAGATCAACATCGCGGCTGCCAGAATTTTGCCCGGAGCTCCAGTCATACTTTCACTCATGTATGACCAAATATCTCCCAGTGCCCCATCATCTGAACCCGCATATGCCAGACCGCAAAAAAGCACGGTCAGCAGAACAAACAAAATCACTTTTGCGCTTTTTGTTTTAAAAAGTGCAGCCGTGTTAGATTTCTTTTCACTAAGGCCAATATTTAAAGAAAGTTCCATAATTACTCCGTGTAGATTTGAGTTCACGTAAACGCGAATGAATAATACTTTTTTATTCCGATCCTTCCGTTCGCATAAACCCCCTTTTTTTAACGTTTAGCGATTGGTGAATTTTTAAGCAAAGGGGCCTAAAGCATAATCTTTGAAAAGTACCAGTGAACGCTTAGTAAAAGTTTGAAAGAGGGGAGGGGGTAAGATTACGTTAAGCTCAATCCTGAAGCTGATGAGACTCCTCAAGCATAAAAGTCACTTTTGATGGTTTGAAAAGCTCTAACTAGATATCGGGCAGGTAACTAAGCTTCATATCTAATCTTTTTTGTTCCCTTAATATCTATCTCTTGATTCTGAGAAGGCCGCATATCACTGTGCTCCCTGGTTCGGCAACTATCAGTTGGAGAAACTACATACAATCCTCGGCCGGTGCGTCATTCATCTAAATGCCTTTTACACCTCTGGGCGTGAGTGGGACTTTGTCTTGTCCATATGAACATCATTCATTCGAATGCTTTTGGCCAATGCTATTTAAGCAAATGCTTTCTGGCTGAGTCCTTTTGCGAATGAGTCTTTGATATAACTGCATGAATTTTGGGTTGTTTGGTGTACTAACAAAACAAAGGCATTTCTTTGAATGCCATTGGAGTTGTGATGCTTCTGATATTTTTTTGATCTCATATCAAACACATAGTCCTTCTGATGCCCAATGTCATAGATGTCTTGGACCATTCTCGCTCTTAACAAAGCTGTACTGTGTGTCATTCGACCTAATGCCATTCACCAAAATGCCTTTTTATACCACTGCATAGCTATGCTCGGGATACAGTGGCAAACAAAAGCATTTCAATGAATGATTTTTTGGGATACCGACATCAAAAGCATTTGTATGAATGTAAGAGGCGTAATCCACAAAAGGCATTCACGTGAATAGAGTGCGCACGAAACCATCTTGCTCCACGGCATTTAATGAATGGGCTAGCATGTACGCTTGAGCCAGAAAGGCATACAGATGAATAGTCAGGAGTTCGTTTGAAAAGTTACTTTTTTGCACATTAAGCCGAGATGTAAGACCAGTAGTAAAAGAAGCACTAAGCATAGCACTGATAAATAACTTATTTTTCAGCATGTTATAACCAGTGCATACCTGGTAGCTTTCAACCTTGTTTGGCGAGGGCCAGCTTAGGGCTTCTTTTGAAGATCTGAAATTGTATGTCGCGACCTTTCTTAACTTCTTGATAATCGAGATATCCGATAGATTCAAGTTCCCGCATTGCTTTACGAATTATCTGGTTTTGCGTACGAATAGGGGTTGTAAGAAGCAACCTTTCCCTCAACCGTTTCATATTAACGAACAACGTACCAGCTGGCATTGCTTCAAAATAAATATAGAGAGATTGCGCAGCTTCTTTTTTAGCCAAAATGTATAGAACCTGAAGGCTTAACAATGTCTTATGGTCGTAACGATACAGTTCCCACATAGAAGGATCCCCAACCAACTCAACAGTATCGCTTTTTGGATCAATCATAGCCTTCTGCACCAGATGCGTTACTGTGAACCGACCACTCCGAGAGTCTGAGAAGGCAAGCACTACCGATGCAAGGTTCATTAATGACTCTTTAAAGCGCGCACGAGTTCGTTTGTTGATGTTTGTTGAACTGATACCACACATCTTCGCAAACTCGTTAAAAGTCAGGGTAATCTTCTCGGAAGTAAAACCATATTTACTGAAAGCCATGATGATCCCGAGCCAGCACTTAAAGTCGGTAGACATAGATAGTTTGACACCAGTTATCTTGATGTCGTCATAACCCTCCGATCTTGCAATTTCCATACACGAAAGCTCATCAGAGGCATCAACTTCAAAGTTTCGGTCGCGGTTTTCTTTTGTGCCGACAGGGGTAAATACACTCAATCTCAACAGGGCCACGGGCTGAACCGACTTGGACGAGTTAGGCGTCAGTTGATAAGTCTTACCTGATTCATTACTGGTTACGTCAAAAGGATGGATTAACTCGTTGTTTTTAATCATTAACTTAACTCGTCGGTGATAAGATTTTCATTTGGCAAACTGTTTATAACATATTCTTGCAAATGCTTTTTACGCATTAACCTAAATGCCATAAGCATTCCAGTAAATGCCTTCCTTATTCATTCAAATGCTTTTCGCATGCATCCGAATGCCGGATCCTTTCATAAAGTCACTATAATCAATGAGTTAAAGATGCCGTGATCTTTACTTGAACTCTATTGATCTTTAGTGATCTAAAGAATTGATCTATCCTGTTGAAAACAATGATAAGTCCATATAAAACAAGGAATAGCGCTCCTTTAACAATATCTACAGATCGCAAACGGAAATGAACGAGGGTCTACTATCATTGTTTTATTCAAGACAGTTTTTATTTTAATTTTATTAAGCAAATTTTTTGAGTTTACCTTTTAGATGTATCAGCCCTATTTGGCAAATTTGAGGTTCATGTATCATGTAGTAAACAGGAGGAAGATATGAACAACAGCAAACATACAGTCATTGAAGTGGATACTAATCTAGTTGAAATTGAAAAGGGATTTAATCCCCGAGAGGCGGTAATCGGAGATTTGTGTTACGAACAAGAACCTGTCAAGTCGATGATTGTGTCAATCAAACAAGCCTTTAAGGAAGGAAGGCAGGTTGATATGATCAAGGTCGTAAAAAGAAAAGGTAAATATTTAGTTCGTCAAGGTCATACTCGTTTTCATGGCTTAAAATTAGCAATTTCTGAAGGTGCTAATATTCCAAAATTATCTGTTATCCTAATCGATTATAAAAACGAAATTGAAGAATACCTTGAGAACCTCGATGGTAACAGAAGCAATGGGCTAAATCCGGTTGGGCAAGCTCATGCATTAGCTCATGCTGTTAGTCTCGGGTATTCGGTTGAAGAACTAGCAATGCGATATCAACGATCAACTACCGCAATTCGTAATATGCTAAAAATCCTTGATATGCCATTAGAGCTTCAACGTTTGATTAGCCTAAATCTAATCAAAAAAACGCTCGCCATTGAAATAATGTTAAAATATTCCAACGATCACAAAATGGTTTTAAAACATATAGAAGGTTTCTTACCTGGCGTTAAGAATATTGAGACTACAACGAGCAAAATTGTAGGCATACCTGAACACAATGCAGCTGGAGCAGGACCAGACACCTTAAATAAAGGCGGACCAGAAAAGAAAAATTCGGCAGTCACTCGTAAGACTTTGGGTATTAAGCGCCTCTCGCATAAGAAAACAGAACGGCTAAAATCTGAATTTCTTGAGCTTGTGGAAAGTACACATACGGAATCTATAACGAATACTCAAACAGAACTAAAATTTGGTAGAGATAGTGCACACTTGTTCAAAAATGTTAATAGTAATAATGTAATATTTTCCAATGATGGTGTTCAAATAATCTTGAATGATGAAAAGCTAAATATTTTATTGTCTTTACTTAACGACGAAAATACAGCAATCATTGTTTCTAAACCAAAATTAGAAGAGCTTCTGGAAATTCGAGATCTCCTTAAGGAATATTAAAAACGAGGATTAGTTGAGTGATTAAACCTATAAAGCTGACTCTTATCGATAATTATAGTGATTTGCTTCTAACTCATGAAGTCCTTAAACGCAACATGGAAGAGTTAGAACACGGTAAACGTTTTGATCAATTTCCTGAAGGGCATGACCACTATGAAAAAACTGTGAAAGAAGCTGTAGCAATCGTAGAGGCACGTTTGGAGGTGTTTCGAAAATGAAATCTCTTTTCTTTACTCTTGATGGTCATATGGTACCAGCCTCAGTGAATGTATCACTTAACGGAGATGGAAATTATTATGCACCTATCGAAAGAGAATGTAACGAATGTGCGGGCACAGGCCACAAAGGGGCTGATTTATGTGAAAAGTGTCATGGGGTACAAACAGTTGGACCCATTATTGAAAAATTAGTGGCACTAGAGCCAATTACCTTTCTCGATAACATTCCGGAACTGCGTGTTAACCCAACACTCGAAGCATGGAAATCCAGAAACCACGTCCTTATTGAGAAAGCAAAAAAGGCTAACACTAAGTTTTCTAATAGTATATTGGCGCAATTAGACAATAACCGTTTCTTGACAGAACGCCAGCTGGATTGTTTATTTACAACTTTTGATGTGATGTTGTCTGAAACTCCGGAAAATGAACAAGAAATTTTAAAACATAGCTACAATATCGGCCAGGTCATAAGCATTGAACTAACATTTACTGAAGTCAGGGCCGCGTACGCAAAAAGTAAAGGGAGTTATTTTTTTACATTTACTGGTAAAGTTAGAAATGACGGGATCGCTTTAACGGCCGATAAACAGGATCACATTTTATTGGGTGAACGTTATCATTTGACTGGAAAAGTCAGAAAATTCTATGAATTTGATTCGAAAAATTATGCTGCAATAACAGTTTTTAAGTTAAATAAACTCCAAGACAGTTAAATGTTTTTGCTGCTTAAATATAGAGCCAAGACTTTAACTGTCGTTAGGACTCACTCACGTAATATTGTTGCTTACGCAATGGGTTTTATCCCTCATAAAGATCTGCGAGTATAAATCTTTTACATTTAAATTCCCCTCTATCAGAACCTTTTCTATTGTAAAAAAATGATAATCTTATTAATTATAATTTTAATTTTTTGTATACCAATACCATACAGTTAAGGCTAAAAGGTGATGATGGAGATGGACTTTAAAATGCACAATGATCTGGGTCTCGGTTTCATTTGTAAAAATGCAAGAACATCGTCAAAGCCAACGTTAAGAAAAGTTACTTTTCCGGTAAGCGCATATGAAACGTCTAAGCTTTCTTTAACCGGTTTTCAATGCCCCACAGCCTGCCGTTTTCCTTTTTTTGTGCTATGCATGATAATCCATAACCATCTTTCGTCTGCATGCCCTATCACCCAAAATGAATGTTCAAATCATATCTCGCAATTTTCTATCGACATTAAAGTACAAGATTGGCTTAGCCGTTCAAGAGTAGCGTTTATTGATTTCCATAATCTTAGAAATACAGATAAAACCACTTTAATAACAGTGAACCATCTTGAAGCTTTACTTACTGTTATGTCGACTACTCTTGTCGCTTATGTTCCATATTCAAAAAAGAGACTAAACTTTAGCTTTCTAAACTCATTCACTTTGTCTAAAACTTCTCAAAGTTACACATTAACTTTCCCGGTAGTTCTCAGTCCGCTTTTAGATGCTCTTGGCGACTTCATTCAGGAATGCATAACCGAAAAATTGTTAAAACGACGAAATTCGAATTTCATGGTTTACGAGTATCTTAAACGTTCAGGCCAGAGCTCTCATAAAGTGGAGGACATTAATAACGACTTACAGCTTAAAAGTCTAAATATAAGACTTATGAGCGTCCTTACTGGCCTTTCTCAGCAAGGACTCATTTCATTTATTTGCGAAGGAAAGAGGGGCGACCGGAGAATAGAAGAGCTTCAGTTTATACCTTATGTTCAACGAACTTACCCTGAGGTATTAACTTTTGAGGAATGGATTAGCCTAGTTGATTAGAATTTACTCTATTTCAGCACGGCCAGTATTTCTGTTTCCGTTTTCCGTGTATTCGGCTTACTTCCTACGGATCGGTAAGCGCTGAGTCTGTGTATGACGAATCCACGCTCTTCATAGAGGCCCAAAGTGAATGATGTCAGGCTATTTGATATCGCAACAGCAGCGCCTTTTCTGTGAGCGTCAACGAGCATATTTGCTAACAGCACGTGGTCGCTTTGGCTGAACGGTTTACCATCGTAACTGACAAAACTAGTTTTGCTTGTTTTGTCATATGGCGGATCACAGTAAATCTGATCTCCTTCACCGGTTGCGGCCAGAGTCTCCTCAAAACCAGCGGTGATCAGTTCAATACCTGAAAGACGAAATGAAAGGTAGTCTATTTTATTGAGGTCAAGCTTCAGTTCTGTATGTTTCCCCCACGGCACTGAATAGATTCTTTCTGAGTTATAGCGGCACATACCGTTATAGCCCAGGCGATTCAGGGAGTAAAACAAAGCCGCTCTTTGAAGCGATTGACCAGAAATACAGGTTTTGTTGAAACGGTCCCTCATCTCATAGTAGTCCTTTTCGACAAAGGTTTTATCCGCCAAGTTTTGGACCTGATTTATAAAGTTAGTTTTCTGTCTTTGAATAGTCCTGTATAGGTTGATCAAGTCTGGATTGCTATCTGCAAGCAATGCATTTTGTGCAAACATGTTCAGAAAAACGGCACCACCGCCTATAAAGGGTTCTACCCACCGGCAACTATGATCGTGTGGGTAGTGATGGCTGATGAAAGGCATCAGTTTCGTTTTTCCACCAGCCCATTTGATTATCGGCATGTGTCTGAGATGTCGAGTCAAAGTGTCTATACCTGAGAGAGAAATTTAGGTGCTGGTATCGTACCTAACCACGGGCTTTAACTAATAACTTAGGGAGCAAAAAAAAGTTGTTTAAGACGCACAGTTTTGACTTTCAGCATTTCGGATTTATAAGATTTTTCCTCACTTATACCTGAACTTTATGTTTTGGATTTATGTATTTGTTTATGAAGCGATTTTTATGCCATCACAAGTAATGGGGAGCCACCTTTTTTTGTAAAAAATCAGAATAGGCTCAAAAAGTACCTTTTTTGCGAAAAATTATGAATTTTTTTTTCGGTAGTATCCCCGCTACGCAGAAAGTAAGCAGAAAAATGTAACGGAGCCCCTATGAGTGTTTTACTGACAGAACCTACACAGCAAGCTAATGACAAGGTCTTTAAAACGGCCCATGTTGCCTTTTCAGTAGTTACTGGCACAGGCCGTTACGTCACTGGGCTTAAACAGTTCCGTGATGCAAACCCTGAACTTTGTACTGAAGTAAGTGACCAGAAAGCATGGGCTATCCACCCTTCAGTAATTCAGGTCACGCCAGGCTTCAACTCCCGCGAAATGGGAATGGGTGACGATTACTATAAGCTCCCTGAGGTTGAAGAACACATCTACAACATCAAGAATGCCTACATTCGAGGTGACTATGTAGACCCTATCCGAGTACGTGTCATTGATGGGGTACCTTTTGTTCGCCAGGGGCACTGCCGTTTAAAAGCCGCAATGATGGCATGTGATGAAGATCATGACATCACAATCCTTTGCGTTGAGATTAAAGAAGATGAAATTGGCTGTGAGCTCGCGACCATTGATGGTAACCGTGGTCTTGCGCTTTCTCCTGTTGCGCTTGGCGAGTCCTATCGTCGCCTACATTCTCTTGCTGGCTGGTCACTCGAACGAATTGCTCAACGTGAAAATAAAAGCCCGACGACCATCAGTTCTCTTATCCGCCTGACAACCTGTTCTGTTGTTATCAAGAAATGGATTCATGCTGACGCTATTTCGTATGTTAACGTGCTTTCACTGATCGATGAGCTCGGCGAAACAGAAGCAATTTCACGTATCAAGAAGATGATCGCAGAACTTGAGCAGGCCGATGCGAATGGCATCACGGTGAAAAAAACCCAACATGGTCAGGTACGAGTCAGACCTTCAGACTTCAAGCCAGCACGGATTCCGCCGGTTATTGCCACAAAAGCCGTAGAAGGCGTCAAACTCATCACCACCAGCTTATTACAGAAACTGGGGGATATTGAATTGCCGGAGCTGACAGATTCAAGTGCTGACGAAGAAATCAACATTACGTTGAACCGCAGTACTCTGGAGATGTTGAGAAATCTTTCAAAAGAGATCACAGAATCAGAGAACAAGCAGCTTCGCCGTGCGGAGAATCGTCAGGCAAAACTTAATGGTGAGAAGCCAAAATACCCACGTAAAAAAAATGCTAAGAAGGCAGGGGAAGAGACCGATCAGGATACTGACCCACAGCCGGACGCAGAATAATTTACTTTTGGCAAAGTGCTGGTTTTGTCAGAGTCATTAAGGATTCAGGCTTTTTGCCCGCCTTTTTTAAACCTCCATGTATCGTTCTTGCCCCGTTTATGCGGGGCTTTTTTTTTGCTTCTTTCTATGAGTTGACATCTTTAAGTTTTATTCAGAGACATAAAAAACTTTTTCGTGTCACTGAACCTATTAGGTTACTGAGCGACGTTGCTATCCTGGTAAAAGTTTTTTCTAAAGGACCGGTAAAATGTCATCTCTTGATTCTGAAGCTAAACCCGATAATGCAGGTCACAGCGTACTGGCTTTAACAACCTCTCATAGCCTGGTGGTTAGCTCTCCTGAAACATTTCTTCCAGATATGCGCAAAGAGCTCGGCATTATCGCGGATCTTGTTGAGTCCTATAATGATGAACTCTGCTTGTTGAAACTCATGGCTGTCCAGTTCAAAACCCACAATCACCAGAAACTTTATTCTTATCTCTCAGGCTACAACCACAGCATCTCAGAAGCGGATGCTTTGTTCGCAGAAAACGCTCTGAGATCAGAATACTGGAAATGCGTTATGGCACTCACTGATGTTTTGCCTATCATGTCGGATGCCAAACGTAACGAATGGGATAAGCAGTTTACGGCCGACCGTTATATTATGCCGCCTCAGGTGATCCCTGATTTCACAGCTGACGCTGTAGTGGGCACAGTCGTTGCTTTGCTTAATGACCGCAATCAATTTATTAAAGAAAGGGTTTACGACGTCTTCCAGTCTCTGAGCCGCAGTCACAAGACAAACAAAGCTTTTGGGTTCTCCACCCGCATGATCACTACCGGAGTTTGCGAGCCGTCTAAATACCCCTGGCAGAAATTAAGGGTGGATTTTAAAGAGTCTGGCATTTCACCGCTGAGCGAGCTCCGCGTTATATGCGCATTCTTCCGTGGCGAACAGGTGAAGGCGATCCATAACACCAAATCATTGGTTGAGGCGTTGGTCGAACATGAGGGGTTCAGAAAATGGATCTGCATCGATGGCAACAGTATTCGTTTCAGGGTTTACAAAAATGGATCAATGCATATTGACGTCCACCCTGATATCGCCGAGCGGCTTAACAATATTTTATCAGCTATCGTACCGCTGGCATTACCTGCCGACCGTATGGCTCATAGCAAGAAATCTTTGGAGGCATTCCCTGTACTTAAGCAGTGCATCGACTTTGATACCCGGATGCAGCTTTCTGAACTGATGTTTAAAAATGACGGGGACAATAAATGGAGTTGCTGGACATCTTTAGGGTCTCTCGCCGAACGCAAATCTTCGAGTGTTGCCGCTGACACCCTTCGGTTCTTAGGGGCAACAGTAACAAAATACGATGTGACATTTTCCTATGATCCGTGTGAGGTTATTCGTTACATCGGCCAGATAGGGGAGATGCCTGATATTGTATCGCATCAGTTTTACCCTTCATCTTGCCGAATCAGCGAATATGTATCTTCCCTGCTTGGTGCAGGGGAAGGGGATACCCTCCTGGAGCCTAATATTGGCCATGCGGATTTGCTTAAATCATTCCCTGCCGGTGTGATCGTTACTGGCATCGAGCTTGATACTTTGAATTGCCTTATCTCCCGGGCTAAGGGATACGATACGACAGAAGCTGACTTCCTCACATGGTCTAAGTCTAATCAACAGAAGAAGTTTGATTATGTCGTGATGAACCCACCTTTTGCCGATAACCGGGCCAGGCTGCATCTCCAGGCAGCTGCATCTCATCTCGCAGCCGGGGGATCTCTAGCAGCCGTTCTTCCATTATCTCTTCAGGGGCTCGATAACCTTTTGGGGGAAGAATTCCGGACGGAATGGATGGACGTTTTTGAGAACGAGTTTGAAAACACGACCGTTTCGGTTCGCATCCTGTACGCCGAACGTATTCAACAAGAGGAAGTCCTATGAGCAACCAACCCACCAGCCTGCCAGAAGAAGATATTGAGTTTGTTATGGATACCTTTCAGAGGAGCATGGGTAAATCCAAGCCTGTCAGGGATACTCAACTAGAGGGTGAGAAACCGCAAAGTAAAGAGTCCGCAAACTCAACTGAAAACCCCGGTTATGAAGAATTCTATTAATTACGCTCATGATATCCTGGTGCAGTTATTTAGAATGATATTTGAGGGATGGGGGACATTGTGATTAAAAGGCGTAACATTCGACGATCAGTTTATGGATTGCTTATTGTTCTTATCGCCGGAAATGTGTGGTTAGGCCTTAGAGCTGATAAAATTCATAAAGTGCGTTATCAGGATTTCTGGTCACCGGCAACTGTGATTAAAGTAACTGTAATGCCTTCAACGAATGAAACCCAGCTCAGTGGTAAAATCCCTAAATCGGTAAGAGTTTCAAACAATTATGTTGAGTACTCGTTACCGGGCACACTCTCGGCCAAGACCATTTACCGAAGCGTGTTAGAAGATGAGATGCTCACTTTGCTTAATGCTGGAGGTCAACTTGAAGTTAAATACACTCTGGACAAGCAGACAAATCGAACTAAGGTATGCACTAAGTGCTTACGGGTGATTAAAGATATTAACCATCAATATTCAGCCACTGAGGTAAAGCATGGGCAGTCCAAAATTTGAAATTGCTGAGCAAATTAAAATGTGGATCGTTGTTTATCTAGTTTGCTTTTTAGCACTTTACTGTGTGTTAAGCGCTCTACATGCGCTTTATGATCCGCTAAATTTACCAGCCCTGACGTGGCCTATCAGCTGGTTCCTGGTGCCTGAAATGACAAGTTTTGGCAGTGCATTATTAGCTTTTGTCCTAACGCCAGGCCTTTGCTCTATAATTGCTGTTTTATTCGGTAAGTCTATCTTTAAAAAAGCTAAAACAAAAATATAGAGTTAATTAGATTGGTGGCTCAGGTTTATAAAACCTCTCACTAGTGAGGTTTATTTTTTATTTTTGGCTGAGATTAACAGCGTTTTCCATAAATGTATCAATAACAACCGTAAGAGACTGGCTGGTACCATGGCTATACTCAGGCCAGGGTAAAAAAGGATATGAAGAATACGCCATCAACATGATACTGGTTGGGCAACGCCAGTCCGTTGGAACACCTTTACTGTAATGGACAATCATAGCCGGGCGACTACAATCAATATCTCCAGCGTTTTTATCGAGTACGAAAGTAGCCAGAACGCCGGTGTCCTTCTGGGATACGAAAACAAGGCTGTCAGTAAAAATAAAGGCCATTAAGGAAGAGGCCAGGAAAGCGCCAGTAAATAAGGACTTCTTCTCTTTCCAAACGCGTCGAGCATATAACCCCATTAGCGCTACCGCTGAAACCATTCCGTACCACTGAGCACCCAAAGAAAAATCTGTTACTGTTTTAGATGTCATACTTTCATTAATAGTAATCATTGCGACAATGAATGGTGATGCGATTCCAAGTGTTGCTAGGACTATCAGCGATATTTCAGACCGGTTTTCTTTAGCGGATCCTTTACTTATTGCAGACATTGCTCTGAACATAACGAATGTACTGTTGAGCATCAGAAAACAGCATAAGAGCATGTATAACATTGGGTTTCCTCAACCTAGAAGTGATGGTTTCCCTGTTATTTTACATAAATTTGACTCAACAGATGCTTTTAAAATCTCGCTTCCTTGAATTTACAAACATATCAGCACAATTGGCAAACATAAAGGAGCAGCGTCTATCAAAAGTTACTTTTATGATTGGTTGAATACTCATTTTGAAGGCTAAAATCCAAAAAAGTGGATACAAAAAGTTACTTTTGCGTCATCCAGATGCACTGCCGCCATTTTGCATTCTGTACGTTGGTTGCTTTCTCACTTGATGTCTCTTTTAACAGGCAAATTATCACTTTATCCGACCGGACCTTGTAGGCTGAATCCGTAGAATAAGGCTATAACCTATTCCCGGAGCATCATATGCGTAAAACTCTAATTGGCTGCATGGTTGCAACTGCCCTTGCTACTGTATCTTCGGCACATGCTCAGGTATTTAGCTACTCATTTACAGATACCAATAAGGCTGTTCGGAATATCAAACCTGCAACACAAACATATCTTAATCCCGCTGGTGTTTTGACTCTGAACTTGATATCGGGTCTTGATCGGTACGAGCGAGTGACGGTCACACGAGACAGCGATAAAAAGGTTATGTATTCCTCCGTCTCGACCAAAACGAGCGTTGCAGATCGTATCGTTGCTGCCGATGGAACAGAATACTATGGAAAGGATATGGTTCTACCGGCGCTCGGAGAAGGGACCTTTACTGTAGTCAATGAAACTCTGGATATTCGCCAGACTGTAGTGAGCACATCTACTTATCATTTCATCGTTGATACAACTCCTCCACGCTATAAGAGTATTTATCCGAGTCAAAACGCAGGTTACGACATGGTACTTTCTGGGCCACTTTGGGAGTTGGGCCGAGGCGGTAGTGGCCAGTTTTCTATATTTGCAGACGGTATTGAGGATGCTAGTGGAATTGACAAGATCCGTCTTGTCATTAAACGAAGTAATGGTTCTGTGGTCTCCGACAATAACCTGAGTTATGACACAGCCAATAAACGTGCGTTCTATCCGTGGATTAAAGATATGAACACCCAGGCTGGCATGCCCTCAAGTGATCTTGATGAAGAATTCACCTTCAATTTCATCGTTACGGACCTGGCAGGAAATACGCTTAACATTCCTCCCCAGCGGTTTTTATATGACGATCAAATGGGAGAATTTACGCCATTTGCAGTTCATGACTCACGTGTAAGCACCAGTGTTGTACCCGGCATTTCTTCGGGATACGTCCCGTTTAAACGAGGCCTTACAGTGCTGGAAAACCCCTACAAGTTGGTTATACGTATCCCAAGAACTAACTGGAAGCCATATCGAAATGGTGGCATGAGCATTACCAATAACTATGGCGGAGTACAGGTCCTTTCCGAAGATGCCACCTATGTCTACGTGGAAGTTAAGCTGCCACAGGGTGCCTTAGATGGAAACTACTATAGACCTGTGAATACATATCAATGGTCTGGAGGAGATCTTGGTCAGTATGCCAGCTGGCTCAACTGGGATCCTGCCTCTGTAAAGAGTCCGGCTTGGGGAAGTTCACCCATAGAACGACAAAAGGCTGATGGAACATGGTTCAACAGCGTAAACTGGAACCTGTTCAAGGCATCTGATATGCCTATAAAACTTACTAATATCCGATTCAATGTACAGGCCAGGCCATATGATCAAAAAATCACTGGCGGAGCAACATGCAGTATTCCAGCTGGCTCAACAACCTGTACCGTCTCTTTGCCCCAGGATATTATAAATGGCACTACCGGTTATCTTCATAGTGGCTATGAAGTAAGGTCAACCACCGAAGCAACCTTCTTTGCCCCTATATGGGAGAATATAGCCTGGCATACACTGGGTCCCTCCGTCACTGGATTTGATTACAATGAAACCACCAACATTCTCCAGGTTTACGTGAATCAACCTGGAGATGGTTCATATTTCGACCATGTTTATGTAAATCGAGTTTGGTTGTCAGATAAAAACCGTAACAACGCAGAAATAAGCGTAACCGGCAAACAAACAGGTAGAAATATGGCGTCTGGGAACTACACGTATGAGTTCAACATGAAAGAGGTACCAGAAGGCAGTTATAACGTGGTGATTAATGCCCAAGATACATTCAACAATACCGGTAACCTCCCTTATCAAACAGTTGTCGTTGATAATACAGCACCATCTGTAAGTATTAGCTACGAAGGAAAACCGATCAGCAAAAACGTAACAGTATATGGGCTGGAGAACGTCCGTATACAGCTCACCGATGCTCTAACTAAACCATCCTTAAGCCGTATGACTCTTCGCGGTGGCCCTGTTTCTGATGCGGTGGAATTGTCTTGGGTGAATCTGGGAAACAACCTGTATGCACCTAATTATCCCAAGATCTTTCCGTCTCTTAATGAAGGCGAAACATACACTCTCACAGTTCAGGCCAAAGATGAGATGAACCCGGTATCTTCTGCGCCATCCACACGTATGGCCGTCGTCTCAACTGGCATCCGCATGTACATGTGTCTGTAACCTGTGGAGGTCTGAATAAGCATGGTCAGTGGAAAAAGCTGAGCTTCCTGAAAGACGCGATGCGTTCACGGTGGATGTGGAATATGCGGCAGCTGCTTCTGAAAGCGTGGTCAGAGGGGATGGCAATGCCGGAGTCGTTGTCACATATCACGACGGAATCACAGTGGAGAAGCCTGGTGCTGAAATCCGGCGGAAAATACTGGCATGTGTACATGTCGAAGAAGACAGCCGGAGGGCGGAATACGGCACGCTACCTGGGTCGTTATCTGAAGAAGCCACCAATAGCGGCTTCCCGACTGGCTCATTACAACGGAGGGGCAAGCCTGAGCTTCCGTTACCTGGACCACAAAACGGGAGAAACGGCGACGGAAACGCTGACACAGCGTGAGCTGGTCGCGAGGCTGAAACAGCACATCCCGGAGAAGTTTTTTAAGATGGTGAGGTACTTCGGGTTCCTTGCCAACCGTGTGTGTGGAGAGAAGCTGCCGCAGGTGTACCGTGCACTGGGGATGGATAAACCGGAACCAGTGGCGAAAGTGTGCTATGCACAAATGGTGAAACAGTTCCTGAGTCGTGACCCGTTCGAATGCGTGCTGTGTGGCTGCCGGATGGTATACCGCCGGGCCATTGCGGGGCTGAATGTATCAGGGCTGAAGAAAAACGCGCGGGATATCAGTCTACTGAGGTATATGCCGGCCTGACACAGGCTAAGTGTGCCCGGGAATCGGTGAAAGTATAAAAAACAGCCTGTTACGGTATAAAAATCGACCATACAGAGAGGGAAACCACCGGAGTGGTGGGAAAAGCAGAAAGGCTCACGTGGCATAAGGCGTGGACAATGGTATCGACTGGTTTTTCAATTTCCTATACGTGAACAACGTTAAAGAAAGCTCAGTCGAATTTAACTACCTTCCAAACAATCTCGTCAGGCTAGAGAATCTGAAAACCTTAGCTGTCAATGCTTCTCTCAAAACATCTGACAATACTGCTCTGGCTGTTCTGTATGCCAGCCAGCTGCGTAAAAAGGATGGTTCAATCGCTACAGGGCTTCAGGACGCAGTGCTTACTGTCCGTAAGGACGCTGCATTCGGCGTGACTGTAAATGGCGTTTCTGCGATGCCAGGTGAAAGCAAAGAGCTTCAACTGGATTTGGGGCTCGGGGACAGCCGTAGCTTTCCTATTTTCCCTGCTGTATCCGGCCTTACTGGCAGATCTGAGTTCATGATTAACATTGAAGAATTAAAATAAAGCAGGGCTGTTTTGCTGAAGCACAACGGCCGCCTTCTGATGCGCCGTAGCCCATGTTGTTGCAAATCAGTCCGACGTTCATTGCGTAAGTAACGCTTACTGCGGACCATGGTAGTGATTAGACTCACTACCATGGTCATTTCACCACATATCTTCTCTGCATTGCTCTTGTTGGGCAGACTAGTAACTCGTCACTAAATTGCAGCTTTTGTCTTGCTAAGTCGCTGGTATAACTGCACTACGAAATCGTCAAAAGATTTTATCCCTCATGTAGATCCAATAAATGATCCCAAAGGTGCCAGAGAGTACAAAGAAGATCCCGGTACGCTGTAGGCCGCATGGTTACTGGGCTGGAGCATTGTCACTGACAACAGTAGCGACATAAGTGACAACGGGAGTGACTTAAAAGACAATGGTAGAGACTATTTCGACGTTGGTAATGATTTTAAGTGACAATGGTAGTGAGGTTAGACTTAAACTTCCACTGTGAGGTAAGGTGACTCGCATTATTTAAATAAATCATTACTTTCAATTACTTGCGACACGAGTCTGCATGTATGCTTCTATTTCTCAAAAATTTATCCACCGAAAATGCCTGTGGCTGTGATTTAGCTTTGACGACAGTTTTTATCAGGGAGGCAAGTTGAGACCTGTATAAGAACTAAGCATTTATTTATCCCCATTTTCCACAAGGTAGTTCCAATAATTAGTACCTTAGTGTTCCTGATAGATCAAAAGAGATCCCCGCTGCCTCCAGGCCAGACGGCACAAGGCCTGAGACGTGATCAGTGACAACAGTAGTGATTATTTTGACATTAGTAGTGATTATTATAACGTTGGTAATGAGTTTTTTGACATCAGTAGTGATCAGAGCGACAATAGTAGTGACTTTTCATTAGATCTTTTTAACTTGATCTGATCCGTTGTTGATAAGAGTTGCAGGTCATTGTATGCAAAGAGTTTTTGCCAAGTTTTAATGAGTGGAGTCGTTTTTTTAGGTAGAACTTATGCACAGATATGGATCATCACAATGATCCATCCAGTGACATAGAGTTCGCTGGGGCTTACTATTCACCAATCTGTTTACACATTCAGTGATAACTTATTATGACTAAAGAGAAAGATACTGAGCAGCAGGACCTGGTCACCAGGGCTTTCTCTGTTAGAGAGAAAGAATCAGGTAAAGACATCATTTTGCGTCCTAACAGCAACCGTACGGTGCAGTCTATTGCTTTGATGCGGCTCGGGCTGTTCGTCCCATCACCAAAGAGTGTGGGGCGTCAAAATCGGGAATATAAAACGGTTGGCTTTGACGCAACGAAAGAGTTACAGACGCTCTCTTTAATGGAGAGCGAGGGGTTCACCAATATTTCAATTGTCGGTGAGCGTCTTAATATGTCAGTAGATTTTAAGACGTGGATGGGCATCATTCGAACCTATGCCAATCATCCGATTAACAATGACACGATAAGCTTAAAATTCACTGAATTCCTCAAGCTATGTACGCCTGAAAATTATCGCTCATCTACAGCGTCCAGAAAACGTATAGACGCCTCCTTACGCAGGTTAGCATCCGTTACCTTGTCGTTCACCAGTAATAACTCGTCCAAAGTCTATACAACGCATCTGGTACAGTCTGCCCTGTTAGACCCGGAATCAGATCAGGTTGTCCTTCAGGTTGATCCTAAGATTTTCGAGCTCTATCAATACGATCATAAGGTTTTGATGCAGCTGAAGGCAATTAAGGAGTTGGCCAAGAAGGAAAGCGCCCAGGCTCTCTATACGTTCATAGAGTCATTACCGCCAAATCCTATACCGATATCCCTTACTCGGCTGAAAAATCGTCTGAACCTCAAAACACGAGCAAATAGTCAGAATGCTACCGTGAGAAAGGCTCTTGAAGAGTTGGCATCGATAGGATACCTCAAGTACACCGAAATTAAGAAAGACGGAAAAGTATACTTCCAGATTCATAAGCGGGATCCCGATCTGAATTTGAACAATACTCAGCCTCCTTTAGAAGTGGTTGAAGATGAAGAAGAGAACTCAGGGTCTTCTGTTTTAGAAGGTGAGTTATGCCCACCAGCTGACCCGATTGACGGCGATGATGTTCTTACCGTCCATGATTTAACCGCTGAAGAACTGCGCTATATTCGTAGTCTTCGAAGCCAGAAAAAGAACAGCAACGCCAGCTAAAGTTAACCCGGCGGTTTAGGCTCCGGGTGCTAAATTACTTCTTCGATTTTCGTTAGTCCCAGCCCGCTCTTTCACGTCAACGGTAATGAGTCAAAAGTCATTACCGTTGTCATTGTTCTCTACCACCCTATGTAGATCGAGATTGCGAAATTCAACGCTTTCTCCTGAGTCACCTGTTAACACCCGGTTTCTACGCTTTACTTCATTGGCCAGTACATCCAACGGAAAATATCGTAACGGGGTGACAATGGCAGTGAGTTGACCCACTCACTACCATCGACATTCAAATCCCGGCTTCTCTGGTAGCTATAGTGACAATGGTAATGATGTGTACCTTACTGGCATTGTCATTGTCCTCCGAGTGTGCGTTCAGCTTTGGGAGGACACCGGAACTTAATGCGGCGAGTCACGGCCATTGTGAATCTCGATTGGATTGGCGAATACGGCTTCCGGTTGGGCCAGATGTCAATGGTTATGCTTCATCCAGCTCATTACTGTAGTCATTGCCGTTCAGTTGAGCTGATGCTCCTCTCATTCTATATGGCGACAACGGTAGTGAGCCCAGAAAGTGACTACCGTTGTCATGGCCGTCCAGTAGAGCGGGTCAACCTCTTAACTCACAGGGTGACAACGGTATTGAGCCCAGAAAGTCACTACCGTTGTCATGGCCGTCTGGTTAAGCAGATCATCCTCTCAATTCACAGGGTGACAATGGTAGTGAGCCTATTAAGTCATTACCGTTGTCATTGCCATCCAGAAGAGCGGATGATCCTCTCAATTCATACGGCGACAATGGCAGTGAGCCCAGCAAGTCACTTCCGTTGTCATAGCCTTCCAGAAGAGCAGATGAGCCTCTTAATTAACAGGGTGACAACGGTAGTGAGCTCATTAAGTCATTACCATTGTCATGGACGTACAGCTGAGCTGCTCATCCTCTCAATTCACACACCGACAATGGTAGTGAGCTATTAAAGTCACTACCATTGTCATATACGTCCAGTTAAGTGGACCATCCTCTCAATACACACGGTGACAACGGTAGTGAGCCATTAGAATCACTACCGTTGTCATTGCTTTTCAGGTGCACTGATAAGGCTCTCAATAGACACGACGACAATGGCAGTGAGCCAATCGAGTCACTACCGTTGTTAATGCCGACCAACCGAGGGAAGGGTCCGCTCAAAGAACTGAGTGACAACAGTAGTGAGATCATCCAATCACTACCATTGTCAGCTTAAACCTGTAGGACGAAGAGGCTTGTCCGATAAAATGACGACAATGGAAATGAGCCTATCCATCACTACCACTGTCATTAAAGTCCAGCGGTTCAACGTTAATCAGTAGCTCCGGATGACAATGGTTGTGAGTCAGGCAATTCCCAAGCATTAGGTGACAGCAGCGTAACACCTCTAAGCTCACTTCTGTTGTCAGGGGTTAGGGTATTGAGTCTCTACCGTCGTCAGTGTTTCTGAGACACCAGTATTGCAGATCACTACAATTGTCACTTAAATATCGACGGGGGAGTAGATGCAAGTGACTGGCTAACCAGTACCAGTTTAGATTCAAAACGATCCCATCTTTGTGGATGCGCTTGAGTAAGCTCGTATGACGATATGTCAGAGAAGTGACAACAGGTGTGAGTTGCCGGACTCACTCCCGTTGTCATCCCCGGTTGAAGGAAGAGAATCCCCGGGGCTGTATATTTACCAGGTATCCTTACTCAAGGGGTTCGACACTCACTCCCATTGTCGTAATCAACGAGTATGCATTGTCTTTTGAAAGCATCGCTGGAAACGTACGATTAAAGTAACTTTTCTTTCGGTTCTTCCTTGCGAATCTCTGAAGACGTACTGGCTGATCGGAGTCGAGGAGGGCAGTAAAATTGAAGCCGTCAGTTTTACTGTCGGCTCCGGGTAGTTACTTCAACTCGTCGATCTGAATCATGAATTCTGAGGTGCCAACTTTCCCATTTTCGGAAGGATAAACGGGTAACAGAAGATTATCCCCCTGGCCCATATCTATTTGCACCTCAACTGACTCGCCTGGAGCCGCCTGTGCCCCATTAAATTTAATACCGAAGGCTGCATCCTTCCGCACAGTCAGCGTTGCGTTCTGGACCCCTTTAGCAATTTCTCCATTTGTCTTACGCAGAACGTTAGTGGACAGGTACGCAAGTGGTACGCCATCTGTCGTTTTGAGAGGTGAACTGACCGACAATGTGCGTAGATTATGTAACTGCACAAGGTTATTCGGTAGATAACTGAACTTCTGAGTATAGGTTTTGGTATTCGACTGACTATCGGCAACTGTTACGCTAATTGAATAATTTTCAGATGGTTCGAAATTTGGGAACAGCCTCGGATACTCAGGCATGTATGTATCTTTGCCTGCCGGTGACCACGTAAGCTCAACGTTATCAGCTGTGGGGCCACCTACGAGCTGAAGACGGGTTATCCTCGGGGTTGTCAGATTATCTGCCAGAGCGATCCTGAGGTTCTCCAGGCCGTACACTACCGTATCGTCTTTTACCGGCTTTCCGTCGAATGTTATGGCCACTGTCGGAGGAGTGTTATCCAGAGCAATTTCTCCGAAAGTTTTATTGGTCTGGTTCTGGAAGAAGTCCCTGATGTTGACCTCAACGTTGTATTTTCCTTCAGACTGACGGGATAAATCATAAGCAATCGTGTAGTTACCTGAGATACGAGATTTGATTACGCCTGTTGGTGACATCCGGGTACCGGTGTTCTTATCGGAAAGATAAAATTCCCTCAATGAGACCGAGTCGAACCAGTTACCATCGCCTTCAAGTGACGCCAGTACATCCAGCTGCTTGTTAGTCTCGTCATATGATATCGAGTTTATTACCGGCAGTTGTTTATTGTTCCAGCGTGTCATAATCCATTGCTCAGACCGCAAAATGGGATTGCTGATGCTGCGAACGAAGTAAAGGATTCTATTGTAGCCCTGGGTACCCAAGGCCATATCAAACGTCTCAGGCGCTTCACACGAGGTTTTTCCTGCCGGAATGGTGCAGGTCGCCTTACCGCCGATCTCCTGTGCAAAGGGCCGGGCTTCAACGTTAAAACGAAGTCGGGAAATTTTAATTGGCAGTCGTGATGAAGCCACACTCTCAAAATCCTTCCACTTAACCCAGTTCCCCTTATCATCGAGGAAATCTACCCAGGTACCCGCAAATGCAGGCGTTTGGTTTGCAGATGGGTTTAGAACGAGGCTGTATGACGGATAATACCCTCCCCACTGGCCAAAGTTCGCCATACGAGCCATATCCCCATTAATTGAGCCATAGGGAAGAGTCATTTCAACATAAGCATAAGTGCTGTCTACAGCTATCTCTTTGGGGGCGGAATATTGATTGATGAACTGAAGCCCACCTTCTGAATAAGCACGGTAGTTAGATTTTGGGATCCGGTAGACTAATCGAATAGGGTTTTCGTTAACGACCATACCGGCTTTGTAAGCCGGATAATTAGAAACCCCGGGTACGACGCTGGAAGACGTATTTGGATCATGAACGGCCCACAGTGTCATCTCACCCAGCGTGTTGTCGTAGCGAAATTTTTGAGTTGGCAGCGTTCGGCTATTACCTGCGTTATCGAAGATAACAACTTTTGCAGTAAAGTCTTCATCCAGGTTGCTGTCTGGTATTCCGGTTCCCTTAACTGAATTCTTAGAGTAAGTGTGGTACATCTTTTGGCCGGATACGTCATACTGCATCTGTGTAGTGCTGTAGAGGCTACCGTCCTGCCTGTAAATATATATTAGGCCCTTATCAATACCATTTGCATCACTTACGCCCGAAGAGGTGAAGTCATACTGCCCCGTTGCCTCTAATCCAAGCTTCCACACGTCACCAGCGGTAGAGCCAGAACCAGTATTAGCGGTAAGAGCATTTGCCGCTGGAGGGGTGACATCAATTAGCCAGTTATAGTTATAGGTCGCTACAGGCTTCTGATTGAGATCTAACACGTTTATCTGAACGACAAATTTGCCTTCACCCAAAGCAGGCAAAGTTACTTTTTTGCCGTAGAACTCACTACCGTCAGCAGCTGTTAGTCGGTCTGATACACCCGTCCGTGTAGTCGTAGTATTAAGAATGACAGTTCCAGTGTCTTTCGTGACTTTGACATTAACGAAACGATCAAGACCTGAAATAAGTGTCAAAGTTACCGGTGATGCCGGATTAAGCATAAGACGAGAAGACGGGGCGTGGATCTCAATACCGTTCGTGTCCTTAAAGGCCGATTCATATATCTGAGCTGGGGCCTGAACAGACATACCGAGTCCGGCTACAGCAGTAATAAAAGCGAGATGTTTCATTCTTATTCCCCTTTAGGTTTGGTGTTATTTTAAGCTTTTCCTAAAGGTCACTATGTTCGTAAAAGTATAAAAAACTTCTCCATATGGTGCTCGAAATTACAAATCTATAATTTGCCTTTCGACAAACCTTATTGTGCGTTCAGGACGTAAATCTTTCTTTTTGGAATTACATCTGACATTGCTGTGGTATCCAAACTGGCAACGATTGCAAAACTTATAACATTAGCCTGAAACTATCGGCATCCACATATCGCATTAAGTGATGCTTTTACTTTGTGTAAAAAAGAATCAGGATAAATTAGGTATGACAGATATAAATGCGTTAACGGACGGCATATATGAATCAAAACCTGGCGGTATTACGCCACCAGTCGAGAGGGGAGTGAACCTCAGTCAGTACGTCTACCTTCGTTCCGCAAGGCGCTTCTTGTTGTGAATTACAAACTGCCCTGGCGAGAACTGCATCATTTCACCCCCAGCAACACACGTGCCTCTTCAACGGTTTGCCACGAAGGCATTGCTACGCCAGATTGACTGCCGTTGCCTCTGCGCTCACCGGTGTCACATTCTACATAAAGACGCATCAGCATCGCTTCTATTTCAGCGGCCCGGCTATTATCCATTACCAGTTCTGCTGCGCGTCGTAGCTGTTCTGGAATGTCATTCCACATTCCCGCACCACTTCTGTCTTTGTTAGTGAGCAAGTCTTCAATAGCAGATGAAGCCATGTTAAGCAGGTCAGCCGAAACTAAAGGCATCGGCGGGGCGGTATAGAGGATTCGACGTCTTCCGCGTCTGTCTGGATCGTATTTATCATAAAAAGCTTTGTTCACATCTTCCCAGTGCCACTGAAGTTGCCCGGTTGCGTCATGGTGGCAAAACTCGCACTGATAAACAGGCGCAATCGACATAACTGCCTTTCCAATACGTGCCAGTACAGCAACTTCGTCAGCTCTAAGACTCATTGCTTCGCTTGGGTTACTACCCTCGGAAAATTCCAAAATTTGTTCAATACGTTCTGGTGTGAAAGTGGTCATAGGCTTTGAAAACATATTTTTTCCAGTTGTGCTTACCATATCATCAGGCCTTAAGAGCGTTAGCGAATAATTAACAGGTCAGGACCAAAACTAAATCCTTCCCCCATACGGTCTTCATGACGGGAGACATATGCCTTACCGTATTTCTCCAGATCCTGTAAGCGATCTTTTGCCAGATTCCACGAGTATTCCTGGCCCCACACGGGTCCGTCACGCCCGTCAAAGCGGTCAGGTTTACAATTTGCTTTCAGAAGTGCGTAGACATGCTCCAGCGTGGGTAGCTGCAAAGCACTATTAGCCTGAGAAACGGCAGTATGCGTCATTTCTGTTCACTCTTTATTGATTTAGTCAGTTAAGCCGGTCAGGTAACTTTAACCGGCTACTCGTATTAAGATTTCTTTCCGGTTGCTTGTCAGTTAGCGGCGAAGATCAATTTCAAGGCGGGCTGTTTTGACCTTTGTTCCGGACTCCCTAAATGTATCATCCGGAAGAGGCGAAATTTGTCCGCCAAGTTGTTTGACTCGCTCCCTGAGCGCTTTTGTCAGTGTGTCTTCCCGGAACAATACCCCAGCTGACAGAATGGCCTGTAAGCGACCTCGCTTAGCGAGCATTGCGATGGCATGCATGACATGTTTAACGTCAGAGCGTTTAAGGAATGGTGGATTCATAACGATAACATCAAAAGTTTCATCGGGCTGGTACCCAAGAAAGTCGGTATGCACCAGCTCGGCCCCTGTGCTAAGGACACTATCGTTCTTCACTGCAAGGAATCGCTCATCGTTCAATTCGATCCCGGTAATCAATGCATCCGGAGCCGCCAGTTTTAAGGCTTTCAGAATGCGGCCATCACCAAACTCAGGCTCCAGAACACGTTCCCCGGCAGCTGGTTCAGCGCGTAGAACCATATCTGTGACTAAATTCTCAGGGGTAGGGAAGAAATTGAACAAATCACGTGGGATGTCGACCGAACCTGTCAGAATGATTTGCTCGATACGCTCAGCTGCATCCGCCGTAAAAATATGTGCCTGCTCTTTTCGGTTCCATTTGCCACCGGCAGCTTCCAGCACTTTGTTTGTCTTAACATAAATGCTGCGGTCGAGCTGGTCGGCCAGGAAAAGAAAGTTCCCTTCAGCACGGCAGCGAGATAAGACGTTCAGAACTTCAGTTGAGATTTGCATTAAAACTCCATTAAGAGGATTTACCCGCCTGGCGGCAGCGGGTTGGTTACTTAAACAGGACAATTCAGATTTGGCCTTGGTTAGTCGGCAGACAACAGCAGGGATGGGCTGTTATAAGCGAAGCGGTCAACGGGAGCCTTCTCAAATCGCTGACCGCTTGCATCAGGGGTCAGAACGAGTCCGTTATGGGCGCAATGAATGTGGAGCAACATATCCCCGCCGGTGTTGATGTGTAAGGCAGGCACACCCTGATCGATTTCGAACATGACACCAAAACAGGGGTTACCTTCCTTGTTAACAACTTCACAGTGGATGTTATGTTGGCCGGTAACGCTGACCTGATAGGCCTGACTGTCCTCTTCTCTCAGTGTTTCCTCCTCCAGGCGCCAGTCCTGAAGTGTGAGGCTAATTTCAGGGGTATCATGCTCCTTCTGAAGAGCCTGGATACCTTTACGGAACAGCTGCATCATTTCATGAGTAAGGCAGTCTTCCTCAGCTCCAAAATGTTCTTTCCAGCCTTCAGGATCTGCATACATCCAGACGTTTTTAGCGAGCGAAGGTAAGGAAGCATCAGGCTCTACAAGGAGGTGAGGGATGCTCTCTTTGATTCCGAGATAACGTACTGGCTGGCCGTTAAGCGGTAACCCATCCGGCACTGTAACTTCAGCTCCTGGCAAGACGACGCTGTTTACCAGACCTCCACAATGTTCTGCCACCACCCGGCCTAAATCTGCCATAAACATCCGATGCTTTTCTGGTGAGTCCAGCTCACCAAGGAGTTCAGGTTTAAGCAGTAAACCGGTAATAATCTCAGTCAGTTCACGAGGAGATACTAATTTATACATTTTGTTTTCCTTTTCTGTGTTGGCTTTATATTAACAATCCAGATGCACGAGCTAATAACCTCCAGACAACTTTTTCAAAAATTATATACTTAAAGCAGGGGCTAATATGCGCAAGAAATGAATTTAGGAAGGATGGCTTCAAATTTAACTTTTTGGTTTTTTATTTTAGACGGACTTTAAAATAGCATCGCTGGTAAAATAATAAACATGGTTTATTTTTTGTTTGTATTGACAATCAAATGGGTAAAAATTAATTTACTTACATGGCGTATATTTAATGCCACCGTCCCGGCGGCACCGGGCATAAAAGGAAAACCATCTTGAAACCAATGCTCAAAAAAGATTTTTTTTCAGCTATTGAAAACCTTCTCAAAGCTGGCTTTCAACCTCGCTTTTACACTGTTAACAGTGGACGAATCGGTCTCATTACATTCACTGATAAAAATGGAACAAAACAGGTCCCGCCGGGCAGAAAAGAAAAACATTAAAATTAGCTATTTTCCCGAAAAGATCTCGAACACTGAAAAAGTATCATGGGGAACCTGATCAGGAGACAACCCATGAAAATCAAACTAGCCCTGCTTATTGCATTTGCAGGTTTCAGCGCAGGAGCTTCCGCTGAAATCGCAGAATTCAGCTTTAAAGATACCCTGAACGTTAAAAAGACCGTATCGCCTGCATCCGTATGGATTAATCCGGTAACGAGCTTTGACGTTGCCGTTATTTCCGGTCTGGACCGTTATATTACGCTCAGTCTGCTGAAAAGTGACGGGAGCCTCATCTGGAGCACGAAAAGCAGCCTGGTTACCGTAGATGACCGTACCACATCTTCGACAGGCTTTGATTATTACGGCAAGACTCTGACCGTACCAGCGATGGGAGAAGATAGCTTCACCCTCAGAGAGGTGATTACCGACTTGCAAGGGAAGGAGGTCTCCCGGCAGGATTACCCGCTTGCAATTGACCGAACGCCTCCGGCAACGGGTACCATAAGTTATACGAGAAACGGGTGGAACTTTGGCAGCGAAGCGATCTTCACTTCAGTACCAGCCGGTATGCAGTACGCCAGCGTCCAGGCACTGGTCTTTAATGGACTGAGTGATAAAGGTTCCGGGCTTGCTAATGCTGAATATTTCATAACCGATGCCGCTGGAGTGGAGCGTAAAAAGCCAGCGGAAATTAATACAGTGGAAGGTAGCGTAACCGTTCAAGTCGCCGACGCAAGCAGCAATGCCCTGGCACCGGAAAACCGCTCTGAATATAAAGTGGGGATCTACCTTTATGACAAAGCGGGAAACAGGATCGAACTAAGCCGCCGAAGCGTAATTGATCGGGTTAAGCCTGACGATATCATCCAGGTGCAGGACGCCACTACCGGATCATGGGTCACTTATCAGTCTGGCATGACCGTCTTCCAGAACCCTATTTCCGTACGGGTATTAAGGAAAAAAAGTGACTTTACTGCTGTTAACGGTTCCAAATATGGCTGGGCGGACTCGAATTTCCAGACGTCCGATAGCACTTATAATATTTATACTTTCAAATACATATATCCCAATGTGGGGGATACTTATCATGAATTCCAGACTCTGGCAGGAGGAGTAAGACGAATTCATCATAACTCCCTCAACTTCACTCCAGCCCCGGCGATGGAAATAGCCCCGAAGATAGTGGCTAAAGAGATGTACCGGAGTGATACCAGTGAGTGGTTAACTCAGGCCTCAATCAGCGTTAAAACCGCCACCATTAGCCGCATAAAGGTAACCGCTGAACCCCGACCATACGTGCAAAAGTTCAGAACGGTAAAAAATGCAGCCTGGTTCTGCACTATACCTATCGGACAAAGTTCATGCGAGATGACGGTTAACTTCAACTACACCAGTGACAAAGGATTTGAGTATCTGCACCTTTACTCGGGAAAAGATGGTGACAGCATATTCGATGCGCTTGCTGGTAATTTTACGGTTATCTGGGATAACAACCCACCGGTGGTTAATGTCGCTCAGGTAAACAAGGCCTCCAAGACAATCACTATGACGGCCACCGATAATGATCGCGTCAACGCCTGGAACATCAGCTACTGGGATACCAAAGTTTTCGAAGCCACCCTTAAAAATGCCCGGGGGGAACCTTTCACGCTGAAGCCTGTGACCGTCAGTGAAAGCGATTATAAAACCAAAAACGCCACCTTCTCATACGCTGGTCTACCGGACGGGGATTATACGGTGGTTAGCGTCTCTGCCACGGATCTTGTTGGAAACACCGGAACCAAAACGCTTAATGCACCGCTGAAAATTGACTCAACGCTTCCGGTTATCGCGTTCAGTTTTAATGGCGCAGACGCAGAAGGAAAACTGGTTAAAGGGCTTGAGAACCTTCGCATAAGCGTTACTGATGCCTCTGGGGATGCTTCCCTGACATCGCTTCAGCTCGCTGGTGGACCTAACTCTGAAAAGGTCACCCTGGCATTCACGCCGTTATCCAAGGATGTCTTTATTCCGGAATACCCCAGAATCTTCCCCAACACTGACGAATCGGGACAGATGTATCATCTGGAGGCACTGGCTATTGACGAATCAGGTAACCGGACCACTAAAACGCTTAATTTTACCTACCAGCCTGCGAATCTGATTATGCTGGATAATCTCAAGACGCTGGCCACAGCCGTAGCACTGAAAGCAACGGACAACACGCCGCTGGCCATCATCCGAACCAGTGTGTTGCGGCGTCAGGACGGTTCTATCATTACCGGACAGTTAAACGGAACCCTGACTGTTCAGAAAAATGCCCAGTTCGGCGTTACGGTTGCCGGAGTTACGGTCCAGCCTGGTGAAACTAAATCGCTGTCACTGGATCTTGGTAATGGTGAAGAGCGCACGTATCCCGTTACTCCCGCTGTAAGTGGTCAATCTGGCACGGCCACATTTGCTATAGAATTCCCTCAAACATAAGCTCTTCAGAAGGGTGCGGTAGTATGCCGTACCCTGTTACGCCATCCTCAATGTAATATGTAGAGTTGAGCATGACTTAATTATTACTTTCTCATTAAGTGGCTCTTAAATTGCAAACGGGAAAGTAATATTCCCGAGACGGGAAGGACGCCTTCCTTTTGGTTTTAATCTATGATGCTAAACCGTTTAATCACTCCGGAACAATGCCCGCGTTTAAATGGCTGGCACCAGTACATGATTTATCCATGAATGCTTTTTGATGCACTTTTACTTCAGAATGCTCTTAATTTTTTAAACAAAATTATATTTGAATCCTTCGTGTATAAATTTGCAGACCCTCTCTCAATGTTTTTTTAAAATATTTACTCTCAGGTTATTAGCCAGTAGATTCATTCTGTCATGATTACTCCAGAACTAACCGGAGGAATCACATTATGACCAAATATTATGATCGCAGTGGAATTGAAATCTCCAGCGCAAAAATCCGCTGTGTTGATTCTGTAAAAGGTACTGCGGAATATACTTTTCGTATTCTTTGCGATAAATGCAATGGTCGGGGAGAGCGTAAGCATTTTTATAGAAGTCGCTGTATGGCTTGTAAAGCCACGGGTTACAGCCTCGAAACGACCCGCACTGCTTACACGCTGAATGCGCTGTACCGCATTAATGCTCAAGCTGCCCGCAAAGTGTCAGCATCCTTGCAAAACGAGCGTTTGAGGACTGAAAACGCCCACAACTCTGCGTTCAATGCATGGTGCAGATCTCATCAAAAAATGGTTGATGCAATCACCCAGCAATCCAGCAGTAATAATTTTCTGGAAAGCCTTAAGTCTTCTTTAACCCACCAGCGTCAGTTAAGTGATAAGCAGCTGGCAGTCGCCGCCCGCATTTTAGGGATTCATTAATTCAAAGCCCTTTTAATTTAATTTTAAGGTCAATTATTACGGAGGAACTATGATCCATTCATTTAAAGACAGACGGCTTGAAAAGTTCTTCCGTAATGGAAAAACAACGGCAGGTATTCCTTCTGAAATTATTAACGCGATTCTGTGTCGACTCGAAACGCTGGATAATGTCCAGAGTGAGCGGGAGTTATTATCCAACAGCTTGCGTTATGAACGCTTAAGAATGACGTCAAACCGTTATTCCTCCATTCGAGTAAACTCTAAGTATCGATTATTCTTTGAATGGAATGATGGCGCACATAATGTCCATTTGTCAGCACATGACTATAAATCGCTCATCCATTAAGGTTAAAAATGAAGCTATTTTCAATTTCATCCCGGGATACAAGCATGGACGCGATGTTTTATATCCAGGCCAGTACTAAACAATAGGCAAGTTACATATTTAGTACCCTTTCCCCGAAGCCTACTGCGAACTGCCAGCTTACAGATTTGCAGAATGAGACGGTCGTCCCTTCCATAAGCCCTATTTCGCTTTCACTTAACCCCTGGTCGATCAATTCCCAGTCCCGAACCCGGGAATTGAGTATGGCCACGCATGGTCTTAACCTGATCTGTGCAGTCACGGATGAGCATACCCGTCAGATAGTAGACTTTTGCGATAACCTTGGACAGCAGCTTAAGGATCCGGACGACAAAAGCGCCTGGGTTAAGCTCATTAATTCTGAATGCGCATTGCTTAATTCTCCGCGTTTATATCCCGTTCTGCTGGAGCCGGAGACACCGGCACAATTTGAAATCTTTGTGCCAGCTCCGGAAGATGGCGATCACGACACGGTTATAGCCAGCGTTGTTGAAGAATGTTTCGGAGATGAATGCCGGTACAGAGCAACGGACAAAGCTTTTGCAATGTCGGAAAAGCCAATCATCAGGCTGGAAGCACATTTCAATGACAAACGGGAAAAGGTTTTAGAACTGACCTTTTCCAGTTTCAACCTTTCACTTTCTGCGTCCGTGTATGAACACCAGCTACGTCAGATTTTATTACTTTGCGAAGATTTTGGCGTAAGGCTTCAGGGTAGAGCCGGGGCATCCTGCCACATCAATATGCGCAGCGCTTACCGTCGTCTTGCACATGTCGGCACCGGCTCTCGCCCAGGTGATGGGAGTGATGTGCGGGGCTATACCTCATCTAAAGAGCAAAAAGATGTTAAGGGGCTGCTCGATAAGTCAACCAGGGGAAGTGAGCTTGTACCGGCGAGGCACGGGCAGCAGTTTAACGGTGTCTTAGTGAATGCCACACCCGCACCGGCCACGACGGGTTTTATATACCTGTCGCATGATTTTCCGGAAGGCCAGTTTATGATGACAGCCGAGGTGTTGCATGTTGGAATAACACCGGGCGGGATCTACTACATTGAAACACTGGACGGATACCGGTTTATCGTTACAGCGTTTGAAAAGGGATTAATGAACGGTTTAAGGGAGTTTTTGGCTGTAAATGAGGACTACTTTAAGTATTACCGCTGGTCTTAGCGTCTGACCTGAAACCGGTAGGCCAGGGAAGGCAACCGGGAAAATGCAATTTAACCTGATCCTCTCCCTACCACTACCTTTACCCACGTATAATAGCCCGACCAAATTATAATGCCCGATCACCGCATTGGCTGAAACCACACATATTCTTCTTAGGCCTCGCCTGATGAACTTCGACCACAAGACAAAGGAACGTAACTAATAAATAAAATTTATGAGCTGCACAAAAGTTACTTTTCCATAATGGCGCTTCACTTACATTGTGGTTTCATAATCATTGTTGGTATTTAAAAAGGATGTGTTCAATCTTAAATAAAAGGCGGTGTTTTTTTTCTGAAAATTTGCTGGGAGGTTATTAGCTGGGGGTTGGGTAACAGTATAATAAGTACAGATGAAAAGGAGGTTTTATGAAAACGTTAGACGTGATTTCAACTCAACTCAACTTTAATAATCTGCTGAATCAGGCAGGATATAATCTTTCAGAAATTGTTGTTAAACGCTACAGCGCTGCACCCGCCTTTAACGAAGGGCACTGGTTGTTCATTGCAGAGCAGGATAATCGCTACATTGAAGTGGTCAGTCTTCTTTCAAAGGCATCAGAAAGCGGAGAGCAGCATGTCGATATCTTTATCAATATGTTCGAAGATCCGATTGATGACATTATCTCCCGAAACATTGAACCCAAAACATTTGCGACACTTTATAAATACATTGAACGTATACCTTTTACACCGGACGTAAAAAAAGAATTCTTGAGCAGTATTGAGACTATTAATTTTAGTTAACTAAAAATTACAGATTTTCTTTCACCAAGTTATTAGGTAATGATATCGACCTGGTATCATTACCGTATCATGAATATGGACGGGGACGGGTAAAATGCCTAATAATACTGAAGTCATTAGCTGCGACTTATTTTCAATTCTTTCCTCACTTAATTTTAGTGTTGAGGATATTACAGGGCTAACTCCGGCCAAATTCAGAAAGGGGGCTTTCTTGCATGCAAAAATATCTGCAAGCCAGGCCACGCGAGCAGCTGATATTTCCCTTCAATTACTCACGGATCGTGTTTCAGGTGAAATGAACTACGTAATAGTAATTGGCAGGCACGAAGGGCTCCTGCAAAGCGAAGCAATTGACCCAAACGCTGATAAGCAGTACCGGGAAAACCGTCATTCTCGCCATTTTATCCCAGTAACCGATGCCAATACCAAAGCCCTGAAAAAAACCTGCAAGGTAATGAAAACATATATCAAAGAGCAGGCATTTAAGCCTAACACCTGGGGGCACAATTTCATTAAGGGTTGATTTATTCTTGCCCCGGTGAACCGGGGCAACGCTAAATTAACCTCAACCTGAGCTGGAGGCACAAATGTCTGAAAAACACTTTATCGTAAAGATCCAGAACCGTAACGGCGACCATGAGAAAAGCTATGTTCGTATACTCGTCAGCGATTGTGAGAAAAATGCTTGCCAGACGGCACTGATTTCCGAGTGTGCTGGCGAGGTTGAACAGCTGAGTTTTGAAGACGGTGGGGTTTATGACTACAACGGCGAAAATCACTACAGTGTCAGGAGCTGCGTGGAGGTTGCCCCTGAAGATGTTGCAACTTTGCAACGCTACCTTTAACACCTGCGGCATTAAAAAAAATATCGGGTGTCTGTTACAGGATGCCGCTGTTTTAAACGATGCCTCAAAGATCGCTATCGCTCCTGATGCCTTCATTAAGAGCGGGTTTGTGGTAGGTTCAGCGTAACAAAACTACTGGAATTTTGGTTGCCTCGATGAAGAGCTGCTTTTCTGATTTACCCGTTAAAGACGGCAAGTCCGGAACTTGGAAACTGGACACTTTCGAAATTACCACAGATAAGGCGCTGACCCTCGCCCTTCGTGCCGAGTGTACTGGTAATACAGATGAGTTTATCCCGCCCGGTAGATATCGCCGCTTGTCCAACGGCTGGGATGTGGTGATGTCCAATACCCCGATGGAGATCCGAACCTGCCAGGATTTTATAGAGCGAGCCACCGGGCGGGTGCTCATTAATGGTCTTGGTCTTGGTATGGTGCTCCACGCCATTCTTCAGAAAGACGATGTAACCCATGTCACGGTAATCGAAAAAGAACAGGATGTTATTAACCTCGTTGCAGCCTCGTTTGCAACCGATCTTCGCGTTGAAATTATTAATGCTGATGCAATGGAGTATTGTCCACCAGCTGGCGTTACGTACAACGCTTGCTGGCATGACATATGGACAGACTTCGCAACAGCTAATCTCGCACAGATGGATAAGCTGGAAAGTAAGTACCGGGACATCTGTGACTGGCA
The DNA here is from genome assembly GCF_004010735.1 of Salmonella sp. SSDFZ54. Taxonomy (NCBI): domain Bacteria; kingdom Pseudomonadati; phylum Pseudomonadota; class Gammaproteobacteria; order Enterobacterales; family Enterobacteriaceae; genus Salmonella; species Salmonella sp. SSDFZ54. The sequence continues at coordinate 123,533 of NZ_CP034820.1, forward strand.
GGGATCGTGGGGCAGGGAGGAGTGTGAGCAAAAGCTCATTGAGTTCCAGAATCTTGAGGCTGATTAATCCAACTTGCGAAGGTGTCTCCGCTAAAGGAGCCCGGCTCGCTCTGTGCAAGCCCAGCTGTGCTGCATGATTTGGCAAAGTCTTCAACAAACCAGATCGGTCTGATTTAGTAATCTCACTTCCAACCATCAGGCCGATATAATAACTGTATCCCCATTAGGATGGCTGATGAGTACGATTAATACGGACTTAATTGCGCATATCTACGCTGCCTCCGAATCGCCGTTGACCAACGACGAGCTTTATCGCGAAGTGCAGCGTAAAACTGGCATGTCGGATGCCGAATTGCACGAACTGAAAGAATTTGGGTCAGATAAAACCAGAACCAGCGGCGTCAAACATAAGGTTCGCTGGTTTCAGCAGACTCTCCGTCAGGCCGGGGTCATCGAACGCGTTCCAGAAAAACGGGGCGTCTGGAGATACGCCTCTAAGACGAAAACAAACCTGCATGAGTCATGGGAAAAGCTCTGTGTTGTCGGTTTCTCAACTTCTCTTGGGGCATCGGTTTTTGGAAACGCCTATGCCTTCTTCAGCAATATCACCGAGCAAATTCATCTTTGCCTGACCTCGCCACCTTACCTCCTTCGAAATTCAAGAGACTACGGGCACGGAGGGGGGCGTGGCGAGCAGGCTTATATTGACTGGCTTCTGCGTATCCTCGAACCGATCGTGAAACAGCTTGTACCGGGCGCAAGTGTGGCATTGAATATCACTCAAGATAGCTTTAATAGGGGTAGGCCTTCACGTTCTCTGTATCTGGAGCGTCTGACACTGGCATTATGTGACAAGCTGGGGCTTGAGCTCATGGACAGGCTTCAGTGGGTGAATCGCAGTAAGCCCCCATCGCCAACGCACTGGGCATGTAAGCAACGGGTGCAGCTCTGCTCATCGTATGAGCCTGTGCTGTGGTTTACCAATGATGCGAGTAAGGTTCGTTCAAACAACTTACGTGTACTACAACCGCATTCAGACCAGCATCTAAAATTGCAGGCAGCAGGCGGTGAAAATCGCACGACCTTTTATGGTGATGGGGCGTACCAGCTTAAAAGCGGTTCCTTTGGAAATAAAACAGAAGGAACGATCCCCAAGAATACTTTGTTTTACGGCAATAGCTGCGCTGATACGAGATTTTGCCATTCCATTGCCCGCGAGCTCGGTTTTCCGCTGCACGGTGCAACGTCTCCTACCAGGCTTGCAGCGTTTCTGATTGAGTTTTTGACAGAGCCGGGAGATCTTGTTGTAGATCCCTTCGCTGGCTTGCATAAAGTCCCCATCGCAGCCGAGCGACTTGGCAGACGTTGGCTGGCGACGGACAAAATCATGGAGTGGCTGGCGATTTCCCGAAACCTTTTTACGGCCGCACCGGGATATAAGAGTAACCCCATGCTGGATGAGCTCGCCGAACTGTATCGGACTTAATGCAAGTTAACGGTTTTGATAAAGTGGTTTGAAGCGACAAACGGTTTATTCATTTAGCAGTGGTTCCACCAGAGAATGGCAATATTAACGGCTTAGCATATACCGCTGAGATAATCAGGTAGTCATTCATTTCCGGTTGTCTGTATTAACGAGTGTATTCATTATTCACTTGTTTCTACGATATAGACCCAACAAAAACAAATTGATGGTTGTGATACAGATGTTGTTGGATTAACTAATTTGGTAATTTAGACGGTTTCTAAATTAAAGGTGGACAGATATGAAGTCAGATTCAGAAATGGCTTCTCCTATCGAGTTGCACATTGGCGATCATGTCCAGCGGCATGGTGCTTTATCTGAGGTCATGCATATTGTTGAATCCAAATGCGATATTCCCGGCGGCATCCGGGTAGCAGCATGCATTTGACGGGTTATCGGTAACGTTCCGGGCAATATTCCTCGTGGTTGGCTGGAAACACCGAAGCGTATGGCTGAGCGAGGCGTTAAGTGGGCGACGAGTCTGCCCGGAGGGCTTTACTTTAACATGCAGGGGAACGCACATGCGAAAGTAAGCCGGGTTATTCGTAATGTGACTAACTGAAACTTTTTTCTGAATTGCGGTGTAAAAGTTACTTTTCACCGCGTCGTTTTCCATCACTACTAATTCAGAGTTTTTCTGAAATAAGCAGAGTTAAAGCTAACGATTTATTCAGGCCATTTTATTCTAATCATTATCCTACACTTCAAAAATATGCAATATTTTTTCTTCTGACCTATTAGCCAGAATTCTCGATTCGGTATCATTTACTTACGGTAATTCTTTTAAAAACGAGGTAAATGGCATGCATTCTCAGGATCCTATCACGAAATTAACCCAGACGTTGCAACGCGACGATGGTTCTCAGGTTCGTATTGTAGCGCAGCGGGGATATGGAAGCGGGCTTACAGCCTCGCTTGATGTGTACGTTCTCCGTCGTGATTCCTCTGAAAGCAACTGGTCACTGTGCGGAAAAGATCCTCACCCCGAGTGGAGAAAGATGTCAGTAGATGAGTATCAGAAATTTGGACGCTCAGAAATGCTGCGCTATGCCACACCAGGTGAAATTCTCAGGGTGGCATCCGCTATTGGCCAGCCAATGAGCTTCCTCGATGGCAACCCTGCGTTTTAGCCTGAACCCTGGCGACGCCTTTTAAACCGGCGTCATTCTTTTTACGAGCAACAGACGGAGAAAAAATGAATCTGAACGAACGAAGCACGAGCGCAGCGACGCCAGATTTGAGCCGACTTTATCTCATTTCCGGGCGCATTATGTTTGATGATGATGATCAGGCCTACCCGGTCGAAGCCGATTCCCCTGGTGATGCAGAGGAGGCTTTTCGGCATCATATTGCCGACAGTGCCGACGACTTAGAAAAGGTGATTATAGTTTCCTCTACAAGTTTCGCTTCAGCTCACAGCAGTCGCGTAATTTGTCGGCCTGCCGTGAAGTAATTTCAGCTTCCAATGATATTTCCCTCTTTATAAAAGCCGCCGTCTGGCGGTTTTTATTTGCAAAAATGAATATTAATCCTGAACAATATTAATTTAAGATGAGGTGGTGTTCATATTCTTCTTAATATTTTTTCTAAAAAAACGACTTCAGGTTATTAGTTGGTAGTAGTGTGTTTGTTATGATCTTCTCATCAAATACATTAATTAAATAATCAAGGAGTCAACTGTGGCAGATAATTATACTCTGGCGTCGTTTATTATTCCCTGCACTCAGGAGCAGGCTAAAATGGCACAAGAAGCAATCACATTCGTTACCGAAGCAGAAATTGCAGAAGGTGAGCGTTTGATTGATAAGCCACTGGCAGATTGTTCTCTGACTGAGAAGCTGATTCTCAGTATTATTGAGAACCACCCTGAGTATGACCCTTCAGAGCCGAGCTTTGGGCAACCATCCTGCCCAGACTGTAATTATGAACTGTCGTTCGCAACAGAAGTTAACAGCAGTGGGCTGTCAGTTTTTCATGGAGAGACTATTGATCTTGACCATGCAATTTGCCTCACAACTGCCGTGCTGTCGGTATTCGACCTCCCGGAAATGGTAACAATTACTGCTGCATTTACATGCAGTAAAAGCCGGACAGATGAATTTGGGGGTATGACTATTCTGGTCACAAAGGATACCCACTATTACCAGGATGGCTGTCAGTTTTCTCGTCTCATGAATGAGGCTCACAAAGCCGGTATCCAGTATGCTCTGTGTAAAGTGACGCATTACCACGGTGAGAGCAGCTATGTGGCAAGCTATGTCCTGAGCTGCGACGTAGCGGATTCAGCCCAGGAGGTCGTTAACAGACGACTGAAGGCATGTGCCGGAAAAGAGCCAGAAGACGGAATCTATATTCTGAGTGAAGAAGACAACACCAGTCTTTCGGTCGAACTCGTTACAGAACTGTCTCCGCTCGATTACGACAAGCTGAGCAAGCTTCTTCCTTCCCTTGACACCCTTTGCGGCGCATAAGCCTGCCTGATAACCGTAGCCACCGGTTCCCCCGGTGGCCTGGAGCCTGCCATGACCAATAAATTCATAGTATCTACCGTTGTTTGCATCAATGACTTTGCAAGTGATGTTCCGCAAAGTGTTTCCTTACGGATAGATACAATGCTTGAACAGCGTATCCGCAAATTGGCGACATACGTGAAAAAAAACGATCTTCAGTTAACTGAGTTTTACTTCTATGACGCTAACTGGTCATTTTGTGGTGAAGATGAAATTCAAGAAATAACAGACCAGGATGAATATAAGCATAGCGATAGCACAAGGCAGGAAGCGATGCTGCGGGAAGTAATGCCATCAGCACGTACGGAATGCCCGGTTATTAGGGTGATGAAAGATTCATTTCAGCTTTCTGCTCTACCACGCCATTGTGGTGATGACATGACTCTTAACACTCCTTCAATTCCGCTGTCTGAGTTGAAAACAAATGTCACGGCTTTTATTACACCACCAACCTATATCTAATAGCTGTGCTGGGAGATTAAATTACAATGGGTTTTTATTTTAAATCTATTTAAGAATTAAATTTGCGTGATTTTGATTTAATATAATTTCGCTAAATGGTTGCGCTGTAGTTATTTTAAAGTTCTAATAAAAATATCAGTGATGCAGCATATGCCGTGGTTCAGGAAAATATATGTTTATTGAAAAAAGTGACTCATTCCTTGAATTACCCTCAGAAGTTATTTTTCCTGAGGCGGCTAATGCTGCCATTTTGAAACATGATAAATGGGCTGATGTTTGGGAGACCCTGACAACCGATGCCGATCTGAACTATACCGATGAAAAGGAGACTGTGAGTCTTTCTTCTCTGGTCACGTCAGCCACATCTGCTATTTATCAGGCTATTACGGACGGATGGACGATGTGCGTGGGATACAGTGGCGGTAAAGACTCCCATTCTCTTCTTCACCTATTTCTGATGGCATTGATCAGGGCAGTACGTAACGGCACAAATATCAGCGAACATCATTTCATTCAGATGTCCGATACGCTGATCGAAAACCCTGAGATGCACTATCAGGCTTCACAGGTTCTCAACCAGCTTAGAATGTTCATTGCTGAACACCAGCTACCGGTCACAGTCCTTGTCGCCCAACCGTCTCTTACGCAGAGCTGGGTAGGCCGCATTCTGACTGGACGTGGACTTCCGACCTGGACTAATTCTTCAACCCGTCAGTGCTCAACCGACTACAAAATCGCCCCCCTGCGCAAGGCCAAAGCTCGTTATCTAAAAAACGCCCCGGCATCCGTACGAAGCAGGGTATGCCTGATGCTGGGCTCCAGGGATGATGAAAGTGCCCGAAGGGCCGGAAATATCCTCAAAATGGGAGGGCAGGCGAGGAAAGTAACCCTGACTGAGCACGGTGGTGAACTCTATCCAGTAAAGGAGTGGCGCACTCAGGACATCTGGTCTTTTCTAATGGCCTGTGGTTCCGAATCCCGCTTCCCTTTACCAAGCTTTATGCCGGATAACTTCAGCCTGGCAACGCTTTATAAAGACGCCACCGGAGAGTGTATCTGGTCGCCGGAGAAACCCACGCGAACCTCAGCTTGTGGGGCTAGATATGGGTGCTCGCTTTGCACAGCCGTAGGGGTTGACCATTCAATGGAAACGCTCCTTCGCACTGACCCTGAGAAATATGGTTATCAGGCAGGCCTAAGTCGTCTTCAGCGATTTCTTTCTAAGATCCAGTACGACTGGAGCCTGCGGGATTATATCGGTCGTAAAGTGTTCGAAGGCGGGTATGTGCGTCTTCAACCCAATATCTTTTCTTCGTCCCTGACTGAACGTCTTTTTCATGTCTGTTGCAGCCTTGATTATGTTGAAGCCAGACGTGCGGCAAAGCATCGCAGAAAGCTACTTTCCGGCGAGGTGGACGATACGGCTTATAACCGTCGTATGGCTGAGCCACAATTTCGGCTTGTACATGAAGCAAACGTGATCCACGTTGATTTCCTCTGGTCGTTGCACTGTTTCAACCCTCGCCCGTTTCGGGCAATTGAGATCTATCGCAGAGTCTGGGAAGAGGCCGATCTGGACCTTCTTGAGGATGAGCCTGACATGCTGCCTGTGGCCCGTACACCAATGCCAGCTCCACTCTGGATGAAACTGCCCGGAGGCCGGTTCGGTACAGCTTATGATGGACTGACTGATACGTTGCCGCTGATGACCTATTTTGACGGGCAGGCTGACCCCAGGGCTTCACGTAGCCTAAAGACCGGAGAGAGCAGTTCTGTCGTCGTGGCATTCGAGGAAGAGGATGAGCTGACTGTTGAAGAAGATACGGCGTCCTGGATTATCTGGCATGAATACGACGGGTTACGCCAGAGCATCGCTGACGGTGAGTTTACTCCAACGACTGCTGCTCAGTATCTTCTTCGTTATGGCGCGGTCCGAATTTCAAAAGGGAAGGGCGCTGTCTATCATCGTCTCGCACAACGGGGACAAACCTTTTCCCGCCTGGGGATAGGCGAAAGAGTGTCGCTTCCAGAGCTGGTTGCCAGTCGGCGTTTTAAAATACTCAGCGATACTGCATACCGTCAGGTTGTAGCCCGGAAATTGCGTGGACAGATAAAAAAGTTCAGATTCTGGGCATGCGTAGCTGCCTGTGTACAGTTGCACGTACACAACAAGACGGCACTCGGAGAAAGAATCTTAACGTTACTCGAAGGTGAGAGGGAACAGCAACAAGGTGCGATCCAGGCGAAGCTGAAGGCGGGAATGATGGATGCAGTTCTAACTCTGTGTAACCAGCGACTCCGGGTGAAAGAAAATACTAACCAGCCAGAGGAGTTCCGCTATTACCGTGCCGTAAGAGCTCGTTTCATGCGCCATTTATCTGAATGCCTTAAGCCAGAAAATGGCGGCGTTATCCGTGACGTTATCTGGGAACTGAGGGTGCTGAGCAGTGCTCACGGTACGACCAAAACAGGTTTTTACTATGTCGATAGCAATCGCCCGACAGCGAAAGGACTGTTAAACCGCCTTCTGATGAGGATGGTCAGGCAGGTCGTATAAGCGTCTGAAACGCGAAACACACGAAAATGAAGGGGTTATACAAAAAAAACTTAGCTTTGATCGTGATGTAATGTGGACATCATGTCCAAGCGTTGCTGCATCCAGAAAAGTAACTTTAATCCTGTTGATACAGCCTTTGCATTACCTGTTTACGCATAGCCTGGAAACGTTCTAATTAAACCAGACAAATATAAATTTAAATTAATTCACTCACCCCCGGAATCGGGGAACTAAACAAAAGGATCATCAATGCAAAATCAAAATACCCCCGCTCAGGAAAAACACACCGTATACCTTTTTAATGCTGAACATGCTGACAAGACAGCCGCCAAGCAAGCCGGGAAACTCTTCACGCTGGACATTGAACACCCAATGACCCTCAACGATCTCTCGCTGCTGTGTGAGTCGGTCGCGGACGCTGTGGGAGCACCTGGCGGTATTAAATATGAAATCACAACAGAGCCTAATGGGGTTCAGGAGGAATACTGAATCAGTGTGGTGTGAGTCCATTTTAATTTGAGGTTTCATGAGTTCTATCGAGAGGCTGAAGTATGACTTTGAAAATGGGAAGTCCCCGGACTTCCAAGCCTGAGGGGCCATTTGTATTAATCACTTTTGAGGGGGACGAATTTCTTTTTGATGACAGACATAATGTCGTCAAGATAAATGGCAGGCCTAAAAAAATGGATGTAAAGCGAAATTATTTTGAGTCCGATCTGGGAGAAGGGAAAGCGAAATACTGGACTTTAAATATCGAAGAGGCTCATCGGTTCAATTCGATTGATGAAGCGACAGAACAACTTTGTAAACTGAATCGCCCTCATCTGATCAAAATTCGCAAAGTTGAGGGGGTATCTGAATGACCAAAGAGATGTTTTTACGCATTTTAAATGAGGCACAGGCTCGTGTGGATAACGATTCGCTTCCGCTTGATGTTCGTATCCGGTCACGCACCACGGTAAATGATTGCGTCATCCGGGCAGATAAAGAGGGGTGGCCTATTGAGTATAAACAGAAGGTCTGGGTAGAGGCAGTCAGTGGCTGTTAACTTCAGCGGTTACTTAAGCCAGCTCCTGTGCCCGTGAGATTAGTAAAGGCGGAAAATGATATGGTCAAGGTGATAAATATCAACGGGAATTTAGTTGAGTTACCTGAGCCCTCAGCAAAGTTATCCAAAGCGGAATCACCTGATGGTAGGTTCTCAAAACCTAAAAATAAGATCTCTAAAATACAGCGAGCTGAGCTGCGAATGAAATTTGGGGGGCGTTGTGCCTATTGTGGTTGCAAGCTTCCTGAAAAAGGGTGGCATGCCGATCATGTTGAGCCTGTTCGACGCGACTTTGAACTGGTGAGAGCCCCGGTCGGCAGCGGCGTAACTCATGTTGCCCGAAGTACGGGTAAGGTTATGCACCCTGAACTGCATGCAATAGAAAACTTATTTCCATCATGCGCTCCCTGCAACCTTTTTAAAGGAGCTTTTAGTGTTGAAGGAATGAGAAATGAAATTACCAAACAGGTTGAACGGGCTCGCGCATATAGCGTGAATTTCCGTACCGCAGAACGTTTTGGTTTGCTTCATATTGTAGTAAAACCGGTCGTCTTCTGGTTTGAGCAGTATAACGAACAGAAACAAAACGAATAATTTCTCAGAGACATAAAACAAGTCAATCAACAGTGGTTAACCAATTAAAAAAGTCTATTAACTATTTTGATGCTGCTGAGGATCTGCCAGTTATATCCATAAAAGGAGAAAATGATGTATCTGCATCTTGTGCCACGTATTCTTCACCATATGAAAAACAAGTGTACTCTCATGTCCGTGTCTGTCCCTGAATTGTCACTTGAGCTTAAAGCTGATTCGCTGGTGGCAATGAAACCCTATCCCAACAAGACCTACCACGTTGGCATGCTGAAGGGGCGACGAGCATTAAATGGCTTTCTGGTAAAGAGCCCACGAACTTTAGCTGAGTTCACAATGATAACGCTCTGGGAAATAGACGGCTTTGGGGAAATTAGTCATACCGTAAAAACGCTCGTTCAGGACAACGACTATGACCTGGTCTCCCACGATGTCCTTTTGGCACATGCATACCATCAGACGGAGGAGGGATTGGGGTACCGTGTTCATCCATCCTATGACAGTTTAGCCCCTGTCGATTTTGAGCCAACAATGCAATCCCGGTACATAAAGGAATCCGACCTTTCTCACGACGTATGGGAAACCTATTCATGGGGGGAATTTCTGCGTTCGCGTGAAGAGACATTTCTGGCGATGACCATTTCTTCTTCTCGTTTAAACCACCCTGCATTTATCAGAGGAAACCGGCTTCCTCAAACTGACCAGGCCATCATTATTAGTTCCTAACTCTGCCTGGAATAAAAGTCAGACGACGGGTCAGATTTCTAGCATCTAATTAAATGAATGCCCGGTAAGCCGGGCTTTGTCTATTCAGCAATCAGCTTCTAAAATATAGTTGCTAACCGAAATTCACTCCTCCAGCTTGTTAGCTAAAGTGCTTACTTATGTATAATAATTTACGTCTGGTTATAAATTTTTTTGAATCATTTAACACAACGTCTTAAGGATACATAATGTATAAGTTCACTCCCGTCCAAATTATTGCTGATTATATACTGAGGTTTCTTAAAAATAATGCGGATGCCAAGCTTTACGAGGCAATGCAGCGGCTTGAAACAAAAATCGGTCAGTTTATCGCTGATGGGGTTGATGAACATCAACTACGCTCTTCATTAAGCAAAGCCAGTCGATCTCGTTCCAGGGCGACTCTTATACAGGAGTGTGAGAAACTTATTTCGTAAAAAGAGCATCATCCGGGAAAGTTACTTTAACGATAAATGGCTCCCTTCTTATCGGTTTAAGTTGACGGCCATCCCTACTAAAGCCATCATAAAGCTTGATTAGCATTCGAGTGTAGCACAACTGATTTTCATAGAGTCTTTATCCATTCTCCAGTTCTCTAACTGTATAGGTTCTATTCATGCCCAATAGCTTCGATAAGCCGCAGACGCGCCCAGCACATAACTCTGATGCCGAACCCTTTTTTCCCAAAAACCTTGGTTCGTTTATAGAGCAGGTGTCCGGAAGAGATCTGGCAATGCTCACAGAATCCGAAAAAGAACAGCTTGCGCACCTAATCAAAATTGGACGGAGATATGGAGTTTCTGTAGCTATCGTTCCCGATACAGACTCTGCTGAGCTTCATGAATTACTGTCTAATGCCGGTTCCATTGAAAGGCAGTTTTCCATCTATGAACGCATCCAGACGAAGATTGCGTTCACACGGTGTCAGGAAGCATAAACAAAGTGAGAAATACAACTACGTGGTATGACGTTGTACATGTTGAAATCATTACAGGCGAGCGAGACGGCAGGATATGGGTGCTGAAGCTCTCCTGTGGCCATACAGTATTTCGTCGAATACCTCCTCTTCGTCTTCATAGCCTCACCGCTTTTTCTCTGCGGGAGCCCCCAGAAAAATGTCGGTGCTCCCTTTGTAATTCGAATCCAAAATAAAACCTTTTTAAGGCCCCAAACTGAATATCACTGGATAAATCAACCTCTACAGCGTTCAATCATAAACGCTAAATTTATATTTCATTCATTCTATTTTAAAAGCGATATAAAAGACGGAATCCGATTTAGTCTGTTTGATGCTTAAATCATCTTTAGTGCCCTTTATCTTTTACACAGCGACTTTAACATTAACCTGAGCAGAAAAGTTGTTTTCAAACAAAGTGCGAAAACTTTCTGCTCAGGTTATTAGCCGGGTAAGCCACTTTGTTATATTTGTTTCACATTAACAGAGGAGGCGATATGCAAATTGAAAAGGTGATGTCATTACTTGAAGTGCTTTCAAGCTGGCTTGAAGATAACATCAATATGGATTCTGAAATTATCTTTGATAATGACGAAGATAATACCAACTCAGAAATTCTGTATCCTGCTGTAGAAAAGGCTAATGCCGTTTTGCGCAAAATGGCATCTTTATCTTCAGATTCTGTTCATGCAATTCGACAGCGCTTGCAGCTTGCCGTAGAAGGCAAAGCTGAATTGTCCCTCAAGGATGTGGGAGAGCTTCTGCTGGCAACAAAGTATCTGATGTTGTCCACTGAAGAGGGAGAGTAAGCCTGTGACCACTCTCGTATTTGAAATGGCGGATATTAATAAACTGATCGAAGAAATTCGGCACTGTTGCAAATAGTCGGTGGTGATAAACTTATCATCCCCTTTTGCTGATGGAGCTGCACATGAACCCATTCAAAGGCCGGCATTTTCAGCGTGACATCATTCTGTGGGCCGTACGCTGGTACTGCAAATACGGCATCAGTTACCGTGAGCTGCAGGAGATGCTGGCTGAACGCGGAGTGAATGTCGATCACTCCACGATTTACCGCTGGGTTCAGCGTTATGCGCCTGAAATGGAAAAACGGCTGCGCTGGTACTGGCGTAACCCTTCCGATCTTTGCCCGTGGCACATGGATGAAACCTACGTGAAGGTCAATGGCCGCTGGGCGTATCTGTACCGGGCCGTCGACAGCCGGGGCCGCACTGTCGATTTTTATCTCTCCTCCCGTCGTAACAGCAAAGCTGCATACCGGTTTCTGGGTAAAATCCTCAACAACGTGAAGAAGTGGCAGATCCCACGATTCATCAACACGGATAAAGCGCCCGCCTATGGTCGCGCGCTTGCTCTGCTCAAACGCGAAGGCCGGTGCCCGTCTGACGTTGAACACCGACAGATTAAGTACCGGAACAACGTGATTGAATGCGATCATGGCAAACTGAAACGGATAATCAACGCCACGCTGGGATTTAAATCCATGAAGACGGCTTACGCCACCATCAAAGGTATTGAGGTGATGCGTGCACTACGCAAAGGCCAGGCCTCAGCATTTTATTATGGTGATCCCCTGGGCGAAATGCGCCTGGTAAGCAGAGTTTTTGAAATGTAAGGCCTTTGAATAAGACAAAAGGCTGCCTCATCGCTAACTTTGCAACAGTGCCCTCTGCGGTGCTAAAAAGAACAAGATTCACCGCAACCCAGGACACTGCCATGTTAGATTACCGCTTCCCGACAGCTTTGCAGATGGTTCTCAGCGTAGCAATGGCGGAGCAGATGGGTGAACGTTCGACGAGTGCGATTCTGGCCTACGGCCTGGAAGCGAACCCGAGCTTTATCCGTAAACTAATGGTTCCGCTAACTCGTGACGGCATTATCGTCTCCACGCTTGGTCGCAACGGCTCAATTCATCTTGGCCGTCCGGCGGACAAGATCACCCTGCGTGATATCTATCTTTCGGTTATCGAAGATAAAAAACTGTGGGCGTCGCGTCCTGACGTCCCGGCCCGCTGCGTGGTCAGCGCCAACGCCTGCTGGTACTTCAAATCGGTTGCCGATGAAGCAGAGCAGGCTTCGTTAAACGTCCTCGCTCGCCATACCGTGGCCAGCGCGCTGGAGGCGGTCAAAAACGCCGATACCAGCGGCTGCGACCCGGTGCCGGAAATGATCGCCCGCTTTAAAAAAGCGCATTAATCATTTTCTGGTGACGAAAAAAAACCGCCTTCAAATTGTGAAGGCGGTTTTTTTGTTATCTGCTGCAGGCTAGGCGGGCAGATCCTCCTGGACCGGCTTCCTGCGGGTCACCAGTTTCCGTAGCGTCACGTAAAACACCGGCGTCAGGAACAGACCGAAGAGCGTCACGCCCAGCATCCCGGAGAACACCGTGATCCCGGTGACGCCGCGGACTTCCGCCCCCGCGCCGTGGCCGAGGATCAGCGGAATGGTCCCGGCGATAAAGGCGATGGAGGTCATCACGATCGGGCGCAGACGCAGGCGGCATGCCTCCAGCGCCGCTTCCATGATGCCTTTCCCCTGGATCTCCAGCTCGCGGGCAAACTCGACGATCAGAATGGCGTTTTTACAGGCCAGGCCCATCAGGACCACCAGACCCACCTGCACGAAGACGTTGTTATCGCCCCCGGTCAGCCAGACGCCAAACAGCGCGGAGAGCATCGTCATCGGTACGATAAGGATCACCGCCAGCGGCAGGGTCCAGCTTTCATACAGCGCGGCCAGTACGAGGAATGCCAGCAGCACCGCCACCGGGAAGACGATCAGCGCCGTGTTGCCCTGGGTGGCCTGCTGGAAGCTGAGATCCGTCCACTCAATATTCATCCCATTCGGCAGGATCTGCTTCGACAGCTCTTCCAGATGCGTCATCGCCTGCGAAGAAGAGAGGACCCGCGGATCGGCATCGCCAATCAGGTCCGCCGCCGGATAACCGTTGTAGCGGATCACCGGATCCGGCCCGTAGGTGGTACTGATATTCACCATACTGCCGATCGGTACCATTTCGCCCTGATTATTGCGGGTGCGCAGATTGGCGATATCTTCCACGCTCTCGCGGTATGGTCCGTCAGCCTGGGCCATCACGCGCCAGGTACGCCCGAACTGGTTAAAGTCATTGACATAAGACGAGCCGAGATAGGTCTGCAGCGTACCGAACAGATCGGTTAGCGATACCCCCTGCGCTTTCGCCTTATCGCGATCGACCTGCACGTCCAGCTGCGGCACGTTAGCCTGGTAAGTCGAGATCGGGAAGTGCATCCCCGGCGTCTGCATAATCGCCCCGGACATCGCATTCACCGCGCTTTGCAGCGCGCCATAGCCCAGCCCTCCGCGATCCTGGATGTACAGGGAGTAGCCGGAACCCTGACCCAGACCTAAAATCGGCGGCGGCAGGATGGAAAAGCCAAAGCCCTGCTGGATTTGCGCGATTTTGGCGTTGATCTCCGCGTTAATTTCCGCCGCCGTGTGTTTGCGCTGGTCGAACGGTTTCAGGCCAAAAAAGATCGTCCCGGTATTCGGCGTGTTGGTGAACTGCAGCGCGTTAAGCCCCGGGAAAGCGACCGCATAGTCGACCCCTTCGGTATTCATCCCGATCTCGCTCATTTTGCGGATCACCGCGTCGGTGCGCGCCAGCGACGACCCTTCCGGCATCTTCACGCCGCCAATGAGATACAGCTTATCCTGGGTGGGAATAAACCCGCCGGGGACGACTTTAAACATCACCCCAGCGGCGCAGAGCAGCAGCAGGTACACCGCAAACACTGCGCCACGGCGTCCAAGCGTTTTGCCTACCAGTCCCTGATAGCCGTTCGAGCTGCGCAGGAAAAAGCGGTTAAACGGACGGAAAATCCAGCCAAACAGGCGATCGATCAGCCGGGTAGGGAGGTCTTTCTTCGCGCCGTGCGGCTTTAACAGCAGGGCCGCCAGCGCCGGGGAGAGCGTCAGCGAGTTGATGGCCGAGATCACCGTCGAGATGGCGATGGTCACCGCGAACTGTTTGTAGAACTGGCCGGTGACCCCGGAGAGAAACGCCATCGGCACGAACACCGCACACAGCACCAGCGCAATGGCGATAATCGGCCCGGAGACCTCACGCATCGCCTGATACGCCGCGGCAAGCGGCGCAAGCCCCTCTTCGATATTACGCTCGACGTTCTCCACCACCACGATGGCGTCGTCCACCACGATACCGATAGCCAGTACCAGCCCGAACAGGCTCAGGGTATTCAGCGAGAAGCCCAGCAGATAGAGAATGCTGAAGGTACCCACCACCGATACCGGCACAGCGATCAACGGGATAATCGACGCGCGCCAGGTCTGCAGGAACAGGATCACTACCAGCACCACCAGCACTACCGCCTCCAGCAGCGTCTGCACCACCGCGCGGATGGAGTCGCGGACGAAAACCGTCGGGTCGTACGGCGCCGCCCATTGCATATCTTCCGGGAAGCGGGTGGCCAGCTCGGCCATTTTGGCGCGTACCGCGTTCGACAGATCGATGGCGTTAGCGCCGGGTGACTGGAAGATACCGATCCCGACCGCATCCTTATTGTTGAGCTGGGAGCGCAGCGCATAGCTACCGGAACCCATCTCGATGCGCGCCACGTCGCGCAGGCGGACCAGCGAGCCATCCTGCGCCGTTTTCAGAATGATATTGCCAAACTCTTCTTCGGTATGCAGACGGCCCTGGGCGTTAATGGAGATCAGGAAATCGCTCTCCTGCGGCAGCGGCTCGGCGCCAAGCTGTCCGGCAGACACCTGGACGTTTTGCTCCTGCATCGCCGTCACCACATCCGAGGCCGTCAGACCGCGGGCAGCGACCTTATTGGGATCCAGCCAGACGCGCATCGCATATTCACCGGAGCCAAAAATCTGGATCTGGCCGACGCCGGGCAGGCGCGCCAGCTCATCCTTCACTTTCAGCGTGGCGTAGTTGCGCATATACAGCGAGTCGTACTTCCCGCCGGGGGAGAACAGATGCACCACCAGGGTCAGCGTCGGAGACTGCTTCTGGGTGGTGATCCCCAGACGGCGTACATCCTCCGGCAGACGCGCTTCGGCCTGCGCGACGCGGTTCTGCACCTGAACCTGCGCCTGATCCGGGTCGGTACCCGGGCGGAAGGTGACGGTGGTGACCAGCACGCCGTCGGAGCCGGCGACCGATTTCATGTACATCATGTTTTCAACGCCGTTGATCGCTTCCTCCAGCGGCGTCGCCACGGTCTCGGCAATCACTTTCGGGTTGGCGCCGGGATACTCCGCGCGCACCTGGACGCTCGGCGGGACGACATCCGGATATTCGCTCACCGGCAGCAGTGGGATAGCGATTAACCCGGTGATAAAAATTAAAATCGACAGCACCGCGGCGAAAATCGGCCTGTCGATAAAAAAGCGGGAAAAGTCCATGTCTTGGATTCTCTGATTAGGGATCAGTTAAGGGTGGCGCTGGAGGTCATGGCAACGGTTTTGGCGTTAACCGGCATACCCGGCATAAACACTTTTTGTAAGCCGTCGACGATGACGCTATCCCCAGGATTCAACCCCTTCTGAACGATGCGTAAACCGTCTGCCAGCCGCCCTGGGGTAATGTCGCGGCGCTGTGCTTTACCATCTTTATCAACGATATAGACGTATTTACGATCCTGATCGGTCAGTACCGCTTTGTCGTCGATCAGCGTGGCTTTGAACTCTGCGCTGCCCGGCAGACGCACGCGGGCAAACAGCCCCGGCGTGAACAGACGCTGCGAGTTATCCAGCAGCGCACGCATGCGGATGGTGCCGGTACTCGGCGTTAACTGATTATCGAGAAAATCCACTTTGCCCTGGTGGGGGTAACCCTCCTCGCCCACCAGGCCAATCTCCACCGGGAGCGCCTGATTATCGCTGGACGCGCCTTGCCCGCGGCGGGCGAGGTTTTGATAGTGGAGGTAGGTTGACTCGTCGACGTCAAAGTAGACGTACACCGTCTTTTGCGAGACCAGGGTGGTGAGCACGCTGGCGGTGTCGCCCGCGGTGACCAGGTTACCGCTGGTGATCAGCGCCCGGCTGGCGCGGCCGTCAATAGGGGCGGTCACTTTGGTGAAGTCGAGGTTAAGCTGCGCGGCATCCACCGCCGCCTGCGCGGCGCGAACGTCGGCCTGCGCCTGAACCGCGGCTGACCGGCGCTGCTCCCACTCTTCACGGGAGACGAGGTTGGTATGGACTAATTTATCGGTGCGGTTCGCCTCGCTTTGCGCGAGGCTGGCCTGCGTTTTGGCTCTTGCCAACGCCGCCTGCGCCTGCTCCAGCGCGGCGCGATAGGTTCTGTCATCTATCGTGAACAGCACCTGGCCCTTTTTCACCTCCTGGCCGTCAGTGTAATTCACTTTATCAATGTATCCCGAGACGCGAGGGCGAAGCTGAACGCTCTCCACCGCTTCAATGCGACCGTTAAAACTATCCCACTGACTGATCGACTTCACCAGCACCTTAGCGGCGCTGACCGTCGGGGCGGGAGGCGCAGCATTCTGTGCGACGCTGTCGTCGCAGCCGACGAGCAGAAAGGAGAGCATCATCGCGCCGAGCGCGGTCAGGTGAATGTTTCCCCAGGTTTTTTGCAGGCTCATTATTTTTATTCCGGTAAATGTAGCCGCCGGGCAAGACGCAGCGTGAGAAGCCGCGCCACTTCCTTTGTCCGGGCTGGCTTAAGGCCATTTGTGTCGATCATCGCCACAAAACTGTAACAATTTCGAATACACTATCGCGGCGATTGTAGGAAGGCGCTTAACTAAGTGCAAGAATAATTGTTGCACTTTATGTGCGGTCCAGGGGGGGGATAAAAAACCGCGATCCCGGCGTGGATTTAAATGTAACAATAAAACTGGCACTGTTGCAAATAGTCGGTGGTGATAAACTTATCATCCCCTTTTGCTGATGGAGCTGCACATGAACCCATTCAAAGGCCGGCATTTTCAGCGTGACATCATTCTGTGGGCCGTACGCTGGTACTGCAAATACGGCATCAGTTACCGTGAGCTGCAGGAGATGCTGGCTGAACGCGGAGTGAATGTCGATCACTCCACGATTTACCGCTGGGTTCAGCGTTATGCGCCTGAAATGGAAAAACGGCTGCGCTGGTACTGGCGTAACCCTTCCGATCTTTGCCCGTGGCACATGGATGAAACCTACGTGAAGGTCAATGGCCGCTGGGCGTATCTGTACCGGGCCGTCGACAGCCGGGGCCGCACTGTCGATTTTTATCTCTCCTCCCGTCGTAACAGCAAAGCTGCATACCGGTTTCTGGGTAAAATCCTCAACAACGTGAAGAAGTGGCAGATCCCACGATTCATCAACACGGATAAAGCGCCCGCCTATGGTCGCGCGCTTGCTCTGCTCAAACGCGAAGGCCGGTGCCCGTCTGACGTTGAACACCGACAGATTAAGTACCGGAACAACGTGATTGAATGCGATCATGGCAAACTGAAACGGATAATCAACGCCACGCTGGGATTTAAATCCATGAAGACGGCTTACGCCACCATCAAAGGTATTGAGGTGATGCGTGCACTACGCAAAGGCCAGGCCTCAGCATTTTATTATGGTGATCCCCTGGGCGAAATGCGCCTGGTAAGCAGAGTTTTTGAAATGTAAGGCCTTTGAATAAGACAAAAGGCTGCCTCATCGCTAACTTTGCAACAGTGCCCGCTGTACCAAATGCGGGACAACGTAAGCACTACATTTCGCTCATCGCCGGCCCAGTCGGGCTGCGAGTTCCATAGCTTCAAGGTTTCCCTCAGCGCCTCGAATAGATCCTGTTCAGGAACCGGGTCAAAGAATTCCTCCGCTGCCGGACCTACCAAGGCAACGCTATGTTCTCTTGCTTTTGTAAGCAGGATAGCTAGATCAATGTCGATCATGGCTGGCTCGAAGATACCCGCAAGAATGTCATTGCGCTGCCATTCTCCAAATTGCAGCTCGCGCTTAGCCGGATAACGCCACGGGATGATGTCGTCATGCACGACAAGGGTGACTTCTATAGCGCGGAGCGTCTCGCTCTCGCCAGGGAAAGCCGAAGCCTCCATAAGATCATTGAGCAATGCTCGCCGCGTCGTTTCATCAAGCTTTACGGCCACAGTAACCAACAAATCAATATCGCTGTATGGCTTCAGGCCGCCATCCACTGCGGAGCCGTACAAATGCACGGCCAGCAACGTTGATTCCAGATGGCGCTCAATGACGCTTAGCACCTCTGATAGTTGGTTCGAAATTTCGATGGTCACCGCTTCCCTCATGATGTCTAACGGGCGAGGTAAGCCGACCGCAGAATGCGGGTCGGCTTGACCGAAATGTTAGAACCAGAAGCCAAAACGGATAACTTGAATTTGGCGACGGGCGCTAACCGTGAAAAAACGCTGCGCCACCGAGGCGGCACAGCACTGCAAAAACGATAGCTGCTTGCGCTTGCTACGCAAGGGCTAGAGGCCAAAAAGACTGAAAACCTGCGCAGCCCATGCAGGCGAAGCCCGGAAAAAAGGCAAAACAGGCACTGAATAACGCCTGAAAAGCTAAATGCCGTTTGAATAAACATGAGCTAAATAAAGCTGGGTTTCAGTGGTGCTAACGTTGGACGTAACGAGAGCCGGAGCGCAGCGGAGGGAACCAAAATGCGCAGCATTTTGGCGTCCCGTTGACGGAATGGTTAGCCGTTTCGACGCGCATAAACGGAGTGGGTGTACGGAATTACAGCTTGAATGGTTTCGGTTGAGACAAGCTCGAATTCTGTTTCGTTGAGCATTGGGAAGAAGGCGTCACCCTCGAAGGTTTGATGTACCTCAGATAGAAACACGCCGTGGGCGTGAGGTAGTGCCAGAGTGTATATCTCAGCTCCGCCCGCGACGTAGAGTTCATTGCCGAGTTCGGATGCCAAAGCGATAGCGTGCGACAGCGTTGAAACAACTACGCAGCCAGTGGCGCGGTAGTTAGCTTGGCGTGAGATTACCAATGTGTGACGGTTCGGTAGAGGCTTGCCGATAGACTCAAAGGTCTTTCGCCCCATGACAACGACTTTTCCCTCAGTGAGTCTGCGAAAAATCTTCTGCTCACCCGGAATTTTCCAGGGGATATTAGGACCATTGCCAATAACCCGATTGGCTCCCATCGCAGCAACGAGATAAATGCGTACTGATTCCGAGTTCATATGGCTAACTTTGTTTTAGGGCGACTGCCCTGCTGCGTAACATCGTTGCTGCTCCATAACATCAAACATCGACCCACGGCGTAACGCGCTTGCTGCTTGGATGCCCGAGGCATAGACTGTACAAAAAAACAGTCATAACAAGCCATGAAAACCGCCACTGCGCCGTTACCACCGCTGCGTTCGGTCAAGGTTCTGGACCAGTTGCGTGAGCGCATACGCTACTTGCATTACAGCTTACCAACCGAACAGGCTTATGTCCACTGGGTTCGTGCCTTCATCCGTTTCCACGGTGTGCGTCACCCGGCAACCTTGGGCAGCAGCGAAGTCGAGGCATTTCTGTCCTGGCTGGCGAACGAGCGCAAGGTTTCGGTCTCCACGCATCGTCAGGCATTGGCGGCCTTGCTGTTCTTCTACGGCAAGGTGCTGTGCACGGATCTGCCCTGGCTTCAGGAGATCGGAAGACCTCGGCCGTCGCGGCGCTTGCCGGTGGTGCTGACCCCGGATGAAGTGGTTCGCATCCTCGGTTTTCTGGAAGGCGAGCATCGTTTGTTCGCCCAGCTTCTGTATGGAACGGGCATGCGGATCAGTGAGGGTTTGCAACTGCGGGTCAAGGATCTGGATTTCGATCACGGCACGATCATCGTGCGGGAGGGCAAGGGCTCCAAGGATCGGGCCTTGATGTTACCCGAGAGCTTGGCACCCAGCCTGCGCGAGCAGCTGTCGCGTGCACGGGCATGGTGGCTGAAGGACCAGGCCGAGGGCCGCAGCGGCGTTGCGCTTCCCGACGCCCTTGAGCGGAAGTATCCGCGCGCCGGGCATTCCTGGCCGTGGTTCTGGGTTTTTGCGCAGCACACGCATTCGACCGATCCACGGAGCGGTGTCGTGCGTCGCCATCACATGTATGACCAGACCTTTCAGCGCGCCTTCAAACGTGCCGTAGAACAAGCAGGCATCACGAAGCCCGCCACACCGCACACCCTCCGCCACTCGTTCGCGACGGCCTTGCTCCGCAGCGGTTACGACATTCGAACCGTGCAGGATCTGCTCGGCCATTCCGACGTCTCTACGACGATGATTTACACGCATGTGCTGAAAGTTGGCGGTGCCGGAGTGCGCTCACCGCTTGATGCGCTGCCGCCCCTCACTAGTGAGAGGTAGGGCAGCGCAAGTCAATCCTGGCGGATTCACTACCCCTGCGCGAAGGCCATCGGTGCCGCATCGAACGGCCGGTTGCGGAAAGTCCTCCCTGCGTCCGCTGATGGCCGGCAGCAGCCCGTCGTTGCCTGATGGATCCAACCCCTCCGCTGCTATAGTGCAGTCGGCTTCTGACGTTCAGTGCAGCCGTCTTCTGAAAACGACAATGGAGGTGGTAGCCGAGGGTGTGGAAACACCCGACTGCCTTGCGTGGTTGCGGCAGGCGGGTTGCGACACGGTGCAGGGTTTCCTGTTCGCCAGGCCGATGCCGGCGGCGGCCTTCGTCGGCTTCGTCAACCAATGGAGGAACACCACCATGAACGCCAATGAACCGAGCACCAGTTGCTGCGTGTGCTGCAAGGAAATCCCGCTCGATGCCGCCTTCACGCCGGAAGGGGCCGAGTACGTGGAGCATTTCTGCGGGCTGGAGTGCTATCAGCGCTTCCAGGCGCGGGCCAGCACTGCGACCGAAACCAGCGTCAAACCGGACGCTTGTGATTCGCCGCCGCCAGGTTGAGGCATACCCTAACCTGATGTCAGATGCCATGTGTAAATTGCGTCAGGATAGGATTGAATTTTGAATTTATTGACATATCTCGTTGAAGGTCATAGAGTCTTCCCTGACATTTTGCAGGGAATTCCATGACTGGACAGCGCATTGGGTATATCAGGGTCAGCACCTTCGACCAGAACCCGGAACGGCAACTGGAAGGCGTCAAGGTTGATCGCGCTTTTAGCGACAAGGCATCCGGCAAGGATGTCAAGCGTCCGCAACTGGAAGCGCTGATAAGCTTCGCCCGCACCGGCGACACCGTGGTGGTGCATAGCATGGATCGCCTGGCGCGCAATCTCGATGATTTGCGCCGGATCGTGCAAACGCTGACACAACGCGGCGTGCATATCGAATTCGTCAAGGAACACCTCAGTTTTACTGGCGAAGACTCTCCGATGGCGAACCTGATGCTCTCGGTGATGGGCGCGTTCGCCGAGTTCGAGCGCGCCCTGATCCGCGAGCGTCAGCGCGAGGGTATTGCGCTCGCCAAGCAACGCGGGGCTTACCGTGGCAGGAAGAAATCCCTGTCGTCTGAGCGTATTGCCGAACTGCGCCAACGTGTCGAGGCTGGCGAGCAAAAGACCAAGCTTGCTCGTGAATTCGGAATCAGTCGCGAAACCCTGTATCAATACTTGAGAACGGATCAGTAAATATGCCACGTCGTTCCATCCTGTCCGCCGCCGAGCGGGAAAGCCTGCTGGCGTTGCCGGACTCCAAGGACGACCTGATCCGACATTACACATTCAACGATACCGACCTCTCGATCATCCGACAGCGGCGCGGGCCAGCCAATCGGCTGGGCTTCGCGGTGCAGCTCTGTTACCTGCGCTTTCCCGGCGTCATCCTGGGCGTCGATGAACTACCGTTCCCGCCCTTGTTGAAGCTGGTCGCCGACCAGCTCAAGGTCGGCGTCGAAAGCTGGAACGAGTACGGCCAGCGGGAGCAGACCCGGCGCGAGCACCTGAGCGAGCTGCAAACCGTGTTCGGTTTCCGGCCCTTCACCATGAGCCATTACCGGCAGGCCGTCCAGATGCTGACCGAGCTGGCGATGCAAACCGACAAAGGCATCGTGCTGGCCAGCGCCTTGATCGGGCACCTGCGGCGGCAGTCGGTCATTCTGCCCGCCCTCAACGCCGTCGAGCGGGCGAGTGCAGAGGCGATCACCCGTGCTAACCGGCGCATCTACGACGCCTTGGCCGAACCACTGGCGGACGCGCATCGCCGCCGCCTCGACGATCTGCTCAAGCGCCGGGACAACGGCAAGACGACCTGGTTGGCTTGGTTGCGCCAGTCTCCGGCCAAGCCAAATTCGCGGCATATGCTGGAACACATCGAACGCCTCAAGGCATGGCAGGCACTCGATCTGCCTACCGGCATCGAGCGGCTGGTTCACCAGAACCGCCTGCTCAAGATTGCCCGCGAGGGCGGCCAGATGACACCCGCCGACCTGGCCAAATTCGAGCCGCAACGGCGCTACGCCACTCTCGTGGCGCTGGCCACCGAGGGCATGGCCACCGTCACCGACGAAATCATCGACCTGCACGACCGCATCCTGGGTAAGCTGTTTAACGCTGCCAAGAATAAGCATCAGCAGCAGTTCCAGGCGTCAGGCAAGGCCATCAACGCCAAGGTACGTCTGTACGGGCGCATCGGTCAGGCGCTGATCGACGCCAAGCAATCAGGCCGCGATGCGTTTGCCGCCATCGAGGCCGTCATGTCCTGGGATTCCTTTGCCGAGAGCGTCACCGAGGCGCAGAAGCTCGCGCAACCCGATGACTTCGATTTCCTGCATCGCATCGGCGAGAGCTACGCCACCCTGCGCCGCTATGCACCGGAATTCCTTGCCGTGCTCAAGCTGCGGGCCGCGCCCGCCGCCAAAAACGTGCTTGATGCCATTGAGGTGCTGCGCGGCATGAACACCGACAACGCCCGCAAGCTGCCAGCCGATGCACCGACCGGCTTCATCAAGCCGCGCTGGCAGAAACTGGTGATGACCGACGCCGGCATCGACCGGCGCTACTACGAACTGTGCGCGCTGTCCGAGTTGAAGAACTCCCTGCGCTCGGGCGACATCTGGGTGCAGGGTTCACGCCAGTTCAAGGACTTCGAGGACTACCTGGTACCGCCCGAGAAGTTCACCAGCCTCAAGCAGTCCAGCGAATTGCCGCTGGCCGTGGCCACCGACTGCGAACAATATCTGCATGAGCGGCTGACGCTGCTGGAAGCACAACTTGCCACCGTCAACCGCATGGCGGCAGCCAACGACCTGCCGGATGCCATCATCACCGAGTCGGGCTTGAAGATCACGCCGCTGGATGCGGCGGTGCCCGACACCGCGCAGGCGCTGATAGACCAGACAGCCATGGTCCTGCCGCACGTCAAGATCACCGAACTGCTGCTCGAAGTCGATGAGTGGACGGGCTTCACCCGGCACTTCACGCACTTGAAATCGGGCGATCTGGCCAAGGACAAGAACCTGTTGTTGACCACGATCCTGGCCGACGCGATCAACCTGGGCCTGACCAAGATGGCCGAGTCCTGCCCCGGCACGACCTACGCGAAGCTCGCTTGGCTGCAAGCCTGGCATACCCGCGACGAAACGTACTCGACAGCGTTGGCTGAACTGGTCAACGCTCAGTTTCGGCATCCCTTTGCCGGGCACTGGGGCGATGGCACCACATCATCATCGGACGGACAGAATTTCCGAACCGCTAGCAAGGCAAAGAGCACGGGGCACATCAACCCAAAATATGGCAGCAGCCCAGGACGGACTTTCTACACCCACATCTCCGACCAATACGCGCCATTCCACACCAAGGTGGTCAATGTCGGCCTGCGCGACTCAACCTACGTGCTCGACGGCCTGCTGTACCACGAATCCGACCTGCGGATCGAGGAGCACTACACCGACACGGCGGGCTTCACCGATCACGTCTTCGCCCTGATGCACCTCTTGGGCTTCCGCTTCGCGCCGCGCATCCGCGACCTGGGCGACACCAAGCTCTACATCCCGAAGGGCGATGCCGCCTATGACGCGCTCAAGCCGATGATCGGCGGCACGCTCAACATCAAGCACGTCCGCGCCCATTGGGACGAAATCCTGCGGCTGGCCACCTCGATCAAGCAGGGCACGGTGACGGCCTCGCTGATGCTCAGGAAACTCGGCAGCTACCCGCGCCAGAACGGCTTGGCCGTCGCGCTGCGCGAGTTGGGCCGCATCGAGCGCACGCTGTTCATCCTCGACTGGCTGCAAAGCGTCGAGCTACGCCGCCGCGTGCATGCCGGGCTGAACAAGGGCGAGGCGCGCAATGCGCTGGCCCGTGCCGTGTTCTTCAACCGCCTTGGTGAAATCCGTGACCGCAGTTTCGAGCAGCAGCGCTACCGGGCCAGCGGCCTCAACCTGGTGACGGCGGCCATCGTGCTGTGGAACACGGTCTACCTGGAGCGTGCGGCGCATGCGTTGCGCGGCAATGGTCATGCCGTCGATGACTCGCTATTGCAGTACCTGTCGCCACTCGGCTGGGAGCACATCAACCTGACCGGTGATTACCTATGGCGCAGCAGCGCCAAGATCGGCGCGGGGAAGTTCAGGCCGCTACGGCCTCTGCAACCGGCTTAGCGTGCTTTATTTTCCGTTTTCTGAGACGACCCCTAGTTGTTTGCGGTCTTGCGTGGCAGGGAGCAGGCATCTTTAACTTGCCTTTCACAGTGATGCTATGGACTATCATTAGATTAATTATCGTGGTATCGCTTGTATTTATTACTGGAAAATTCGGTCTATCAAGAGAGTTTACTTTCCCCGCAGCAGCAGTAGGTTTAGCTTTTAGTTTATTCCCTGTCCTTGATCATATTGCGTTAGGTTATTCTGCTAAAAATTTCTATGAAACCACTAATTTTATGGGGCAAACGGTTCGGGAATTTGGTGCCAGTAAAATTACGGTCTGGTGGGGTTCGATTTATGCCAAAATAGCCTATGCTAGCCTTGCAGGTTTAATTGGATATGGTGTTAAGGTCGCCACTGATGATTAAAAAAGAAAAACCAACTTGAAGTTGGTTTTTTTGGCACTGTTGCAAATAGAGATTTGAGTCGATGATGTTCCCTTTAAAAAGTACTTAGAGACCGAAAACCCTGTTGATTAGACACACTTCACCCTGAGGCTGACCATAATAAAATGACGATGCTTGTCCTTTACGTAGTGCACGCATGACTTCAATACCTTTAATTGTGGCATAAGCCGTCTTCATAGATTTGAATCCTAATGTGGCCCTGATGATCCGCTTTAGCTTGCCATGATCACATTCAATCACGTTATTTTTATACTTAATCTGCCTGTGCTCAAGGTCTGGTGGACATTTACCTTCCCGTTTTAACCGTGATAAAGCACGTCCATATGTGGGTGCTTTATCCGTGTTGATCACTTGTGGAATTTGCCACTTCTTCACATTATTTAAAATTTTTCCAAGAAAACAATATGCTGATTTGGTATTACGTCTAGAAGAAAGATAAAAATCAATGGTATCGCCACGTTGATCGACTGCACGATACAGATAAGACCATCGTCCATTCACTTTTACATAGGTTTCATCAATATGCCACGAGCTCAGATCTGTAGGATTACGCCAATACCAGCGTAAACGTTTTTCTATTTCAGGAGCATAACGTTGAACCCAACGGTAAATAGTCGTGTGATCAACATTCACACCCCGTTCGGCCAGCATTTCCTGCAGTTCACGATAGCTAATGCCATATTTACAATACCAGCGCACAGCCCAAAGAATGATTTCGCCCTGAAAATGCCGACCATGGAAAGGATTCATATGCTGCACCTTTAGCTAAAACAGTCTTCAGCTTACCATTCGTGGTTATTTGCAACAGTGCCGCTGACGCACACCATCGCCCACCGGGTGGGTCGCTATCTGGAACGGCAAGGCCTGCTGGAACGGGATGTCGAAAACAGCTATCTGGCCTCGGATGCGGTGGATGACGACCCGATGACACCCCTGCTGGGGCACTCGATCACTTACCGTATCGCTGTCGGTTCACAGGCGGGGCGAAAGGTGTTCACTTTGCAAACTCTGCCGACCAGTGGTGATCCGTTCGGTGACGGGATTGGCAAGGTAGCCGGGTCCAGCCTGCACGCCGGCGTGGCGGCCAGGGCCGATGAACGCAAGAAGCTCGAACGGCTGTGCCGGTACATCAGCCGCCCGGCGGTATCCGAGAAGCGGCTGTCGTTAACACGAGGCGGCAACGTGCGCTACCAGCTCAAGACGCCGTACCGGGACGGCACCACGCACGTCATTTTCGAACCATTGGATTTCATTGCAAGGCTGGCCGCCCTGGTACCGAAGCCCAGAGTCAACCTAACCCGCTTCCACGGGGTGTTCGCACCCAACAGTCGGCACCGGGCGTTGGTCACGCCGGCAAAACGGGGCAGGGGCAACAAGGTCAGGGTGGCTGATGAACCGGCAACACCAGCACAACGGCGAGCGTCGATGACATGGGCGCAACGGCTCAAGCGTGTTTTCAATATCGACATCGAGACCTGCAGCGGCTGCGGCGGCGCCATGAAAGTCATCGCCTGCATTGAAGACCCTATAGTGATCAAGCAGATCCTTGATCACCTGAAGCACAAAGCCGAAACCAGCGGGACCAGGGCGTTACCCGAAAGCCGGGCGCCACCGGCTGAGCTGCTCCTGGGTCTGTTTGACTGACGAGCCTGAAGGCCAACGATACCAATCAAAATGCTGCGTTCACAGCGCCGCGGCAGGGATCCGCCGTGCTGGTTGTCGGAAAAGGAGCCGCTAGTGGGAAAGAGGAGGGTAAATTTTCAGCGTTGCTGGCTCCCCGTCAGCCGGATTGGGTTGCATCGCAGGGGTGTCGAAAGAGTCAACTGCGGTCCAAAGCTGTTGGACTTGGGTGAAAAGGGCGTTTATTCTTCCTATACGTGCCGCGTTCCAGGCGGCGACTATGAGGGCTATGTCGATGCCCATGTGCGCCGGCTGGAGGCGCTACGCCGGGCCGGTATCGTCGAGCGGATCGACGCCGACCAATGGCGCATCCCCGATGATCTGGTCAGCCGTGCCGCCGCCCATGACGCCGGCCGAGACAGTCAGGCCAGCGTTCGCGTCCTTTCCCCGGTCGATCTGAACAAACAGATCGGATCGGACGGCGCGACCTGGCTGGACCGGCGGCTGATCCACGGCGAGACGGCCGACCTTGCGCCAACCGGCTTCGGGCAACAAGTCCGCGAAGCCATGGACCAGCGCCGCGAGCACCATATCGAACAGGGCGACGCCACCCGCAGCCGGGACAGCCGCGTCTTCTACCGGCGCAACCTTCTCGCCATCCTGCGGGAGCGCGAGGTAGCCGGCGTCGGATCGGATATGGCTTTGAGTAAGGGCCTGCCGTTCCGCGCCGCCACGGACGGCGAGAGCGTCAGCGGCAAGTTTACCGGAACCGTGCATCTATCGAGCGGCAAGTTCGCCGTGGTCGAGAAATCCCATGAGTTCACCCTTGTCCCGTGGCGGCCGATCATCGACCGCCAACTCGGCCGCGAGGTTATGGGCATCGTGCAGGGCGGGTCGGTGTCGTGGCAGTTAGGGCGGCAGAGGGGGCTGGAACGCTGAGTGCGCCCATGCCGCATTGCGAAGCAAAAGATAATCGGATAAAATGTAGCAATTCATATTCGTAAGCGTGGAGTAATCAGATGGGAAATTCCAAGTCAGCAGACAAGTAAGCCGCAACAACCAGTATTGTTGTTGCGGCGCTCTGTAAGGCTAGTCTCATCTGATTGCTGACGAGCAGACGTCGCCCGGTATTCCTTAATCGAGGGTTGATTCGTCATGACCACCACACGCCCCGCGTGGGCCTATACGCTGCCGGCAGCACTGCTGCTGATGGCTCCTTTCGACATCCTCGCTTCACTGGCGATGGATATTTATCTCCCTGTCGTTCCAGCGATGCCCGGCATCCTGAACACGACGCCCGCTATGATCCAACTCACGTTGAGCCTCTATATGGTGATGCTCGGCGTGGGCCAGGTGATTTTTGGTCCGCTCTCAGACAGAATCGGGCGACGGCCAATTCTACTTGCGGGCGCAACGGCTTTCGTCATTGCGTCTCTGGGAGCAGCTTGGTCTTCAACTGCACCGGCCTTTGTCGCTTTCCGTCTACTTCAAGCAGTGGGCGCGTCGGCCATGCTGGTGGCGACGTTCGCGACGGTTCGCGACGTTTATGCCAACCGTCCTGAGGGTGTCGTCATCTACGGCCTTTTCAGTTCGATGCTGGCGTTCGTGCCTGCGCTCGGCCCTATCGCCGGAGTATTGATCGGCGAGTTCTTGGGATGGCAGGCGATATTCATTACTTTGGCTATACTGGCGATGCTCGCACTCCTAAATGCGGGTTTCAGGTGGCACGAAACCCGCCCTCTGGATCAAGTCAAGACGCGCCGATCTGTCTTGCCGATCTTCGCGAGTCCGGCTTTTTGGGTTTACACTGTCGGCTTTAGCGCCGGTATGGGCACCTACTTCGTCTTCTTCTCGACGGCTCCCCGTGTGCTCATAGGCCAAGCGGAATATTCCGAGATCGGATTCAGCTTTGCCTTCGCCACTGTCGCGCTTGTAATGATCGTGACAACCCGTTTCGCGAAGTCCTTTGTCGCCAGATGGGGCATCGCAGGATGCGTGGCGCGTGGGATGGCGTTGCTTGTTTGCGGAGCGGTCCTGTTGGGGATCGGCGAACTTTACGGCTCGCCGTCATTCCTCACCTTCATCCTACCGATGTGGGTTGTCGCGGTCGGTATTGTCTTCACGGTGTCCGTTACCGCGAACGGCGCTTTGGCAGAGTTCGACGACATCGCGGGATCAGCGGTCGCGTTCTACTTCTGCGTTCAAAGCCTGATAGTCAGCATTGTCGGGACATTGGCGGTGGCACTTTTAAACGGTGACACAGCGTGGCCCGTGATCTGTTACGCCACGGCGATGGCGGTACTGGTTTCGTTGGGGCTGGTGCTCCTTCGGCTCCGTGGGGCTGCCACCGAGAAGTCGCCAGTCGTCTAACCGACGACTGGTAGCAGGCCCGCTCCGATGCGGCGCACTAACCATCGAAACCTCGTGAATGTCGGTATCCTGTCTGGCAGGATACCGCTCATTTCCCTTGTTCAGTTCATCGCCGTCGCCGAGCATCTGAATTTTCGGCATGCGGCCAAGGCACTTGGTATCAGCCAGTCGAGCGTCAGCGCGCGTGTGAAAGCGCTGGAGGATAACCTTGGTGTCCTGCTATTTGAGCGCCATGCGCGGGGCGTTCGGCTAACAGACGCAGGCAGGCACTTCATGGAGCGTGTCACGGCGGGTGTCGATCAACTCGATCACGCAGTGAAGACCGCGGAGTGACGGGCACTGGCTGGCAATGTCTAGCAACGGCAGGCATTTCGGCTGAGGGTAAAAGAACTTTCCGCTAAGCGATAGACTGTATGTAAACACAGTATTGCAAGGACGCGGAACATGCCTCATGTGGCGGCCAGGACGGCCAGCCGGGATCGGGATACTGGTCGTTACCAGAGCCACCGACCCGAGCAAACCCTTCTCTATCAGATCGTTGACGAGTATTACCCGGCATTCGCTGCGCTTATGGCAGAGCAGGGAAAGGAATTGCCGGGCTATGTGCAACGGGAATTTGAAGAATTTCTCCAATGCGGGCGGCTGGAGCATGGCTTTCTACGGGTTCGCTGCGAGTCTTGCCACGCCGAGCACCTGGTCGCTTTCAGCTGTAAGCGTCGCGGTTTCTGCCCGAGCTGTGGGGCGCGGCGGATGGCCGAAAGTGCCGCCTTGCTGGTTGATGAAGTACTGCCTGAACAACCCATGCGTCAGTGGGTGTTGAGCTTCCCGTTTCAGCTGCGTTTCCTGTTTGCCAGCCGGCCCGAGATCATGGGGTGGGTGCTGGGCATCGTTTACCGCGTCATTGCCACGCACCTGGTCAAGAAAGCGGGCCATACCCACCAAGTGGCCAAGACGGGCGCGGTCACCCTGATCCAGCGTTTTGGATCGGCGCTCAATCTGAATGTTCACTTCCACATGCTGTTTCTCGACGGTGTGTATGTCGAGCAATCCCACGGCTCAGCGCGTTTCCGCTGGGTCAAGGCGCCGACCAGCCCAGAGCTCACCCAGCTGACGCACACCATCGCCCACCGGGTGGGTCGCTATCTGGAACGGCAAGGCCTGCTGGAACGGGATGTCGAAAACAGCTATCTGGCCTCGGATGCGGTGGATGACGACCCGATGACACCCCTGCTGGGGCACTCGATCACTTACCGTATCGCTGTCGGTTCACAGGCGGGGCGAAAGGTGTTCACTTTGCAAACTCTGCCGACCAGTGGTGATCCGTTCGGTGACGGGATTGGCAAGGTAGCCGGGTTCAGCCTGCACGCCGGCGTGGCGGCCAGGGCCGATGAACGCAAGAAGCTCGAACGGCTGTGCCGGTACATCAGCCGCCCGGCGGTATCCGAGAAGCGGCTGTCGTTAACACGAGGCGGCAACGTGCGCTACCAGCTCAAGACGCCGTACCGGGACGGCACCACGCACGTCATTTTCGAACCATTGGATTTCATTGCAAGGCTGGCCGCCCTGGTACCGAAGCCCAGAGTCAACCTAACCCGCTTCCACGGGGTGTTCGCACCCAACAGTCGGCACCGGGCGTTGGTCACGCCGGCAAAACGGGGCAGGGGCAACAAGGTCAGGGTGGCTGATGAACCGGCAACACCAGCACAACGGCGAGCGTCGATGACATGGGCGCAACGGCTCAAGCGTGTTTTCAATATCGACATCGAGACCTGCAGCGGCTGCGGCGGCGCCATGAAAGTCATCGCCTGCATTGAAGACCCTATAGTGATCAAGCAGATCCTTGATCACCTGAAGCACAAAGCCGAAACCAGCGGGACCAGGGCGTTACCCGAAAGCCGGGCGCCACCGGCTGAGCTGCTCCTGGGTCTGTTTGACTGACGAGCCTGAAGGCCAACGATACCAATCAAAATGCTGCGTTCACAGCGCCGCGGCAGGGATCCGCCGTGCTGGTTGTCGGAAAAGGAGCCGCTAGTGGGAAAGAGGAGGGTAAATTTTCAGCGTTGCTGGCTCCCCGTCAGCCGGATTGGGTTGCATCGCAGGGGTGTCGAAAGAGTCAACTGCGGTCCAAAGCTGTTGGACTTGGGTGAAAAGGGCGTTTATTCTTCCTATACGTTGTCGGCAGCGGGCCAAAAAGGAATACGTCCATGCCCATCGAGGTGAAACCGGCTGTGAGCGCGGGTTCAAGCATATAGCCCGACAGGCGCGTATCCTTGCCGATCACGACACGATGGCGGTGGTCACCGCGACGAAAGACACGGCCAGCCGCCATGCCGACGCGCAAGGCGGTTTCCGCCGTCATCGCGCCTTCGTTGGCTTTGCCACGAATACCGTCTGTGCCGAAATATTTGCGCACCATAAGGTCGATTATCCTGTCGTCGGGTCGCCCTCAAAGGGGACATGCCTGCTGAACCGCGAATATAGAGAAATATCCCGAATGTGCAGTTAACGAATTCTTGCGGTTTCTTTCAGCGCCGCCAATACCGCCAGCCCGTCGCGCAAGGGGCGCGGCTCGTGTGTGCGGATGAAGTCAGCTCCACCTGCGGCGGCGGCAAGCTCTGCAGCGAGTGTCGCGGCCCCGACATCCCCCGGACCACGGCCTGTGAGCGCGCGCAGAAAGGATTTGCGCGAAACAGACAGAAGCACCGGCAAATCGA
Organism: Salmonella sp. SSDFZ54; assembly: GCF_004010735.1. NCBI lineage: Bacteria > Pseudomonadati > Pseudomonadota > Gammaproteobacteria > Enterobacterales > Enterobacteriaceae > Salmonella > Salmonella sp. SSDFZ54. The sequence continues at coordinate 155,652 of NZ_CP034820.1, forward strand.
AGCGCAGCCGCAATTCATCGAACCGCGCCAGCACCGAGAGCGAGGTTTCGGGAGCAGCCCCCAGAAAAAACCCCATGCCGGGATCAAGGACAAGGCGGTTGCGTTTGATACCGGCACCCGTCAGCGCCGCGATGCGCGCGTCAAAGAACGCCGCAATGTGATCCATGATGTCGCCAGCGGGTGCCTCGCGCCGATCTGCCTGCCCGTCTTGCACCGAATGCATAACGACGAGTTTGGCAGATGATTTCGCCAATTGCGGATAGAACGCAGCGTCTGGAAAACCGCGAATATCATTGAGATAGGCCACACCACGCGACAAGGCATAGGCTTGCGTCGCGGGTTGATAACTGTCGAGCGAGACGGGAATGCCATCTGCCTTGAGCGCGTCCAGCACCGGCGCGATACGCGCGATTTCTGTGTCGGACGAAACAGGCGCGGCGTCGGGATTGCTGGATGCCGGACCGAGGTCGATCACATCTGCCCCCTCGGCCATCAGCTTACGCGCCTGCGCAATGGCTGCGTCTGGCGCCAGATACCGGCCTCCATCGGAGAAACTGTCCGAGGTTATGTTGACGATGCCGAAAATGATGAGCGATTTATTCATGGGGGCTTCTATAATAATCTCTGTACACGACAAAAATAGATAACTCATTGAAATAATGTCACAATAATTGTTTTCTAACGACGAATACTATGACACATCTCAATGAGTTATATCTTATCTTAAACAAATCTCTAAAATGGAACAAGTCACATTTAAAGTGCTTTGCGCTCATCATGCTTGTGATTATTTTAAAGCAAACATGTAATCTTTCTTCTGCATCTAAAGCCTTGCCCATCAAGTGTTTACCACAATCATTTTATCGACGTATGCAGCGCTTCTTTGCAGGTCAGTATTTTGATTATCGTCAAATTTCTCAGTTGATTTTCAATATGTTTTCATTCGACCAAGTGCAACTGACTTTAGATAGAACCAATTGGAAATGGGGAAAACGAAATATTAATATCCTGATGCTCGCAATCGTTTATCGTGGAATAGCGATACCTATCCTTTGGACATTGCTTAATAAACGTGGAAATTCAGATACGAAAGAGCGTATTGCTTTGATTCAACGCTTTATAGCCATTTTTGGTAAAGACCGTATTGTGAATGTGTTCGCAGACAGAGAGTTTATCGGTGAGCAGTGGTTTACATGGTTAATTGAACAAGACATCAACTTCTGCATTCGTGTTAAAAAAACTTCATTGTCACCAATCATTTAGGAAAGAATCATAAAATTAGTGATTTATTTCGCCATCTTAAAGTTGGTCAAATTGAATGTCGTAAACGACGGATTTTGGTTGGTCGGGTGAAACTATATATAAGTGCACTACAGTTAGAAAATGGAGAGCTTTTACTCGTCGTTTCTCCTCAGTTTAATGCCAATGCTATTCAGGATTATGCATTACGCTGGGAAATTGAAACCTTATTCAGTTGTCTCAAAGGACGCGGGTTTAATCTTGAAAATACGCGCTTGACAGACCCTAGACGAGTGAAAAAATTGATTGCGGTGTTAGCTATAAGCTTCTGTTGGTGTTACTTAACGGGTGAATGGCAACATAATCAAAAAAAAGCGATAAAAATAAAGAAGCATGGACGACTCTCAATGAGTTTATTTCGCTATGGTTTAGACTATGTTCAAATGGCGATTCAGCGTTTAATTGGTTTTGGGAAAAAAGAAGAGTTTAAGGAAATTTTGGCAATTTTAAGAAAGCAGAATCCTGATAGGATAAGGGTTCTGTGAAATTTGTCGTGTACAGAGTATAATAATAATAATCGAGCATGAGTCTCATACGGATGCTCGGGTCGAAAGGGAATCCCCAGGCGAGTAACCTGTTTGCGGTGATCCATTAGCTGCAGGAGCAGAAGAGCATACATCTGGAAGCAAAGCCAGGAAAGCGGCCTATGGAGCTGTGCGGCAGCGCTCAGTAGGCAATTTTTCAAAATATTGTTAAGCCTTTTCTGAGCATGGTATTTTTCATGGTATTACCAATTAGCAGGAAAATAAGCCATTGAATATAAAAGATAAAAATGTCTTGTTTACAATAAAGTGGGAGTAGTAATTTCGTTACTTTGTTTAGAATTTCTTCAGAAATATTTCTTAATAAATCGTGTTTTTCAACAAGCGTAAAATTACTTTCTAAAATCTCTTGTTGTTTAGCTCGAGTTTGGGTATAAGCCCCATAATAAAATTGACGAGGATCTTTAAGCACGTACCAATCTTTCATTTGGATTACAGTACGGCCCTTATCGTAAAGATCAAATTCAGGCTGCCATAAAGGTTTGTAATGAAAATTAATTTCTTCCTGAATATCGTAGGTCGCTTCTTGATAACGTGAAGCTGGTTTATCACCAAATCTTTTTTCAATATAAGCATAAGTATTTCTTAAAGGCTTAACTGAAGATGTTTTAATATCAATTTGCATATAAATCTTCCTGATTTTTTAATAAAGACTAGAGTTTTTATTCTCTAATACCGGCCTGTCCAAATCGCCACTTCATGCGGTCATATTCAATCTTTGCAAAATCATCCGTACTTAGGTGCTGTACTTGATGGTGTGCGCAGAATTCTTCAAAAGCCTTGACTGGCATAATCATTTCTACAGCTAACTCTGGATGGGGTCGTTTGCGGGAGGGGGCGGAATCCTACGCTAAGGCTTTGGCCAGCGATATTCTCCGGTGAGATTGATGTGTTCCCATCCGAGCGGCGAAACATGGGCCAAGAGATCGGGCGATAGCAGCTTTCCATCGCGTTTCTGGTTTGCAACGACCTCGCCGAGCTTCATGGTGTTCCAGAAGATGATGATGGCGGCGAGCAGATTCATGCCGGCGATGCGGTAATGCTGGCCTTCGGCGGAACGGTCGCGGATTTCACCGCGGCGGTGGAAGCTGATTGCCCGCTTCAGCGCATGATGAGCTTCGCCTTTGTTGAGCCCGATCTGGGCACGCCGTTGGAGTTCGGCATCCAGAATCCAGTCGATCATGAACAGGGTGCGCTCGACGCGACCGACTTCCCGCAGGGCTGTCGCGAGCTCGTTCTGCCGCGGATAGGAGGCGAGTTTCCGCAGAATCTGGCTTGGCGCGACGGTCCCGGCAGCAATGGTGGCGGCGATGCGCAGGATGTCGGGCCAATTGCGCTCGATCATGGCTTGGTTGACCTTTCCGCCGATCAACGCTCGCAGGTGCGCCGGGGCGGCCGACGGATTGAACGCGTAGAGCCGTTTGGATGGCAGGTCGCGGATGCGCGGAGCGAACCGGTAGCCGAGAATGGCACATGCGGCAAAGACGTGATCGGTGAAGCCGCCCGTGTCGGTGAACTGCTCGCGGATATGGCGTCCAGCATCGTTCATCAGCAGGCCATCGAGGATGTAAGGCGCTTCGCTTGCCGTTGCAGGAATCACCTGGGTTGCGAACGGCGCATATTGGTCGGAGACGTGGCTATAGGCTTTCAGGCCCGGGGTATTGCCATATTTCGCGTTGACCAGGTTCATGGCCTCACCTTGCTCTGTAGCGACGAAGAACTGTCCGTCGCTCGAAGCCGACGTGCCCATGCCCCAGAACCGGGCCATGGGTAACGCTGCCTGTGCCTCGACCACCATGGCCAGCGCCCGGTCATAGGCTTCGCCCTCGACATGCCACCGTCCAATGCGGATCAATTCCCAGAAGGTGTGGGTGTTTGTCGCATCCGCCATTTTGCGCAAGCCGAGGTTGATCCCTTCCGCCAAGATAACGTTCATTAGCCCGATCCGGTCAGCGCAGGGTGCTCCTGTGCGCAGATGGGTGAACGCTTCGGTGAAGCCGGTCGCCGCATCCACCTCCAGCAGGAGATCGGTGATGCGCGTGGGCGGGATCTGCTTGTAGAGATCGAGCACCAGATCTTCGGCGCCTGTCGGCGCGGCGGCTTCGAGTTTCTCGATATGCAGAACGCCGTTTTCAATCGACCCGCCCGGGATCGTGCCTGCGCGAGCGGCACGGCCAAGCTCGCGCAACCGCATGTCGAGGCGAGCTTGCCGGTCTGCCAGCCATTCCTCCGGCCGCAATGGCACAGCGAGACGACCGCCTTCCGCGATGGATTGTGCCGGAACGAGTGCGTGTTTCAGATCGCCATAGCGCCGGGACCTAGTAAGCCAGACATCTCCGGAGCGGAACGCATGGCCTTGTCGCAAATTCTTCAGGTTAACTCGATGTTGACCATGGGGAGAGAAGTTGCCGCTCCTGATATTGCGGAGCGAGCCGATGATTTTGAATACCATTGCCGAAAAGCTGAAGCGCCAGTCGAAGGATGATTTCAAGGGCAGGCATTTCGAGGCCTGGCTGATTGTACAGGCGGTTGCCTGGTACTTGCGCTACCCGCTCAGCTATCGTGACTTGGAAGAGATGTTTCGCGAGCGGGGCTTCGAGGTCGATCATAGCACGATCAACCGCTGGGTATTGGCTTATGCACCTGTCATCGAGAAACGGCTGCGGCAGTTTCGTCGACCCCATTGCGGCTCGGTCCGGATTGATGAGACCTATGTCAAGATCCGCGGCAAATGGCGCTATCTGTACCGAGCCATCGATAAGCATGGCAATCCGGTGGATTTCCTGCTGACCGCTAAGCGCGATCTCGACGCTGCCAAGCGGTTCTTCCGAAAGATGCTTAAAGATGAACCCTTGTTGTCGCCGAACAGGATTGGGACGGACGGGGCCAACACCTTCCCGTCAACGATCAAAACGTCGGTTGATGATGGGCTTCTCCATCCCGATCCCGTGCATTATGTGACCAAACATCTCCAGCAGGGGATTGAGAGCGACCATTTCCGGGTGAAGAAGAACATGCCGAAGATCGGCGGTTTCCAATCCTTTAACACGGCGCGGCGAACCATCGCGGGTTTCGAGGCGATGCTGTGGCTGCGGAAGGGCTTTGGCTTTTCAGGCGGCTGGACCGTCAATGACCAGAATGATTTGCTTGCGCGCCTCTTCGGACTGCAAAAGGTTAACAAAGCATGAAAATACCGGCCTTGGCTGGGTGATAGCTGCCTCCAAAAGTGTTTGCGACACGCCCGGAACAATTCAGCCACTGCACCCATGTTCCGAGTTGGTGTGGTTTGCGGATCGTATGCCGGCATCTCGTTGCGCAAGATCTGCACCCAATCGGCAGGCACGGGCGGCGATCTCCAATCTGCGGGATCAGTCAGATCACCCGAGTGCGTGGGCATGACAATCGTGCCCTGGGGACCAACACAATCCAGAAGGGCCTGAATCACTGCGACCGGCCCTCCCGCGACCCAGCCGAGCGAGCTTAGCGAACTGTGGACGAGAACTGTGCCACCAAGCGTAAGGCCGTTCTCTCGCATTTGCCTTGCTAGGCTCGCGCGAGTTGCTGGCTGAGGCGTTCTCGAAATCAGCTCTTGTTCGGTCGGCATCTACTCTATTCCTTTGCCCTCGGACGAGTGCTGGGGCGTCGGTTTCCACTATCGGCGAGTACTTCTACACAGCCATCGGTCCAGACGGCCGCGCTTCTGCGGGCGATTTGTGTACGCCCGACAGTCCCGGCTCCGGATCGGACGATTGCGTCGCATCGACCCTGCGCCCAAGCTGCATCATCGAAATTGCCGTCAACCAAGCTCTGATAGAGTTGGTCAAGACCAATGCGGAGCATATACGCCCGGAGCCGCGGCGATCCTGCAAGCTCCGGATGCCTCCGCTCGAAGTAGCGCGTCTGCTGCTCCATACAAGCCAACCACGGCCTCCAGAAGAAGATGTTGGCGACCTCGTATTGGGAATCCCCGAACATCGCCTCGCTCCAGTCAATGACCGCTGTTATGCGGCCATTGTCCGTCAGGACATTGTTGGAGCCGAAATCCGCGTGCACGAGGTGCCGGACTTCGGGGCAGTCCTCGGCCCAAAGCATCAGCTCATCGAGAGCCTGCGCGACGGACGCACTGACGGTGTCGTCCATCACAGTTTGCCAGTGATACACATGGGGATCAGCAATCGCGCATATGAAATCACGCCATGTAGTGTATTGACCGATTCCTTGCGGTCCGAATGGGCCGAACCCGCTCGTCTGGCTAAGATCGGCCGCAGCGATCGCATCCATGGCCTCCGCGACCGGCTGCAGAACAGCGGGCAGTTCGGTTTCAGGCAGGTCTTGCAACGTGACACCCTGTGCACGGCGGGAGATGCAATAGGTCAGGCTCTCGCTGAATTCCCCAATGTCAAGCACTTCCGGAATCGGGAGCGCGGCCGATGCAAAGTGCCGATAAACATAACGATCTTTGTAGAAACCATCGGCGCAGCTATTTACCCGCAGGACATATCCACGCCCTCCTACATCGAAGCTGAAAGCACGAGATTCTTCGCCCTCCGAGAGCTGCATCAGGTCGGAGACGCTGTCGAACTTTTCGATCAGAAACTTCTCGACAGACGTCGCGGTGAGTTCAGGCTTTTTCATATCTCATTGCCCCCGGACGAGCGTCTGCTCCGCCATTCGCCGTCCGCCGTGCCAATCGGATCAGCCGTCCAAATGCGGGATTTTCGTTAGTCGGAGGCCAAACGGCATTGAGCGTCAGCATATCATCAGCGAGCTGAAGAAAGACAATCCCCGATCCGCTCCACGTGTTGCCCCAGCAATCAGCGCGACCTTGCCCCTCCAACGTCATCTCGTTCTCCGCTCATGAGCTCAGCCAATCGACTGGCGAGCGGCATCGCATTCTTCGCATCCCGCCTCTGGCGGATGCAGGAAGATCAACGGATCTCGGCCCAGTTGACCCAGGGCTGTCGCCACAATGTCGCGGGAGCGAATCAACCGAGCAAAGGCATGACCGACTGGACCTTCCTTCTGAAGGCTCTTCTCCTTGAGCCACCTGTCCGCCAAGGCAAAGCGCTCACAGCAGTGGTCATTCTCGAGATAATCGACGCGTACCAACTTGCCATCCTGAAGAATGGTGCAGTGTCTCGGCACCCCATAGGGAACCTTTGCCATCAACTCGGCAAGATGCAGCGTCGTGTTGGCATCGTGTCCCACGCCGAGGAGAAGTACCTGCCCATCGAGTTCATGGACACGGGCGACCGGGCTTGCAGGCGAGTGAGGTGGCAGGGGCAATGGATCAGAGATGATCTGCTCTGCCTGTGGCCCCGCTGCCGCAAAGGCAAATGGATGGGCGCTGCGCTTTACATTTGGCAGGCGCCAGAATGTGTCAGAGACAACTCCAAGGTCCGGTGTAACGGGCGACGTGGCAGGATCGAACGGCTCGTCGTCCAGACCTGACCACGAGGGCATGACGAGCGTCCCTCCCGGACCCAGCGCAGCACGCAGGGCCTCGATCAGTCCAAGTGGCCCATCTTCGAGGGGCCGGACGCTACGGAAGGAGCTGTGGACCAGCAGCACACCGCCGGGGGTAACCCCAAGGTTGAGAAGCTGACCGATGAGCTCGGCTTTTCGCCATTCGTATTGCACGACATTGCACTCCACCGCTGATGACATCAGTCGATCATAGCACGATCAACGGCACTGTTGCAAATAGTCGGTGGTGATAAACTTATCATCCCCTTTTGCTGATGGAGCTGCACATGAACCCATTCAAAGGCCGGCATTTTCAGCGTGACATCATTCTGTGGGCCGTACGCTGGTACTGCAAATACGGCATCAGTTACCGTGAGCTGCAGGAGATGCTGGCTGAACGCGGAGTGAATGTCGATCACTCCACGATTTACCGCTGGGTTCAGCGTTATGCGCCTGAAATGGAAAAACGGCTGCGCTGGTACTGGCGTAACCCTTCCGATCTTTGCCCGTGGCACATGGATGAAACCTACGTGAAGGTCAATGGCCGCTGGGCGTATCTGTACCGGGCCGTCGACAGCCGGGGCCGCACTGTCGATTTTTATCTCTCCTCCCGTCGTAACAGCAAAGCTGCATACCGGTTTCTGGGTAAAATCCTCAACAACGTGAAGAAGTGGCAGATCCCGCGATTCATCAACACGGATAAAGCGCCCGCCTATGGTCGCGCGCTTGCTCTGCTCAAACGCGAAGGCCGGTGCCCGTCTGACGTTGAACACCGACAGATTAAGTACCGGAACAACGTGATTGAATGCGATCATGGCAAACTGAAACGGATAATCGGCGCCACGCTGGGATTTAAATCCATGAAGACGGCTTACGCCACCATCAAAGGTATTGAGGTGATGCGTGCACTACGCAAAGGCCAGGCCTCAGCATTTTATTATGGTGATCCCCTGGGCGAAATGCGCCTGGTAAGCAGAGTTTTTGAAATGTAAGGCCTTTGAATAAGACAAAAGGCTGCCTCATCGCTAACTTTGCAACAGTGCCATAAGAATATCATCAATAAAATTGAGTGTTGCTCTGTGGATAACTTGCAGAGTTTATTAAGTATCATTGCAGCAAAGATGAAATCAATGATTTATCAAAAATGATTGAAAGGTGGTTGTAAATAATGTTACAATGTGTGAGAAGCAGTCTAAATTCTTCGTGAAATAGTGATTTTTGAAGCTAATAAAAAACACACGTGGAATTTAGGGAATACTGATGTAACACGGATTGACCGTATTGGGAGTTTGAGATGGTGACAAAGAGAGTGCAACGGATGATGTTCGCGGCGGCGGCGTGCATTCCGCTGCTGCTGGGCAGCGCGCCGCTTTATGCGCAGACGAGTGCGGTGCAGCAAAAGCTGGCGGCGCTGGAGAAAAGCAGCGGAGGGCGGCTGGGCGTCGCGCTCATCGATACCGCAGATAATACGCAGGTGCTTTATCGCGGTGATGAACGCTTTCCAATGTGCAGTACCAGTAAAGTTATGGCGGCCGCGGCGGTGCTTAAGCAGAGTGAAACGCAAAAGCAGCTGCTTAATCAGCCTGTCGAGATCAAGCCTGCCGATCTGGTTAACTACAATCCGATTGCCGAAAAACACGTCAACGGCACAATGACGCTGGCAGAACTGAGCGCGGCCGCGTTGCAGTACAGCGACAATACCGCCATGAACAAATTGATTGCCCAGCTCGGTGGCCCGGGAGGCGTGACGGCTTTTGCCCGCGCGATCGGCGATGAGACGTTTCGTCTGGATCGCACTGAACCTACGCTGAATACCGCCATTCCCGGCGACCCGAGAGACACCACCACGCCGCGGGCGATGGCGCAGACGTTGCGTCAGCTTACGCTGGGTCATGCGCTGGGCGAAACCCAGCGGGCGCAGTTGGTGACGTGGCTCAAAGGCAATACGACCGGCGCAGCCAGCATTCGGGCCGGCTTACCGACGTCGTGGACTGTGGGTGATAAGACCGGCAGCGGCGACTACGGCACCACCAATGATATTGCGGTGATCTGGCCGCAGGGTCGTGCGCCGCTGGTTCTGGTGACCTATTTTACCCAGCCGCAACAGAACGCAGAGAGCCGCCGCGATGTGCTGGCTTCAGCGGCGAGAATCATCGCCGAAGGGCTGTAACTGGTTTTGTTGAATAAATCGAACTTTTGCTGAGTTGAAGGATCAGATCACGTATCTTCCCGACAACGCAGACCGTTCCGTGGCAAAGCAAAAGTTCAAAATCACCAACTGGCCCACCTACAATAAAGCCCTCATCAACCGTGGCTCCATAACTTTCTGGCTGGATGATGAAGCTATTCAGGCCTGGTATGAGTCAGCAACACCTTCTTCACGAGGCAGACCTCAGCGCTATTCTGACCTTGCCATCACGACTGTGCTGGTCATTAAACGCGTATTCAGGCTGACCCTGCGCGCTGCGCAGGGCTTTATTGATTCCATTTTTTCTCTGATGAACGTTCCGCTACGCTGCCCGGTGTAATGTCGGTGCTGATTTGGTCTTCAATAAGGCGATTTTTAGCCCGCTTTTTCCGGGGGGATGAAATGTTATTGGATTGCTAAATGATTTCAAAAAAGGGGTAACATAGAGCGGGGATTAGTGTGGCGAGGCGCAGGTTTCCGATGGCAGGCTAAACGCAAAAAATGCGCTTTTTAGCCGGTGATGAGGTGAGGCCGGGAGGGGATGCGTCGCCGATCACAGTTTACAACAGGGTTTGATAACGGGAGGAAAAGTCATGCTGCAGGGATTGAATCATCTGACGCTGGCGGTCAGCGATCTGGCGTCAAGCCTGGCATTTTATCAGCAGTTACCTGGAATGCGCCTGCACGCCAGCTGGGATAGCGGAGCCTATCTCTCCTGTGGGGCGCTGTGGCTGTGCTTGTCGCTGGATGAGCAGCGGCGTAAAACGCCCCCTCAGGAAAGCGACTATACCCACTACGCCTTCAGCGTGGCGGAAGAAGAGTTTGCCGGGGTGGTGGCTCTGCTGGCGCAGGCGGGGGCTGAGGTATGGAAAGATAACCGCAGTGAAGGGGCGTCTTACTATTTTCTCGACCCTGACGGCCATAAGCTGGAGCTGCATGTGGGGAATCTGGCGCAGCGGCTGGCCGCCTGTCGCGAACGCCCCTACAAGGGGATGGTCTTTTTTGATTGACGGGTTAGTTCAGCTTACTGCCGGATTTCAACGTGCAGATCCACAGCGGTGAATTGATAGAGCTGAGCAAGATAGCCTTTTCGTTGAGCTTCTGAGCGTTGAGAAACAGCCCGTCGTGGCTGTCGGACATCTCGCGCATAAAGTAGTCGAAAATCACGTTCGGCGATTCATCAATCGAGGAGGCGCTCGATTCCCACTGATTGATGCGGTAATGACGCTCGGTGGCCGAGATGCGTTTGCTGCTGTAGGTAAACTTCACGTAGCGTTGCAGGTAGAGCCAGCCGGCGGCGGAGTCGGTGTAACCTTCGACCACCATCGAGCCTTTACCCTGCGCGCCAAAATTGAAGTGAATATTGCCGTTAACGTTCTCTTTGTCCATGTTCTCAAAGCGCATGATGCCCTTAGTGGAACAGCTCATGACACCCGCGTTGTCGGCAGGCAGCAGCCGCCAGGCGCTAAACGCGGCGGCGGCAATAAATACCAGAACGCAGAGGGCAAAGAACGGACGCGGCGCGAGTCTCATTACGGCTTCCAGGAGTAGTAAAAGTAGTTATCGCAATAGCTGAACGGGTTATCTTCATGCATGGCGCAGTGGGCAAGGAACACGCGCCCCAGCCCGTTGGTTTCGAGCCGATCGCCGTAGAAGAAAAGAAAACGTTCACCGGGTTTACAGGCAATATTCAGCCGCTGGCGTACCTCATCGAAGTTTTTGCCGTAGGACTCTTCACTGACCGAACGTCGCATTTCATCGCTGGCCAGCAGTTCGCACTGGCTATGGCTGAGGCGGGTCAGCGCGATAGGCTGGGATTCACTGATGCCGACCAGACTGAAGGCAACCAGAAGCAGGGCAATGGTGAGCAAGCAGGCTCCGGCCATGTACCAGCACATCCCGCGAGCATGTGCGGAGCGCGGTGCGTCTGGCGTTGTCGTAACGGGCGGCGGTTCGGCAGGCGTCTGTTGTGGTGAAACCGGCGGCGCGTCGTCCAGCGCTTCGATAATGACCTCGGGATTAAGCTGCAAATAGCCGCGCGAGACGGTGACGATGATGTTATCGACGCCGTAATGGCGAAAGGTCTTCCGCAGCATGCTGAGATACTGATTCAGATTGCTGTTGGATGAGGTTAATCCATTGTCATCCCAGACTTTTTTCAGAACATCTTCCCGGCTGACAATCTCGGTATGGCGCAGAAAATAGTTAAACAGGGCGCTGGCGGTGAGGGATGGCACTGTTGCAAAGTTAGCGATGAGGCAGCCTTTTGTCTTATTCAAAGGCCTTACATTTCAAAAACTCTGCTTACCAGGCGCATTTCGCCCAGGGGATCACCATAATAAAATGCTGAGGCCTGGCCTTTGCGTAGTGCACGCATCACCTCAATACCTTTGATGGTGGCGTAAGCCGTCTTCATGGATTTAAATCCCAGCGTGGCGCCGATTATCCGTTTCAGTTTGCCATGATCGCATTCAATCACGTTGTTCCGGTACTTAATCTGTCGGTGTTCAACGTCAGACGGGCACCGGCCTTCGCGTTTGAGCAGAGCAAGCGCGCGACCATAGGCGGGCGCTTTATCCGTGTTGATGAATCGCGGGATCTGCCACTTCTTCACGTTGTTGAGGATTTTACCCAGAAACCGGTATGCAGCTTTGCTGTTACGACGGGAGGAGAGATAAAAATCGACAGTGCGGCCCCGGCTGTCGACGGCCCGGTACAGATACGCCCAGCGGCCATTGACCTTCACGTAGGTTTCATCCATGTGCCACGGGCAAAGATCGGAAGGGTTACGCCAGTACCAGCGCAGCCGTTTTTCCATTTCAGGCGCATAACGCTGAACCCAGCGGTAAATCGTGGAGTGATCGACATTCACTCCGCGTTCAGCCAGCATCTCCTGCAGCTCACGGTAACTGATGCCGTATTTGCAGTACCAGCGTACGGCCCACAGAATGATGTCACGCTGAAAATGCCGGCCTTTGAATGGGTTCATGTGCAGCTCCATCAGCAAAAGGGGATGATAAGTTTATCACCACCGACTATTTGCAACAGTGCCACTTCGACGACTACCTGCTGCCGGCCGAGAAGTTCGCCGCACTCAAGCGCGAGCAGGCCCTGCCCCTGGCGATCAACCCGAACAGCGACCAGTACCTGGAAGAGCGTTTGCAGCTGCTGGACGAGCAGTTGGCCACCGTCACCCGCCTGGCCAAGGACAACGAGCTGCCCGATGCCATCCTCACCGAGTCAGGGCTGAAAATCACCCCGCTGGATGCGGCGGTGCCGGATCGGGCGCAGGCGCTGATCGACCAAACCAGCCAGTTACTGCCGCGCATCAAGATCACCGAACTGCTGATGGACGTGGACGACTGGACGGGCTTCAGCCGCCACTTCACCCACTTGAAGGACGGGGCCGAGGCCAAAGACAGGACGTTGCTGCTGTCCGCAATCCTCGGTGATGCGATCAACCTCGGGCTGACCAAGATGGCCGAGTCGAGCCCCGGCCTGACCTACGCCAAGCTGTCCTGGCTGCAAGCCTGGCACATCCGCGACGAAACCTATTCGGCGGCCTTGGCCGAGCTGGTCAACCACCAGTATCGCCACGCCTTTGCCGCCCACTGGGGCGACGGCACGACCTCATCCTCCGATGGCCAGCGCTTCCGCGCGGGTGGCCGGGGCGAGAGCACCGGGCACGTCAACCCGAAGTACGGTAGCGAGCCGGGACGGCTGTTCTATACCCATATCTCCGACCAGTACGCGCCGTTCAGCACCCGCGTGGTGAATGTCGGCGTCCGCGATTCCACCTATGTGCTCGACGGCCTGCTGTACCACGAGTCCGACCTGCGGATCGAGGAGCACTACACCGACACGGCCGGCTTCACCGATCACGTCTTTGCCCTGATGCACCTGCTAGGCTTCCGCTTCGCGCCGCGCATCCGCGACCTCGGCGAAACCAAGCTGTACGTGCCGCAGGGCGTGCAAGCCTACCCGACGTTGCGCCCGCTGATCGGCGGCACCCTGAACATCAAGCACGTGCGTGCCCACTGGGACGACATCCTGCGCCTGGCCAGCTCGATCAAGCAGGGCACCGTCACCGCCTCGCTGATGCTGCGCAAGCTCGGCAGCTACCCGCGCCAGAACGGACTGGCCGTGGCCCTGCGCGAGCTGGGCCGGATCGAGCGCACGCTGTTCATCCTGGACTGGCTGCAAAGTGTTGAACTGCGCCGCCGCGTGCATGCCGGCCTGAACAAAGGTGAGGCGCGCAACTCGCTGGCCAGGGCGGTGTTCTTCAACCGCCTTGGGGAAATCAGGGATCGGAGCTTCGAGCAGCAGCGCTACCGGGCCAGCGGCCTCAACCTGGTGACGGCGGCTATCGTGCTGTGGAACACGGTGTACCTGGAACGCGCCACCCAGGGGTTGGTCGAGGCCGGCAAGCCGGTGGACGGCGAGCTGCTGCAATTCCTGTCGCCGCTGGGCTGGGAGCACATCAACCTAACCGGCGATTACGTCTGGCGGCAGAGCCGCAGACTGGAAGACGGGAAGTTTCGGCCCTTACGGATGCCCGGAAAACCTTAGCGTACGATTTTTTCCGAATTCTGCGGGCTCCCCTTTAAGATTTTGGCAAGCAGTAGCGTCCTCTGGTTTACCCATGAACATGGTAATACGGGAAAAACCATACCAACTTATGGTCGCTTTGATTGCTTTATATACGGCCATCCCTGTTGTTACAATAGTAATTTTATCTGGTCAGCAATCGCATAAGTTGGAACTAATTGCTGTGCATTTCATTACATTTATCACGATGGTGTTTGTTTTGCGTCGTAAGATGGGGAAACGTTGGCTGGATTTATTTGAAGAAAAATTAGCCATTTATAAACCTAATGATAAACTCGCGCTTAGCGAATTACACGAAAGCATACGTGAGAAAAATGGGCTAGACTTGCAGGATCTACAAGATTGGTACTGGAAAGAGAAGATGACATATGCGTATCACAAAGAACATAAAACAACCATAAGCTATCAAAAATTCAAGTAGCATTTTAAAATGTCAGGGGAGGGCTATTGTGATTTATTAAGTCGGCAAGGTTATTAGGTAGGGGTGTTCAATATGATAAATTCTTCGAGTGTGGTTATTTCAAGAGTTGTTCTGGTCCTTTGAGATAGCTAATTATCATTACAGACTTTATCGAAAGGTATGAATTATGAACATTACCGACAAAGAACTTAGCTCAAATACAGTGAGTCAGTATGGATGGAACTTAGGAGAGTTCAATCACTCAACGCCTTTTACATCTCATTTTATTTATATTACCGACTATCATAAAGATAATACATGGATGATTTCACTTTCGCAGGAGGATTTTAATACGACCAAAATTTCAACATCGTTAAGTCTAGATGCCTGTGTGTCCATGCTCGGAAAGATACTAAAAAAAATGTCTAACAAAATCGGTATCTCACAAACGGAAGAATCTGAATTCGCATTTCTTTTAACAAACTATATTAAACAAACTTTGACTTTTAGAGAATGGCAACGCAATGCTGAAGGAAATCAACGACTGCACTTTCTTATTAATATCTACGGTGCAAAAGAAGACGGTGGCGAAGTGGTTTTAAGACCATTTATTGTAAATCCTGATGAATTAATGCTTACTCCAGCGGATGTCGTTGAATTTAATTCGCAGGTTATCAAAGTTGATCGGCAGCGTCATCCTGAGTGGTTCCGTTAACAGGTCACAAGGGTTAAGAGCCTGAAAGGCTGCGATAGGGTATACGCAGCCTATTCTGTATAGCCGTCGCGCAATAATTGTTCTAAATGACTATCGACCGTTTCCTGATCACCAGGAATATATCGAGGCCATCCTGTTATATCGTTGGCGAGTTTCACTATGTATGGATGAAACCCAAACTGTTCGGAAGTGATGTCAATATAATATTGCACTTCTTCGAAATTCAACTCACACCAATAATGGCCAAAGCCACCACACTCTATAAATATACCGCCATCATCTGCACCGTTACCCCCACGGACAACAGCATCTAGACCTTTAGTTTTTGCTAAATAACACACAAGATAGCTTGCAAAAAGGCAAGTGCCTGCCGTCTTCTCTATGCCGCACTCCGTTAAAATTGAAAGTAGCTTTTCATGCGCCACTCTTGCAATGTCTGATACCAATTCCGGGGACATGTTAGCTCCAGTGAAATTGTTAGATCGACTTAAACAGATAATAACTCAATATTTTCATGAAGTACTTGTGGGTTCTTAAACCAATAGCCGGAACCACACATCCAAGGTTCACCTGGGAAAACAAAACCTTCTTGAATAAGGTATTTGCGGAATAGGGGAGGCAGTACATTTTCAATTTTCAAAATGTAATTTTGTTCATCTGCAATACATTTCAATTCTGCAAGAAGCGCTCTAAAAATGCCTGTGCCGGGCTCTTTAACTGAGATAGTTGAAACAACCATGACCGGATATCCCAGGACCGAACACATGCCTGCTCTTGCCCGGATGTAGAGCTCCTCGAAATGGTGTAAGCCGTGTACATGAGAAGACCTTATGGGTATCTTACCATCTGATGCCTGCGTTATAAGGTCGGCGAAAACCTTTTTGATTTTCAGCAAATCTGCCTGAAAATTTTGATCGTTCAAAGGAAAATCAGATTGAGAATTTGTCATTACATATCTTATGTTTTAAAAACTTAACTTTGATAAAGCAAAGGAATACGCTGATCGTCATGTGATCCAAATTGAGCAATGAATTTTAATTCGGAACAGCTAAAGACAAAGCAGTAGGGTGCAATAATTCAGGATGTCGATACTATAAGAAGAATAGTGGTATGAATGTAGCAATTACCTCAATATGAGGGGGGCAACTGTTGATGCTGTACATACATACAGTATTTAACATAATCTTTGTTATATGTACTTATAAATCAATGACATAAGGTTTAAAGATCGTATGATCTACGCACTAGGTCATGGCTTGTAATGAGTGAAAAAAGGTTCAAGATTTTAGAGAAATGCTCCCAAGATCAACATGGCGGCATAAGTTTTCCAGCTTGACCAATCAATCGTGGAACCAAGCAACAGATAGAATGCCAGGCCTACCAGCCCCAGCTTTACTACTATCCCAATTAATATGGTAAAGATAGACTCATCGCGTTCGCCTTTAAGTAATTTACAACGCGTAATTAGATCGTCTTTTTTCATGTAGAATCCCTTAGAGTTATTAAAGTCCTGCATTAGAAGTTGTTACCTGCCGAAGTTACCTCGTATGAGTTAACTGTGGCTCCAAACATACAAAATATAAGCTGTGCCAATTGAAAGGATTAGAAAAGCACAGTTACTAATAAAATCTACTAATGCTTGTAGCTTCTTTAGTCTCACTATTGCTGGACCGTGTTCAGTAGAGGTACTACTCAGCCCTTTTGTTCTGGCACTCTCTGCTTTTCTGAAAAAATTGTAATGCAATCCTGACCGCAAGCAAAACCATGCCAAACCAGTCGTTATTACGATATTTATGTAGAAAGCATATTGAATCATTTGTTCAGTTTCGAAGCTTTCCATTGAAAACCCTTTGTTGAAATGTTGAATAAAATTATTTTTAGTAAATGTAAGCAATAAATAGAACGAATATTAATAGTGAAAGATGCAATGCCAACATCTGCTTATGATGCCTTATGAGGATTTCTTCCTTCGCATTCATTAAATCGTACATCTCATCAATATTTTTATTGCTGGTATATTCGAGACGTTCATCACGAAGTAATTTGAACTTTACCAATACGACAAGTGATTTAATAATAAAGCTCGTAAGCATAACAGTTATAGACAAAAATAAAAAATAGGCCAAATTCATATATCACTCCATGGAGATTAATAGAAAAATTTATAATAAGTAATCTCATAGAGCATTACTTGAATCTTCTTCCCATACTAAGGACTCACCGAGAAATTTAGTTAAAGATGATTTGGCATACTGTGGTTCGGAAAAAAAACGTGGGAACCAGCCGTCAAAGCTTTGGGTACCATTGTGACGATTTTCAGGCGAGACTGATAAGCGGTACCCGTCTCCGTAAGGTGAAATGCTAAATGTGTATCCATCATCTGTCTTTGAGATCAGCGTTTTGCTTGTCATATGACTAATAGATACCGTTAACTCCTTTGGTGTTTGTATCACCGAAAGAAGAAACAATGCGCTTATGGCTGCAAAAATCCAGCAATATAATGATGCATCCATAAAATCAGCTACAACACTCGATCCCAAAAAAAACCAAAATAAACTTATTAAGATTACTGAGTTTTCATTCATGTCTGTTCCTTGTTATTACTAATTATATTATGCTTTATAGTTGACCGTCAGACTACCCACGGGTTTTGACGAACAAAGTCACGCACTCCATTTATACATGCTTTTGAGATGACTTCAAAATAAGGATGGTTTGATGGAATCATATTCCCGGTATTATCAAGAAGCATAATAGTCCCTAAAGACCGAACCAGTTGATATTCATTGAGCTTACGCTTTAGCAAAGTTTGCAATCTATAAATTGTCTCACCGGAACTGTTACCTTCGATACCTACAACAGAGACCGTACAGTTCACTTCCTGATTATCAGATTGATAATCGAACCAGTAATTTTCGTTGTAATTTCCTTTTTGCGCATGCTCAATTTTGCCAGGCCATTTTACCCATAAAGAAGAGTTGTTTTTAGATCGTAAGATCTGCTTCAGCGTTTCCAATGGATTTTTTTCATCAACCTCAGACCAGGCCGAAATAAATTCTTTCTGCATTGCCTCAGGGTCTATAACGGCAATGAAATCAAATTCCTCTTTATTGATAGAGTTGGCTCGATCTTTGAGATAAAACAGACCGAGTTTATATCCCTTTTCACTTTTCCAGTTTGCTCCCACAGGCTGATAGTCTGTATTTATAAACGGTTTGAAAGTGTGAGTGTCGGGAGAAAAAATTACTGAGGGTGCCAGCACCCGGCCTCGGTGTCGTATTGGATTTACATATATTTTTTCCCCGTCACATAACATTTCAATAATTGCTTTTGTCACAACTACTGAAATAGAAGGTCTACATGTATTTTGATTTATTTCCCCGAGGTGCGCCAAACTTCCATCCTCACTCTTCAACACCTTTGTAAGGCAAGTCGGGCAATACTGTTGATCTCTATAATAAACAGGCATGGTTAGACGACCGGAATCGTTTAGTACCAACTGAAGTAACGGATGAGGCTCTTTCATCATGGTTATTTCTTCTCTTTCACCTTTCTGGGCTTTTCGTTTGCCTGTCTCCACTGCCATGGTGGGACAGGGTTGGTGTCTGCCCATAACCCTTTTGCCTCCTTTTGTGCTGCGGATTCATATTTGATATAGCCAGGGACAATGGCGTTATCTTCGAACCGATAAACCCACGCATATCCACTGTCCACCATAGAGGCATTGATATCATATCCATCTAACCAGATGGTACCTAACATACGGCCATAGATATCCGTACCATGGTCTATCACGGTAACGATTTTAGTTGCTATAGCTGTGGTTAAGGCCTGTTTTGCTTTTTGGCCAAAAGCCTGTTTAGATTCAGGAGCGTCTATACCATACATCCGTATTTTGATGGTTGTGTTTTGAGCATCCAACGCAGTTATGGTGTCACCGTCAACAATCTTAACCACCTTTGCCTCAAAAGTTGTTGAGTTCCCCCAGGACGCCACTGGGAATACAACAATCATGATGGGCAAAAGTAACTTTGTTAAAAAAAACATCATTTCACCTTGATTTGTTGAGTACAGACATGTATCCACAAGCCTATTTACAGGCAGTATTTTAACAAGTCATTATTTCATGGGCGGGCTTAAAACCAATCTTTTTGCAACTTAAAGGCAGAATAATCACAATAAATTTAGAACCTGAACCAAAAAATAATCCAAATTAAGCGTGTTAATCTATCTCAAAGATATTATTCCTGAGAGAGTTTGGATGAAACGTTACACTCATGATCTTGAGACAGACCTGAATGATGTGGATAAAACACCATCTCTGATCCACAAAACTTTGTTAACAGCTTCGACCATTTATGACCTGAAATATCTGGCTCAGGTATTAAATGATGAAAATGGCAGTAATTGGTCCCGTGCATCCCTTAAACGTCAGGTTACATGCATACCTGAGCATTGTGAGCTGAGTATCGCAGATGGACGCTATCTACAGACTTTAATACCTTCACGACCTGCTGATTATGAGGACAGGCACTTTAGCTTTATCGATCTGTTTGCAGGGATAGGTGGACTGCGAAGCGGATTTGATGCCATCGGTGGTAAATGTCTTTTCACGAGCGAATGGAATACTTATTCCAGCCGTACTTACCGGGCGAACTGGTATTGCGATGAGAACGAGCACCGCTTCAATTCAGACATCCGTGACATCACTCTTAGCAACCGGCCCGAGGTTACTGATGACGAGGCATACAAATTTATCGATGCCTCTATCCCGGATCATGATGTTCTTCTTGCGGGATTTCCATGCCAGCCATTCAGCATCGCCGGTGTCAGTAAAAAGAACTCTATGGGTCGCAAACACGGTTTCGAGTGCGACACTCAGGGTACGCTCTTCTTTGATGTGGCCAGGATCATCCGGGCAAAACAACCTGCAATTTTTGTTCTGGAAAACGTAAAAAATCTGAAGAGTCACGATAAGGGTAATACCTTTAACATCATCATGAAAACGCTCGATGAGCTTGGCTACGACGTCGCAAACAGCGAAAGCACGGGCGCGGATGATCCTAAAGTCATCGATGGCCGTCATTTCCGACCCCAGCACCGTGAACGTATCGTCCTTATTGGTTTTCGCCGCGACCTACGTCTGAAAGACGGTTTTACTCTGAGAGACATTAAAGACTTTTATCCGGACAAGCGCCCTTCTCTCTCAGATTTACTGGATCCGAGCGTAGATAGTAAATACATCCTCTCCCCTAAACTCTGGGAGTACTTATACAACTATGCAAAGAAACATGCGGCAAAAGGCAATGGTTTTGGTTTTGGACTAGTAGATCCTTCCAATGTTAATAGTGTCACCAGAACCCTCTCAAGCCGCTATATGAAAGACGGATCTGAAATTCTTATTGATCGGGGCTGGTCTCATGAACTGGGAGAAACTGATTTCCATAACACATACAACATGGACCGTCGGCCACGCATGCTAACGCCACGTGAATGCAGCAGGCTAATGGGCTTCGATAAACCCGGGGAAAGTGTTTTCCGTATCCCTGTGTCCAATACACAGGCTTACAGACAGTTTGGGAACTCCGTGGTCGTTGATGTCTTTGCGGCCGTCGCCAAACTGCTGAAGTCACGAATTGAATTTGCAGCCTCCCAGCGCTTGCGGCAGTTTTACGACGAAGTCAGCTGACCTGAGCTCCTTCATCAATTTAAATGCTTAAGATTGTTGTAATAATGTCAGAGGTCAACCATGACGTATTTCGAATCAGCTGAAGGTGAGACGGTATCTAAAGAACGAGCATTACAAGAACTGTCCAGGCATTGCGTTCCCGAAACAGATTTCGAAGAATTCTTTAGCGACATGGGCGTAAAGGAACAGTATGACGCTCAGGAAGTGTTGCTCTGGTTGGGATATTAAACTTCCTGTTTAGGAGACTACTATGAGCCAAAAATTCGCAGTGATGATTGCTTACGACGACGATCCAAACGTCAAAAGGTATTCACCTGACTTTCAAACGCAGGATGAGTTTGCTAAAGGGTGGCAGTCGGCTCTTAAAAAGGCACACCACACCTCAGGTCAAAAATCAGTCATCACCTGCGGATGTCGTGGAAAAGGAGAAAAGCGACTTTATGTTCGTGCTTTACCGAACGGTGATGCCTTTATTCTCGTCAAAGCCGCTAACACGGGCATTGAGCATGATCCTTCCTGTGTATTCTTCTCCCTTGATGCCCGGCATACCGGCCTGAAAGGATATGCGAGTGGTGTGGTCCGGATTACAACCGAAGGTGATATGGCTGTAAGGCTCGGTATCGGTATGACAGAGAAAGATCCTCCTGAAAAATCAGAAGTGCCTCCCCTGCCCCATGTTCAGCGACCAGAAGGAGGTCAGGCCTCAATGACCCTCCTGGGCTTGCTTAGTCTTTTGTGGACAGAGTCTGGTCTGAATGTCTGGTACCCGAAAATGGCAGGGAAACGTAACGATTCACTGGTACGGTATCGTCTGCTTGAAACCGCTAAACAAATTCGTACCGGCAGAGCCTGCATAGGTGACCATTTATTCATTGGTGTACCTGACCCGAAACAACCTGTCGCTCAGTCGCAAATTCAGCGTCTTTCATCACAGGCGATGAGTGATAAACGTCTCATGCTCCTGTCAGTTTTACCTCGCTACGATGCTGAAAAGCATGAGAAGCCACTTAAATTTTTACCCCTGCGGAATTTTGGGGGGCTACCGCTGATTTTTTTCAATTCAGAAGTCCATTGGGATAGCGTAAAGAAACGATTTTCATCGGAGTACGCAGCATGGAAATCCGGGGCGAAAATAGTTGTCTTTGCGTTGACGTCACCAGCTGCGGTAACCGGCAGAGGCCCTTCTGTAAGAGCTCATCAAATTGTGCTGATGCACGTTAGCGAGAACTGGATACCTCTGGACTCCTCCTATGAGGCGGTTGTTGCAGAAAAGCTGGATGCAGAGCACCGGCAGTACGTTAAGCCCATGCGTTATGATGCGAGTATTAGTGAGGTGTTCCCTGACTTCTACCTGCTCGACACAAAAAGCGATAAGCCGTTCCCGATGGAAGTATTTGGTATGGCCACTCCTGCTTATCTGGCCCGAAAGCAACTCAAAAAAGATTATTACAACCGTGAATATGGGCCTTATGGATGGTGGCACTGGGATGCGACCACAGCATCTGAAACTATGGTGCTGCCTCATTTTCCAGAATCACGCAAACCTCTTTCAACTGACACACCTGCTTAAAATGGAGAAAAAATGTCCTACATGCTTTCGCTAAGCGAACAGACAAAACTGAACGCTTTCCTGTCAGGGATCCTAGATGATTACAAGACTGGGGTTATCACTCAGATACAAGCTGTTGGTAGAATCGGTAACGTGTTTTCTGCTCTGGAAAGTGGAGACTCAAAAAAGGTAGTGCATTTGTTGACTGAAGGACGAAAACTCCTGCGGACGGGCTGAATGTCCGCAGAAGTTCTTATGTGCCAGGGGATGCAGAGAAGTGTATCAACCTGGCTTCATTTATCATGATGTTTTTCTGCTACGCGGCTGTTTTGACTTTCCAGTACCTCCCCCTGCCATTGCACCAGTTAATGTATCAATGGTGCCTTTTAGGGATTCTGAGATTGTTTTCTCCGCCTCCAGGGTAGCTTCCAGCTTCATTACTTTGGCCTGGAGCGTTTTGAGTTCATTGCTTTGTTCAGCCACTTCCGCTTCATAGCCCTGGCTGACCAAAGTTACTTTATTCAGGTCGGCGCTCAGCGACTCGTTTAGTTTATGGAGTTCAGTAAGCTCGGCATTCACCGCCACCAGGTCACCCTCTTTCCCGGACAGTGCACTTTTCAGCTCAGTACAAAGGTTCTGTGCAGCAATCAATTCCTGTTCAAACCTGTCCCTCTCTGCCTTTGTATCTGACACAGTCTGACTTAACTGGTCGCATTGTCTGGAAAGACCGGCGTTATCAGAACGCTGCGTGTTGATCTCTTCGTTCAGCTTTTTTTGATATTCAAGGTGACCAGCGATCTCTGTTTTACGTTCAGCCAGTTGCTGGGAGAGTGAGTCATTTGACTGCTGTGCGAGGCTCAATTCATGCCGTGTGCTATCTAACTGGTGATGGCAGGTTTCGAGTTCTGCTTCGGCAACATTCAGCCTTGTTTCTAACTCCTTGACGGTACTGTCCCGGATCTCTAATCGACCCTGTAGTGCCTGATTCTCAAGTTTCAGCTCATCCATATCGGTAGCGCTTTGCTCAAGCCGCTGTAACAGCTGCGTTACCTCCTCCTCCAGCTGCATGCTACGTGCTTCAGCTTTTTTAACACTATCATTCTGTATTGCGGTATAGCTTCTACGGTAGTGCCAGGTGATGTACGAGATAATATCGCCGAGTGCAACCTTTACCTCATCGGGTATATCCAGGTAACGGGCCTCTTCAGGAACCTCTTTAACATACTTCTGGTACTCCGCGAACATCTCCTGTGACCTTGCAAACGAGCCGCCAACAGCGTTTCTGAGCCAGTGAACTTTGAAGCTCAGATCGATATTTTCCGGGTTAATTTCTTTCTCTTTGCACAGACGTTCGATTGCATTGAAGTAATCGATCATCGCGATAGATGAGTACCTTGAACGACCCATTTCCTTTGATTTTTCAGTGGATTCGCTGCGGATGTCATTCTGCACCTCTGGCGGGGTAGCATCGTTCAGGCTTTTTTCTTTATCATTTTCAATCATCATTTTTTTCCTGCGGCCGGAAGCTGGTTTGCAAAATATATGCTGATAAGATCGTTCAGAGCATTCAGAAGCGAGATACTGTCGATGCAAATATGAACGTTTCCATTCTCAAACAGGCGACACCGCCAGCCATTCTCATCACTGACCTCGCCTGTGAATTCTGTATTTCTCATGGCCGTCAGCCTGTCGACCATACTCAGCCCACCGCCGGTTGCAGGTGTTGGAGTATCAGAACAGATGCATACAATATTCTCAAAGTCGCGTAAACAAAAGTGATTGTCCTGCGAGAAACCGTTGTACCTCAGCACGTTCACACCAGGAAAAATCCCCCGAAGAACAAGCTTTTTTGGCATTGTATATTGCCTGGCATTGCTTTTGAAACTTCGGTCAAGCTTGTTGAGAACATCAACGAAACCTTCTGCAAGGGTGTCTCGTCTGTTAGCCAGTGCATGCTGTAATGTTCCCTTAACAATCTCCAGGGAAGCGACGGGCGGATCCGTACGAAGGGATTCGTTAAAGGCTTCTTTTTGCTTATGGTTCCAGTACCGGTCCATACCTGTTTCTTCAAAGAGCCTTTTCCACGTTTTACGGTCAATTTCCTTACGCCCCTCCTCGATGGTGCGATCCAGTGACGACGGAAGACCAAATGCGTTGGGCTGCATAATTCTGCTGGTGAAGAGAGAGAGACCGCACAGTTCCGACGCTTCCGAGATTAACCGCATCCCTTCTTCGAATTTCTGCATGGCCATATCCCGGGCGCTGATGAGCTGCCCTGTCCGGCTCGCCGGTACTGGCTCAGAACCCTGGTTTTGAGTCATTTTACACTCCATTTTGGTATGTCAGAACATTTTGATTTGAGCAAAGGTAGGACACTATAAAACCTATAGAATTTACGTAGAAACGCGTTTAGTAAAGGCTTTACTAATTACTAATGACTAACATATTAGCACTTTCAGATATGCCAGCAATAACCCCAGCCAGTGAAATAATGTGATGAGCCCATTAATTGGGGGTAATCATTCTATCTGGTTGATATTTAACGCTTTTAATTGTCATCCTTATGTAAGCCTATGGGATTTACTCCTAATTAAATCCCATTGTATGAAAAATAGGCATTTATAAGCTTTCATGACGTGACGTTGTCACGTATATCAATGGAATTTAGTCACTAGTAAAGAGTTAACTAGTGACTATCTGCCTAATCGGTGTGCTTGAACGGTGCACTCCAGGGCGGATATAAAAATTGATGAGAGATATACAGAAAATGATGGACCGGCTTAATAAGCCAGCCTTTCTTGGGAGGATTGATGCTGCTGAACACGCTATAAAGCGAAAATGCCCCTTTTTAACCTATAGGTAGGGCACTATGAGTAAGATACAATCAAATCGCCAGTCAGATGGCTAATTTCATGATGACCAAAGCGGGCTATTTCAAGCGTTATCGCTGAGACGAGGCTTCAATGACAAGTACACTTGACCCATCACACAAGCAAATTGAAATGTGGCGCAGAGCTACCGGTTCCGAAGGTGGACTCGACGAATACCGCAACTGGGTTCTGGAAAATAGTATGAGATTTACAGCATACGGTATCCATACCGTTATCGTCGAAGGTGAGGCGAAGCATATAACAGCGCTTGATGATGTTACCCTCTGTAACGAGTGGGCGAAGCTTAAAAGAGAAAACAATAGGCTTTACGCAGCAAATGAAAAAATTTGCTCTGGCTGGCGTGGTTTTGTGTTGCGTTTGTTAGGAATAACACTGTCATGCAGAAAACCGGTCATCTTACTGGGGGCAGACGCGAAGAATCAAAATGATGCCGTGAAAGGGGCTGATTTGTAATTTTCAGGCGAGCCCACCGTTCTTAGAAAGCTGTTCTATGGGTATGTAAGGAAGATAATGTTCTCTGAACGCTCAGTACACTTAATCACTTCCTGTACAAAGGGCAAGAATCATCAGGGCCACGTCTGGCCGACATTGGACATAGATCCAAAACAAACCCCGGACGACGCAGCATATGCCTGGAGTAACATTGTAGACGACGCCAGAAGTAATCAGGCGGTACCGGCATTGTCCTTGTATTCAGGTAATCACTGGTCTACGGCAAAGGAAATTTTAAACTCAACCAGAAATCTGGAGTTGTGGATAATCTCTGCCGGGATGGGGTTTTTAAATAGTCGAGATCGGGTGCCCTCTTACGAGGCGACATTTCATCAAGTACCATTCAGGCATGATCTCTGGTGGAAAGCCATCACAAAATCACTAGGTAAGCATAACCGTTGCGCAACTATAAGCCAGTTAATGCAGTCCAGCCCGAATGATGAATATTTGATTGCGGCTTCGCCTGTTTATATTGCTGCTGTCCAGAATGACATCCTGAAGGGCATTGAGAGTTTGACTCATCCTCTTACGCAACTAACGATCGTGACATCAGGGGCATATGCTGGCCCACTTGAAGAATACTTAATTAAGAGTTCTTCAAGAATGATGAAAGAGCTAGAGTGCAATATGGTGTGCCTGAATATAAAACTGGCTCAATACATACTTAAAAGTGGTAGTCGTTAGAACTAGACTGTTAATGATACAATTCTCCTGTTATTTTATTTTTATAAAAGGTCTCAAATATGTTCAAAAACAGATTTTCTTTATTGTGTCTTGCTGTGGCATCGTCACTTACTCTTACTGCTTGCGATGTAGTTGATGCTGCCTATGACGAGACTTTAAATGATAACGCACCCGAAATTGTAATAGCTGGAGGATTCAAAATTGATATCCAAGGTAATGCAGTTCCGGTTGAGGGATATGATAATTGCTCTTTGAATACTCTTCAGGGAAGCTTTGATACGGATAAATCAAATTGTATTGTTCTGGATAGAACACGTAAAAAAGTACCGGTTCTAGTTCATTTGTCATCCGGTCCCGTCAAAGAAGAATGGAAGATCGAGCACCAGGTTGAAAAAACCAAATCCGGCAAAAATTTCATCCAAACTCGTATGATTAGACCTGACGGTAACTTTGTAGTGCCTGCATCCTCAGAACGAGGGATCTTTAGTGGCAAACATTACAGTCAAGCCAGCTAAGTCAAGTCTATCCGTTCAAACAGAAAAAAGGTTTCTTAAAAATGACGTTATCCGCTGCATTGCAAGGCACTTTTAAAGAGATGAGGAAAGACAATACAGTAGGCATCACAGTTCAAACTTGTTCAGATATTTTTGACAGCAATGTTCCTCCGGCTTATGTTTTCTGGCTTTATCGTCTCAAAGCGGGAGAAACTTTGCCGCGCGGAAGGTTCTTCAGAAAAAGAAAGCCAATCATCAATGTTATGGCAGTTGTTCATGATACTGCATTCGAAAAATAACGGCGCTATCAGGAAAGTTACTTTTATGAACGTAATTGCAGCTGGAATTTTTTTGCTTTATTTTTTACCCTACAGCTTTCGCTTATGCTTGTTATAAAAAGAGATGGCTAGAGTGGATTTTTCTTACTTTAATTATAATTTTTGCTTCTGCCATTTCGATTCAACAATACAATGAAGCGAATTTTGTAAGTGAGTTAAATTACCCTATGTTTATCTCCGCTATATATGGCCTGTCACTGGCATGGTTTCCTTTTCCGATTGCTTATGTTGTTCTGCGCTTCCTTCTTGCTGATTTACAGCATGAGTACCCTAAACAGTGAGCAGATTTTAAGACTCATGAACAACATCGAAAGCACGAAACAGTCTGCACAAGGAAGATAAGGAGTATTCTTAGCAAGATATCTTTGTACCTGAAGACATAAAGCTGGCATCTTTTTCCTTATAGAGTGTATTATGATTAAGTAAATCCTTATCAAAGAATTAGAAAGTGGGGTCGTATGTCTGAAGCACTCAAATCGTTAAACAATATTCGTACTCTTCGCGCCCAGGGCCGCGAGCTGCCTTTAGAAGTACTTGAGGAAATCCTCGAAAAGCTTAATGTCATTGTTGATGAGCGTCGTCAGGAAGAATCATCCAAAGCTGCCGAACTGCAAGCTCGTCAGGAGAAACTTGACGCCCTGCGTAAGTTAATGGAAGAAGATGGTATCAACCCGGAAGAGCTGCTTGGCTCATTCCAGGCCAAATCTACGGCTACCAAGAAAAGCCGTGGACCACGCCCGGCCAAATACTCATTTACTGATGAAAATGGCGAAACAAAAACGTGGACTGGACAGGGCCGTACCCCCAAAGCTCTGGCAGAACAAATTGCAGCCGGTAAAAGTCTTGATGATTTCCTGATCTAACTTTTGCCACCAGTTTTGATAGAGGCCACTTCGGTGGCCTTTTCTCATACGGAATCAATTTCAGGTACAGAACATATGAAAAATTCAGAACCTAAGAGCTGTGATCCCTATGTGGACAGTTTGATTAGAAATGCAGATGCAAAGGAAGCCAGGGCATTTCTCAAAATATTGAAGCCCTTACCATTCCTTATCGTTATCATCGCTGTATTCTTTTTTTGGGTATCGTTTTCCCGTTTATTATCCCAGGTCGCGTAAAACCTTTTTAAAGACTCTTCTTTACCAGATATGCTCCCTCACCGGGATGGTTTCAACCTCTTCAGTTTCCCATATTGGCAAAACCGTCAGGAAATAAGACGATACCCTCCACGCTTTCCATTAAAGCGGGATGACGACGCCCAGTTCTTACGACCAGACTCCACGTTTTCGATAAGGATGCCTTTGGGCCCTTCTAACGAGGCCACCTCAACAACCCGCACTTTCCGGATCAGTCTTGGATCCACTTCTTCCCAGATCTGGCCAACTGTAATTTCTTTTTGGGTTTGCATTTAATCTCTCGCTGTCATTTAGTGAACAAGACTAATCCTCGCCGTGGTTCAGCTTATGGCTTTATTTACGCTGACGATCCTTAGCCTTAAATTTTTGCCATCGTATCCGAAGGTTTTCGATGTTAACCGGAACCTGCATGCGTGTCGTCTCTATCTCATTCCCATGCCATTTCAGGAGATCATCATCCAACTCCCGGGCCTCCCGGCTGAAGTAAATTTTCATAGTGTCAGGGTTTATGGCGCAATGGTCATTGTCGAACAGTGTATGGATATCACGGCGAAGTAAAATTCCGTTCGTTACGTCGGGAATGCCTTCTTCATGACGTGGCGTTAAGTGCGCGGCCTCAGTACGCCAGGGGGACCTTACGCCGGTGACAACACATCGCCCGTAGCAATTCAACCTAACATCCCGGGCGAAAGGACCTTGGTCAGGACTGGTGACAGATTATGTACTTAAATTTGCGCATGTAACGCTCCTGTATATGATGGATGAACCACTCTCGTTCAGGGTTATGGCGAAATGTTTATCGCCGCAGCGAGAGATTCAGTCTTGCTATCAATATTCCTGAAGGTTGTCCGCCTGATTTCAGGGTAAGCATTCATTCACTGGCCGGTTCTACCTTATTATTCATACAGATTAAAGTAGTTGTGCCTGCTACTGCGGTCACCTTCCTTGACAAAGTAAGCAAAGTTTGAAAAATTGGCTATTTGCAAACTAAGGTTGTAATTCCATCATTCTAGCCTTAGATCTTTGATCAAGTGAAGTTGCTCACTTGGTTGGATTTTACCGTTTCCTGACGGCTTTTCAGAAGCGAGGGCTGGTTGGAATGCCTTCCAGCTAGAAGTCTTGCAGATGCTCTCCGGGCATTAACTCATTGTCGAATCTGCACCAGTATCACTAGGTTGTTGAGCGGGCGATTAGCTTTTTCACTGAGCCGCTGTACACTCGACTGCTTCAAGAAGCACTACTTACCATTTCCCTGTCGTAAGGTCTGTTCTTAGCTGGATTTTTTTGGGAGGCTACGCAGTCATGACAACTCAATCCAGCTCAATACAATACGCTTACGCGCTAGACGACGAGGGCACCCTCACGCACATTGGCGCTGCCCTGCGCTCACATACTTACACCTGCCCAGGTTGTAAGAGCCCCCTGACCCCGGTAATGGGCGAGTTCAACGCTAAGCACTTTCGCCATTCGGAAGAATGCTGTGCCCTTGAAACCTATCTTCACAAGTGCGGCAAAGAAGCATTCTTCTATCGCTACCAACAAGCTCTCAGCCGTGAAATGCCTATTAGCCTTGAGCTGGAGCGCCGGGTTGCCTGTAATGGTCCTCATTTAGCCTTAGTTAGAGACGAAGCACGTCAGTGCGTAAAATCCGTGCCTGCACGCTACAACTTGACTCAATTTTTCGATCAGGCAGAGCTGGAAAAACACGATAAGGTCACAGGGCTGCGACCAGACGTGATGTTGTATGATACGACTGGCGAAAGGCGTTGCTACGTAGAGATTTGTGTCACACACCCCTGCTCTCAAGACAAGATCGAAGCCGGTATCCCGATTCTTGAGTTTAAGGTCCAATCTGCCTCTGATATTCAGATGTTGCTTACCGGGGCCTACTCGATCAAGGAGAAGATCCTGAGAGTATTCAACTGGCTTCCCCCGTTTCAATCTGTGGACACCTGTAGCGGCGTCTGCTCAGTAGGTAACGTGGATATGTCTGTCTGGAGTTTAAGTGGTTCCGGCCGACTCAACGAACAAACGATGCCGCTCGCTGAAGTGGATTTAACAATCAATTCTGACGTGAACACATGGCCTAGATCGTTAGGGGCCGCTGAGCTGGCAGATAACTTACGAGCTTTTATCCGTCACGCCGATCCTCATTCACTATTTCCCAACTGCATTATGTGCGAGCAAGCAGGCCGATGGGAGGATGGCTATCTGCAATGTCACAGTAAAGCAAAGATCGTTCCCTACACCGAGGCCCGTCAGTGCGCCAATTACAAGGTTAAGGCATGACAAAAAGACTGACTTGGGAGCAGAAAAGTATTGTCAGCCATGACACCGGACATGCGTTGGTAAAAGCCGTACCTGGTAGCGGGAAAACAACCATACTTGTAAAGCGCGTTGAGCGGCTGGTCAAGACGGGAACTGATCCTCGCTCCATTCTGATCCTGATGTACAACAAGTCGGCGCAGGTGAGCTTCACGGAGAAGTTGAAGACGGCACTGATGTCGAGCGTGATTCCAGAAATCCGCACGTTCCACAGCTTGGCCTTAAAGATTGTTGGTTACGGAGAACGCCAACAGATAATCAAGAAGAAAGACCTCATTACTCCAAGCGACTACCGCTATGAGCAACTGGTAAAGCAAGCCTACTGCTATGGCTTTGACCATGAGGCGAATTTTATTGACCCCAATGAAATTGAAAACTTCGAGCTGTTTATTGCTCGCTGCCGGGCGGCGGCCGTAACTCCTGTTGATGCTGCCAATGATCCAACGTTCAGCAACATCAAACGGGAGTTTATTCGCGCCTATGGCCGCTATTGTGAGCTGCTGGAGGAAAACAGTCTGCGAACCTTTGATGACTGTTTGGTTGAGGCTGTCGCACTGTTGCGTAATGACAGCAGCCTTGGTGCCCACTTCAAGCACATCATTGTTGATGAATATCAGGACGTTAACCTGATACAGCATGACATGACCCGCTTGCTATCTAAGTCGGATACGTCAGTTATGGCTGTTGGTGATGTTAACCAGTGTATTTATGAGTGGCGTGGTGCTCGACCAGACTTTATCGGCGGACTGTTTGAAAAGCACTACCCGAATACGAAGGTGTTTCAACTGTCATGCACGTTCAGATTTGGCCATGAGCTTTCCTTGATGGCTAACTCGGTAATTCGGCGCAACTCTACAAAGCTGACCAAGCTTTGTGTCAGTCATCCTAGCACCCCCAAAACAGAGGTCAGATTGCACTTTGATAACTGCCTATCCAAGGTGCTATCAAACCTCTCGGTGAGCAGTGGAACACAAGCCATATTGTCCCGCACTAAGGCGAACCTTGCTGAGGCGGAAATTACTTTACGCCTGTGTGGGCTACCTTATCGCTACCTCAATGGTTCAAGCGCATTACACACCCGCACTGAAATCGGGATACTGGTAGTTGGCGTCTTGCTGTCTGTGTACGGCGATCTGCGGCTACTGGAAAACCATCCCAACAAACAAGCGATTGTTTACGGCTTTCTGAAGGAGGCTGGTTTTAGCTGGCAGAAAGGGCAATTCAAAGCGGCGCTCAGTGGATTGATGGCTCCGCACGCCGACCTATGGTCTGCTCTAGGCCAGTTATTCGAGGGCGCACAAAACCAAAAAGATCGGCTGGGCAGGCTCGCCACTATCTGCCAGAAAGACGGAGAGGAAACGCCTGCTATCGATGTGTTACTACGCCTGCGTATGGAGGGTTTCATTGATAGTGTTGGCTCTGAGGGTGTAACTCGCACTGGATCGAACGACCAGCAACGAGGGGTCAAGAGGATCGAGGAGCTACTTGTCTCCAGTAAGATCGATTCCCGCACGTTTTTAAACCTTATCTTGAATCCAGGCGAGGCTGCAACTGACTGCGATCCCTTCATCCTTTCCACACTGCATGGTTCCAAGGGGCTGGAGTGGGATAACGTAATACTGGTCGGGCTGAATGAGCAGGAATTTCCTGGCGGCAAACCCGATGATGTTTACAGCGTTCGCACATCGATGAACACCCCTCCGACCGAAGAGGTAATCGAGGAGGAACGTCGGCTGTTTTATGTCGGTATCACTCGCACAAAACAGCAGCTAAATCTGGTTGTCCCTCTTGATGAAGGGCTTGCGCGGTGGCTCAAAAACCGCTGGGATAGCACCCCGAAGAAGTCACCGATAGCTACTCGCTTCGTCTATGAGGCTGGCTGGACTGCTTGTGCGGTTACCAGTGATGCGATCTATAAAAGCACGGTAGAGAAACAGAAGGCTGACTTCAGCAAGTTTCACCAATGGTATCTAAGAGATCTTCAGCGGCTAAAAGTCTAGGGCTACCGATACTTTTCGATTTCAGACAGGTGCTCGTTATCCAGATCAATTGTGGCTTTT
>NZ_CP034821.1:0-146389 GCF_004010735.1 Salmonella sp. SSDFZ54
CTTGCGGCGACTCACGCCATCAAGAAGCATCTTTAACGCTTCAAGGGACAATTTGTTGTATTTGCGTGCCATTAATCTACTCCGCAGAACCATACAATCTACGTAACGTGTCGGCGACAGAAGATACAGATATCTCGCCAGTCGCAGCGCCTACAGTAAGGTCTGCCAGTTCAGGTGAATCAAATACCTGCACCCCGTTACGGCGTAGAAATAGCAGCGCACTGTTTAGCGCGGTACGCTTATTGGCATCATTGAATATATGCCCTCTCGCTGTAGCCACCAGGTAGGTGGCGGAGACTTCGAAAAGGTCGGTGATCTCTTCGTAGGCAACTCTGGCCTGAACTCTCCCGATAATGGCCTCTGCCCTACCCGGATCAGACATTCCCGGCAGGCCGCCGTAGCGGCTTATATTCGCATCATGAAGCGCAATAAGTTCTTCCGGTGATATATGCCTCATTATCGGTTAACCAGTTCCTTGTTGGTGGAGTCCAGGGTGTCAAACAGGGATGCAAATTCAGCATCCAGCGCCGCTTTTTTGTAGGCTTCGAAAGTAGCCTTGCTGACAATTACTGCTGGCTCACGGCCTCTGCGGGTGATTTCAACCTCTTCCCCGGCTTCAACATTGTTGAGCACTTCAGAAAGGTTGCCACGCGCGGTACGGAAGTTAATGGATTGCATAAACACCTCGTGTACTCGTTATGTGTACACAATTATAAACTTCACAGGCATAAAGCACCAGCACTTTGCAGCTTAAATAACCGGACAATCATCAAATTCCCCACTTCGGGCATCATTGATGACATGAGTGATCACACCAAAAACAGCATTACTGCCCGTGTATCCATCGTCATCTACTGGTAACGCCTCTTTCTTCCCGGTGCTTAAATCCTCCAGGTGCTGGCGCGGATACTTCCTGTATCTCTTTATGCGATATTCACCCTCCATAGCGCACACAAGCAGAGAACCATCAACCGGAGTAAGCGAGGAATCAACCACCAGCAAAGCACCCTGCAATATTCCCTCACGGTGATGGCTATCAGCTGCCCGCATGAAGTAGGTTGCTGATGGATGCCTGATTAGTTGCTGATCAAGAGAAATTCGGCTTTCAACATAATCCGCCGCAGGAGAAGGGAAGCCCATAGCGTTTTCACCTCAATAATACTGTTCATTTATACAGTATACATTAAAGAGACACCTTTGGTGCAAACGCGTTACGTACATCAACCACCGCTGATGATTTTGTGCTCTTTGCTACTATTCATCACCAACGGATCAGCGTAACCTCGTTGCCAATCAGTTAATAAGGAATTAGCTATGCCTAATCGCATTCCTCTCGATCCTGTATTGCCCAAAAATTTTGACTGCACTCCTAACGAGAAACGCTCTAAAGCTCAGCTGGACGCCTGGTGGGACCATCCATATGGGGTTACACAACCTGACGGGAAAATTGTAGTTTATTGTCTGAATGGTGGGGCGTGGGACCGTCCATCCGTGCTTTGTTTGGCAGATAACTATGATGAAGCCTGTGAACTTGCCGAAAGACAGCAGGCAAGCTGGGTAAAAACACGGTCTGAACCGACATTCATGTTTTCAAAAGAACCGCCATTTATACTGGCGAGGATGCCGCAGCGACCGGATCATCAACAAGAAATTGTTGCTGAATTTTCCTCAAGGGATGAGATAAATCTCTTCTCATTAAAGCAGGAAGAAAGGGATCGCGTCGAAGTGTCTCCAACTCTCGACCACAACCGGATGAACCTGGCCCAGCTCGCCTGGTACAGCAAAGAATTAGAGATGTCTATTGCCCGGCTTGAAAACGAAAAAGCCGCTATCCAAGTCCAGCACGAAGTAGTTCTGAACCGGATTAGAGAAATGCAAAACGATAACAGGGGATTTTGAATGGCTAAAATCGAGTACCATCGTGATCGCGGTAATTACCTGGAAATATACGATCATGAATCTCTTAACGATATCAACGATGCGTTATATGAATACTGTGAAAAAACGAGCATCACAGATGCACCTGATGCATTTGTCGAGCTGCCGGTATATCTCCGCGACATCTATGCAATACGAACACCGCCCGTATCGGTGATTCACATTGGCTATGTCCGCCTGTCCATCGAAGAAGATGAAGATCGTTATATCGTGCGCCACTATACATTGGACAGAAAAGAACTTCCTAATGAATGGAACATGAGTAATTTCTACAACGGTGAATATGGCTTAAAATCCGCTAATAATTTACGGTCATAATCTATACAGGCATGTATAACAACAACGAGCCTATTAGCTGTCAACAACGTTATTTCCTCAAATAAGAAAAAGCAGAAAACAAATTGTTTAAGGTCACAAATTGTGGCCTTGATGGAGGAGGGAGGCTTATTGGCTATGGCTAAAAATCAAATTAGACACTTCATGTTGCTGTAGCTCATCAAGATCCGAGGCCACAAAACCTTTTCCGAAAAACTTCACAAGTAACTCACTAGCCGCATCATTGTCACCTATTACACGAAAGTCATACGGCAACGTCGCAAGTTGACGATGTAATCCTGCTGAGAAAGTCGAATCTAACAGCACCCAGAATTCCCACCGCAGGATAATACTCGCCTCTTAATACTGTATATATGTTGTTACGATATGTTTTTCTGTCTCTAAAAAAAGATGTTAATAGAATGCTAACCATTGAAGGGGATAGAAATATACAATTCCAACAAACGTTATTTTTAACAATTTTTTTCTTTGCGTTGACTTTCCCGGACACCTTGTCTGACCGAAGGTGCGCGAAAGCCACTTTTTCCTTCCTGAGTTATCCACAAAGTTATGCACTTGCAAGAGGGCCATTTTCTACATATTGTGGTGGCTAACAGATGAAATGAATGTAGATTAATTGAAGATAAGGAGAAAATTTGAGATGCAATCATGACGTTAATAGATAGGGTCTGCATTACAGACCCCACCCGCATCAAGGAATTAGCCGTTCCCTGATGTTTTTCCGAAAACATGTGCCGTAAGCTCACGTTAACGACTTTCATTCACCGAATCCAACTATATAGGGGTTGGGTTTCTACGTCAACGTGAGCAAGTGCACCTTTACATTTGACAAGGAACCACCTGAATGAACGCTTTTTTTCAGTTCCTGAGTGCATTTTTAGATGCGCCTATTATTAGCCAGATTCTGGCTATTATCCTCATCATCGTTTTGATTTTGCTTTTAAGGTCAGTAAAAAATGGAATTATGCACTGGCTTACTTAATGTTTCAGTGAAACATTAAAATCTCCTTGATGTGGAAACAATCATTTTCTGTATGTGCTGGTGGGCACCTGTAGTTCAGCTTTCGTTGGCATTTAACTTCGTCTTTGCTTTCTCCACCAGCAACTTCCAGATGCCTATTTCATTAGCAGCCGCCTTGATGGCGGCATAAAAAGCATCTTGCTGATCGTAACGCTGGATCTGTTTTTTCAGTTTTGCCTCCACCAATTTAATTTCATTACGTGCTTTCTGAAGCCGCATCACCGCCCGGTTACGTCTGTTCTTGTATAGCGTGTTAATCTCTGACAATTGCTTTAATTTACCAGCCTGACTGCGGATTATCGCCTCCCTGGCTTCTGCCGTGCGTCTCATCTGATCTCTTAAGAGTTCACCGTTTTCGATAATTCTTTCAAGGTGTTTGATGTGATCTGCAACTCTCATACTTCACCCTCGCTTGTATCACCAGCGTCCACCAACGACAATAAAGCCATGGCCATCTTATGAACCAACAGTGCATCAATAATGCCAAGCGTATGCCCCGGCTTAATGTTTAATGCTGCCTCAAGATGACACCTTTCCAGACCGCTTTTCTCGGCTTGTTTATGATGATATGGCGTAATAACGTCGCCCAAAACACGGCTAATTCTTTCTCGTAATTGCTGGGTGCCAGCACACTTGATCGCTGTATCGTGGAGACGGTTAACCAGTTCGCGATAAACATGCGGCTTAATGCGGATACGTTCACCGGTGACGCCCTTTCCTGGCGCTGGCACCGAACTATCCGGAATATCCGGATAGTTGCCAGCCTCGTAAGCTACCCGCAGCCAGTGCATGAATGTTTCAGTGGACACACAACCACAGTCCACATCGATTTTCCCGCGTTGCTGTTCCAGCCATTGCCCAAAATCCAACCTGTAAGTCTTACTTTCAAGTTCATCACCATTGAACTCGACTTTCTGCGACGCTATGAGAGCTGATTCGTATTGTTCGCGAGTGACAACTGACTGGTATTCATCGCTATCAAGGTCACCAATTGGAAGCTCAATATCACAACAAAAATTGCGCCCAAAGAAAGTGTCTTTTTTGTGGTCTGAGCCAAAAGCAAAAGTCGCGCATGGTGCCATTAAATTGACACTGGGTAGGTAACAATAACTCATTCCATCAGGCCACCCGCCGCACTTAGGCAGCTCCTTCACTAACAAGTCGATAAACTTCATTTTTTTATCATCTTTGCAAGCCGCCAAAACCATTTGGGCAAGTGCCAATACTTCATCTGCCGTATATCCAGCACCGTGACCATACATTTCGATACGGGAAATAATCTCTGATATACGCTCTTCAGTGATTCTGGTCATTTCTTTTTGCGCCATTTCTTTTCACATTCCTTAGTCCATTTTTCAATGTTCATTTTGGCAATATCAGTCATTCCATCACCTAAGAAATACTTTCTCCGGTACGTCTTGCACTTAAACCACACTACAACAGCCACCAGCCAGAAAATAAAAGGCCATACAGCAATACCAACGACAGCCGCGATAAAGCCCAATAGCCATAAATGAAGCTCTCCAACTTCTGTTTCCGGCAATATTCTTAAAGAATTAAACAGCAGGCTGAACGAATGGTCGTATGCATTGGCAGTATAAGACATGCAATCCATATAATTAAAGTCATAGCCTGCGGCTGCCGCCCATAATGGGCGGTCAAGAAAATGTTTTAGTGTCATCATATAAATTTAAGGTTCAGACCAGTTATCTTCAATAGCAATGCTTAATCTTTGTAGCCATTCTGCTAATTTCAGCATTGCTTCTCTTTCGCTTAAACCACGAGGAAAATCATCAAGCGAAATTGTTGGCTTGAAGCCACCGTAATTATCCATTTCAACAGTCAGATTTTGCTCCAGCACGGTATTCCTTACGCGGCTATTGTGCCGAAGCAAATATACTGAACGTGATTTATTGGTTTTATGGTCAAACTGATATTCGGTAAGTATCATCTGGCTTTTGCCATGACTATTACCTCTCCACATACTTACCTCACTTAATAAAACAACTCCATGCGTAGTTGATGATTTTTTCCCACGCAATATAAATCTGCACTCCGGCAGTAAAACCAAAGCCAACAATTGCTGAAAAAATCAAAACATTTACTTTTGACATTATAAATTTTCTCTCGGTGTCGTAGGTGATAGCACCATAATTGATAATTTAGTGAGTTAGCAGTTCCATTTTTTTGATGATTTCCGCATGAGCATCATCGTTATCAACACTTAGCTCGTTTAATGCTTCTCGCACTACATCAACTTCTTCAGGCTGAAAGAAGTCGTCGCGGTAATCACCAAATAGAACCGAAACCAGCCTGCCACCAGCAACATCAAGATTGGCGCTAACAGGTGGCTCTTTGCCATCCTCAAATTCGACAACAAAAGTTAATTTTCCCATCGTTACCCCCAGAAGATAAAAATAGCGGCAATCGCCATAGCTACGCCTACAATCGCAAATGCTTCAGGCCAGCTCATTACCGCACCTCAAGTCTCCATACCGCCTGACCAATCCGGCTGGCATGGGTATCTTTGGATACTGTTCCGTCTTTAGCCAGCTCCATAAGAATTTTGCGCAAATCTGCCGAGCGCCATTCTTCATCAGGAAATTCCTTCTCCATTGCCAACCGCAGATTCCAGGTTGCTATCGTGAATGGATATTCACCGCCGAGAGCTTTCTCTTGTAGGGCAGCACGGGAACGCATCACCTGCAAAACCTTCTCTTTTACATCCATCATTTCGCCTCCTGCGGCGGTTCTGGTAGCGGCATCCAGTGTGATGGAATCCACGACGCACCAGGTATTACCCACCCATCATTAGCGTCAGGATGCCCCGGGATGTAAGTCGCCCATTTCATTCGCCAGTCACCTTTCCTGTCAAACTCCCTGGCAACAAGAACGGCTGTTTTGGTATCCGGCATTCGCTCACTACAGCTTATCCAACCATCCGGAGTTACCGGAACTTGCGGAATGGCTGTCTGCTCTCGAACGTCATTAGGCGCTATAGGTTCTGCTGCCAACTGACTGGCATATTTGTTAATGGTAACGATAAGCTCTTGCTCAGCCTCATCCAGACAATCACCGATACCTCGCCTGTCACCGTCAAAATCATCGAAATCGGCACGAATCTTGGCAACCTTCAAGATTGCGGACAACACCTCACTAGGAATTACCGGATAGTTGGTTGACGTTTCCGCGATTTCCCGAAAATTATTGGTTGACGAATTCTTGTTTTCCCGAAAGTTTCCGGACTGAAGCATGGCGGCGCGGCAGGCGTTCCAGCCATCAACATAATCAAACGTATTGCTATCGTCTGGCTCGATTTCATCCGGCACTACCGGCTCTGGTTGGATAGTGACGTTGGCAAAGGCAGCACGCAAACCGGCCTTAATTTCCTCTACTTCATCAGCGCCTAGCGATGAATCTGACAATGCGTGATGGAATGCGTAAGCCATGTCGTCGTTTACTGCAACCGGTTCGGCTTCCAGTGATGCCAGCGCAATTCGTGCCAGTTCCATTTGTTCGCCACGGGTAAGCCCGTTATCAAGCGGATTTTTAATGAATAATTCGATACGTTCTTTGGTTATAGCGCTCATATCACTCTCCTTTGATGCGAATGCCAGCGTCAGACATCATATGCAGATACTCACCTGCATCCTGAACCCATTGACCTCCAACCCCGTAATAGCGATGCGTAATGATGTCGATAGTTACTAACGGGTCTTGTTCGATTAACTGCCGCAGAAACTCTTCCAGGTCACCAGTGCAGTGCTTGATAACAGGAGTCTTCCCAGGATGGCGAACAACAAGAAACTGGTTTCCGTCTTCACGGACTTCGTTGCTTTCCAGTTTAGCAATACGCTTACTCCCATCCGAGATAACACCTTCGTAATACTCACGCTGCTCGTTGAGTTTTGATTTTGCTGTTTCAAGCTCAACACGCAGTTTCCCTACTGTTAGCGCAATATCCTCGTTCTCCTGGTCGCGGCGTTTGATGTATTGCTGGTTTCTTTCCCGTTCATCCAGCAGCGCCAAGACGGTAGCCGGATTGGCTGCAGCGATGAATTCAGCATTGGCCTGCTGTTCCATTTGGAAATCTTCATCGAAACCGCTTTCTGGATGCGCTCCTTCAATTCTGCAAATGGGAATATATCCAGCAACTTCACGATGAATTAGCGCATCATCACCATCAAATCGGCTCTCTCCATATTCGAGCGACCACTCACCACACGTTGCTTTCTCTGCCTTTTCACGCAGTGCCTGATAGTCAATTGTCATTCTCGCCATCCTTCACAGTTGTAATCACTACAGCCTTCAAAATCATATGGGCTGTACTGCCAGGTTATTTTTCCGCAATGCGGACAATTCCAACGCACCTTCCCGCTTCGCGACTTCTTTCTTCTGTTCTGCTCTTTCAACCAGTCAGGCATGACCAAACCTGCGCCCTGAACCATTGTTCTGCGGTTAAAGTTATTGATATTGAACGTCCGACGCTTTGCTGCATCAGCAATGGAAAATGGCAACCAAACTATTCCTGGTTCGTTTTTGTTGGCGACGCTAAAGATGGTCGCTTTACTGAAGTCATCTGTTGGCAATCCACCGTGTTGAAGCCAGTAAACATCGTTGCCGTTCCAGCTACCTTTTTTGTAGGCCACATACGCAGTGCAATCTGACTCAATCAGGCTTTCTGTGGGGATGTACTGGCAATCAACGTGCCACACAGCCATTGCATCCACGCTATCAGCGCAAACAGGCTGATCGATATCTCGTCCACAATTCCAGGCTTTTTGGGCTTCTTCCAGCGTGTAAACATGAGCGCGATCGATATCAGAACTGTAACCATTGCCGTTATGGCAATGGAATGAGGCGTTATTACCCACAGTTTCACGCAAGCACATCATGTAAAAGCGGTTATTCACTGGTTGCCTCCGCTTCCCACGTTTTCAGACTTTCACCACAGAACGGGCAAAATGAAACTCGAATAGGCGATTTAGAAAATTCACCAGACCGCAGCATGATCAGGTCTTGTGAATGAATTAATTCATGGTTATAGATTTTGTATTTCAGCAGACCTTTTCGCGTCGTGTATTCAGCGTCATGCTCCAGGGATTGTGCCAACGCCGCGCACGGTTCTATCTTGTTGCCATTAATTTGGCATTTTGACTCACTCACTGGTTGCCCCCTGAATACGCTCAAACTCTATTACCCACACCCAAGGATTAGCGTTCCAACTATCTTCGCCATAAATTGATTTCCATAGGCTACGGAAACCTGGGTAATGCTTATCGCCAATGAGGGTCGATTCTGTTGGTGCGCCCTCAGCCCTTGCATCGCATTCGCTGATATCGTTCAACCGCTCAACGCGCACGTTGGTAATTTCCAGAAGAATGCGCGATGCCCAGCGCGGCATGTGAATTGATGGCGTCCACTTTTCTGATACTGGTTTATTACAAACCTCGACCGGAACCCGGTGCGTTTGTTCTGTCCAGGAGTTACGCACGCTTGCGCGATAAACCAGCGTTGCGACGTCCGTCGCTTTGCCATGTACCCGGTAGGTTTCGCGAACCCAAATACGATCGCCCGGTTGACCATATGGACAATGCTTGGCAAGCAACTCTGCGGCCACTGCCCGTCCATAGAATTTTTCTTCAACAATCCTGCGAGTCTGTGTTTTATTCCCGCCAAGAATTGCCCGGACCATCTCATCGTTAAAAATCATGCCGCGCTCTTTCACTTCGCCTTTCATGCATCCCCCTTACCCATGTGCGACGATGCCGCCAAAAGTGATAGAGAACAGCCAGAAATAGATCGCGGCCATAATGATTTTGAATGCCGTGTTCATATTTTCAGCTCCTGTGATTGATTGGATACATGCCGCGCCTTGCGGCATGTTTTTATTTTCACTTCCTCTGTTTTAAAAATCAATATTTATTAGAGCAATTATTGTTGATGGAGAAGCGCGTTTTCATACTCCCTGACCATTAACGTAAGCACGCCGTGCCTCCTGAAAACACGCGCCACTTCAATCTTATCTTCCAGCGCGAACGCGATTTTACTTAGACCAATTTTCTTAAGGAGATCAATCTTTGCTGGGCCGTCATTTCTGTCATCGGTGGCAGGACGCATAGATAGCAAAGGCTCTGCCCCGTTTGTTACGTACTTCCGCAGCCAGGCTCGTGTTTTATCCCTTGCGATCTCACAGCGCCCGGTTACAAACCAGACCGTGTAAACGTTAAATAACTGGCGCACCATATCAATAACTGGAGTGATGGGAGTATCGGTGTCACAGGCGAGATTAAACTCGTTCCAGTCCTTTGTTAATGCACCTTTACCTGGTGGCGGAAGCAAATGCAGTCTGTCTTCAGTTGCCTCTGATATTGTTCCATCAATATCAACTATGACGATATACGGACGTTCCTGGTGTGCGTGTTTATTGAAAATACTCAAATGCCCTCCTCATTGGACGAAAAAAATGCTGGTGGGCGCACTCCACCAGCATTAAAAGTGACACTGTAACTGTCAGCGAACGTAAATAGTGCCGCCGTTCTCTTTTTCCCATGCATCGCTACGTGCATAGCAAACATCGAGAAGTCTTCTTGCCGCTGTTTCCTCTAAACCCAATTCGACAACCAACTGCTCATGACGGCGGGTAACCACATCAAACAGGGTATGCAGCCCTTTAGCTGCCAGATCATCAATAAATTCCGGTTCGAACGGCAGCTCTGCATCTGCCAACATAACCTCTTGCGCCCACTCGACACGGCGGACCAGTTCCGGGCGGCGGCTTTCCATCTCTTTACAGATCAATTCATGGAAGAACTCTACCCAACCTTCCGGCTGGAACTCGCGGAAAATGGCCAGCGGCTGGAAGTTTGGCATCAACCATTCGTTGATTCGGATATCAATGGCATAGCCCATGTCGCAGCAGAACTGATAAGCAAAGTCCAGCTTAGAAACGATATAAGGACGCTCGTTATTGAACTCTTTAGGCGATGAGATCCCATAAGCCAGGAGGCGCGGGAAGAAGGAGATTTGCCCTAACGTCGGATGAAGTTTGCTTGCAGGGAAACGGCGCTCAGTAATGCCATACATTTCCTTCTTGAGCGTCGCAAATTTGGCATTCTCATTAACCAGCGCGGTAACCTCTGCTTTTTTATTAGCAAATGCCACGCGCGCTTCGCTTGCATCTTTAATAGTTTTTTTGAGCTGTTGGTTAAGGTCGGCGACCTGCTTACGCAGTTCCTGTCGCTCGCTTTTAGCTTTGTTATAGCGTTTCTCAAGGTTAAAAGGATCAAGTTTCATGATCTCTTTATATTGAGATTTTAGCGTTGAAATCTGTGAGTTCCGCAGTTCAACCATCGCGGTCATTTCATTGAGTTTTGTTTCCAGCTCAATGCTTATACGTTCGGCATTATCAGCACGCTGGTTGGCGTCATGCGTCGCATCGTCGATCGCGTCCTGTTGCTGGCGTTTCAAATGTTCAATTTGCAGCTGAAGCTCTTCAATTTCTTTACCCTTCAGACCGAGATCCAACTGCATATTTTCAGCTGCATCTACCAGGGAGTTATGGCTATCAGCTTCTGCGTTATAAACATCAATAAGCTGTGCGTGAAGCATCTCCGCTGACTGAACCGCATTATCAAAAAAACGTGCTGTGAGGTCATCACAACTAACGCGGCGTTGCGCGGCCCGGATGTTCTGGATAATGGCCGGGATACCGGCATTCAGGACATCAGGGATAGATACATTTTCGATTGATTGGTTTTGTGCTGAAGTGCTCATTTCAAAGTTCCGTATTAGCTTGTGCTTCGGTCATTTTTCCTAAGTATGAAGGAGGAAGGACTACGCAATTTGTATCCAGTCCCTCACCTATGGCAGCCTGTAAAATTCTGGCTAAGGTGAGTCTCTTGTTGCGATACCTGGTGATGACATGC
Organism: Salmonella sp. SSDFZ54; assembly: GCF_004010735.1. Classification (NCBI taxonomy): domain Bacteria; kingdom Pseudomonadati; phylum Pseudomonadota; class Gammaproteobacteria; order Enterobacterales; family Enterobacteriaceae; genus Salmonella; species Salmonella sp. SSDFZ54. The sequence continues at coordinate 11,224 of NZ_CP034821.1, forward strand.
CTGATACCGCCGGTCGGCGTAACAAAGGCGATCAGCCAGTAGTGATATTTCCGTCGGAATGGCCACATAGTGCACCTTGTAGATTGCTCTAATAAAAAACGTGATGAGTGTACATCACGTTTTAAAAATATGGAATTATTAGAGCAATATTATTCTGATTCTCGCTCAAAAAACGAGCTGATAAGGGGAAGCCAATCCTCTGACACTTCGCGAGGTCGCGGTTTGCCGTGGAAAAAGATTATTCGGCAGTCTTTTGGTAATGCCCCATTCCCCCTGGAGTAACGCGCGCTCGCATATTTTGAACCAGGTTCCACAACATCGGCCTTGTAACTTACAAACCATCCTGGATACAGATCCTGAAATGCTGGTGTATCATCGCCCATAACCTTTCGTAAGAACCCCTGGTCACCCCAGCACTCAGTAGTGACACAACGAGAAATCCAACCTTCCGGATCTTGCCAGAATGAACTCCAGATATGCGCTTTAACACTATTTGGTATCCACAGGGCACCGCTGCCACGATATTGTGGATGGTAAAAATCCCTAAGCATGGTGAAGCTGGTTGGTGGATGCTCTAGGATTGGGCGTATATCACCGGCAATAACCGTGTCCAAATCCAGATAGAACAGATCATCGGTTATATCCGGTCGGAACAACTCGATTTTCGCCCACCAGCCACGGCACTTTTGCCACTGGTTGATCAATGGGACAACTTTGACGCCAGGTACATGTAAACGCTTCAGGTCTGTCAGGCAAATAATTTCATAGCCTTTTGGCAGTTGATTAACCAGCCACTGCACATCGGAAGCGTTATAGTCACCACCAGAGCGAAAAACTAAAGCAATCTTCATGCTGCACCATCACCTTTCACTTTCATCAATGTCAGGTTTCCGCAAAATACGGCACCAGTGTCGATATACTGCTGATTCCAGAATGTCTTCGGGCTTTTCACCGGAGTGTGACCAAAGATAAAACGATCTGCGCCCGAAATTTCGCCACCAATATCATCCATCGAATCACTGATACGCTCGCGCGCCCAGACAACGTTGAAAAGCGGCACCTCCTTACCGAATTGGTATTCATTATCCGGATAGTCGGCATGGGCTATAACGATAGTTTCTTGCCCGGTGTTCAACTCAATGATATAGGGCAGACGCTTTACCAGCTCCACCAGCGCCCAAGCTAATATTTCCTGATCAGTGTCCAGCATGAAGAACCATTGTCCGCCATTCATTAGCCAGTTATTCACGTTGCCATCTGGACTTAACGCATCAATCATCAGCCGCTCATGGTTCCCCATCACTGCCCTGAACCAGGGCATCTGCAATAGTTCCAGACATTCGACATTTTCAGTACCGCGATCGATAAGGTCGCCGACCGATATCAGTAAATCCTGCGCCGGGTCAAAATCCACACGATGGAGTTCGGACATCAGTCTGGTGTAGCAACCATGCAGATCACCAACAACCCAGACATTCCTGTATTTGGTACCGTCGATACGGTGATAAATTGTGGGTGCCATCATGTATTCTTCAGCCATTCTTTAAGAGTCATCTGCGGAATACCTCCCATTTTCCCGCATGAAACAACGTCAATCCGTTCACGCGCAGACTGGAATAACAAAGGCAGGTGACTTAGATTTTTTGGCGTGCCGCCGGAGTGAACGCGTGGTTCTTGTGTAGCGTCAACGCCCACCAGGGCGACATGTTTGAATCCGATATGGAAAGCCAGGTTCAGAGCACCATATGCACTATTGCCGCTGGCAATTTCATTCTCATCTTCGCAAAGTCCGAAATGTGCGGACCAGCGCCACGCCCACCACTCGGGAGAATTCGTATTGTTTGGCTCCATGCCGCGTTCAGCCACACGACGGAAGCACAGAACGCCATCTCTGACTTCACGTTCTTTAACATCGGGTAGTGCCATGCAATAACAAACACCACGGCGACGGCGGCCACGACCAACGCGCCGCATATTGTCTGGCGATGGATCAAGTGTGAAAAAATAAGAAGCGCGGTTCAGCCAGTCGATGGCCCCATTGACCGCTATAATCGGCACTCCGCGCGGCGCAACAAAGTTTGCGGCGCTTGGGCCACTGCCGACGATAATAACGCGATCACTGCCTCTAAATTTATTCTTGGGAAACATTGAATTGCACTGCTCCTACTTGCATTCAAAATATGTAAATCTGCGTGTTTTTTGCGGGTATCCAGGAACTGCTGTTGCCATTTTGAAATAGACACCTGCGTTGGATTCCGTAGGGCTTGAGGGTGCGCGCCATGCCAATGAAGGCCGTTTTGCAGAGAACAGTCATAGCCGACTAATACCACTACTTCAGCCCCTGATTCAGCAGCCAGACTGATAGCCTGCGCGCCGCTATTTACCCCTTCCGCCGGTCCACAATATCGCCTGTACTCCAACGAAAATGATTTCGCCGCCGCCAGGTTGGCTGTCACTTTGCGGAATCTCCCTCCCGGTATGGTGGATCCGTATTGCTTCCACCATGACAAATCACCGGCGTATAAGGCATAAATGTCATCGAACATCTGCCAGGAATTGTTAACCGCGATGATTGAACAGCCAGTTTTTTCTATAGCAGCACAGTCCTCACGAGTGAGTGACGGACCGCTACCGACACAAAAAACAGTCCTAGTCGCCCTGGGTGGTATGTTCATTCTCAGCTGCAAATTCAGCCTCCAGGCGAGCATTCATTTCAGCGATTACAGGGTCCACTACAGCATCTGTTTCCTGTTCATTACGCGGCATGACCGATGCCAGCGACTCATAATTAACCTTGGATGACACGATTATTCTCCCGATGTTAAAGTGCACTACCACAAAGAGTGTACATGCACTAATTAATTTATTATTTTAAGCGACAGACAACCACTTATCGCCGTTCAATACATGCTCAATAGCCTCACCCTTTTTAAGGCTTATGTATTCCAGGATGGCGGTAATCGCTTGTTCTGCACCATACGCAAGAACAACGTAGTAGCCTTCCTCTCTAAGCCTGCGCATCCAGGCGATCTGCTCTTTCGTCGGGGCTTTACCATTTGGTTCTTTAAGCTCAATTCGCATGCCGTGATAAATACCGCATGCTTTATCGAGACTCATGTCCGGATAACCTTTTTTCTGCCCTTCAGCCTTCATTTTCCCAGCGGTTGCTTTTGAACGCTTCCCTCCGTTAGGCGTTGCATGCAACAGATCATAGATGTCAGGGTGCTTGCGTTCGAAGTAATCAAAAATGAAAACCTGCTCGAAGTGCTCGCAATTTCCGTCGCGCAGGTCTGGGTTCTTTGCCAGTGCTGCAAGTGCCTTCGCATGTGGAGAAACTTCTTTTACCGGCGCAAGCGATAAGAATGGATCCTTTTTGGTTTTTGGCCTGGACCGCCCCTTATTTCGACGCTCACTAAAAGCCTGAAACTCTTCCTCAGTAAAGCGCAACATAATCAGTCAAATCCTGCCGGTCGCATGCCATATTTACGCTGTTTTGCGGCCTGCTCTTCCCTGTGCCATTGTGCACACTCAGCGTCACAATAGATGCCTGATTCAATCGGTTCATTGCAGTAACGACACTTCCCTGTAAATACCTGACTCACGACCTGTGCCTGCTTTCTGATGTTATCGATGGCCATGTCTTTGAGAGCTTCTAACTGATTCATGCTCAGCTCTGCATCATCAACACGTTCTGCCAATTTTGTTTCCTCGTGAAGAACCTACTTAAGGGCAGAATGATACATTTCACAACCAAAATTGCACTAATAATTTTCTTTTATTGAGTTAAATAATCAACAAATGACTAGCAGTAGAATCACCATCATCTATTTCTGGCAGGCTGACTATGGCTACATCAATCACTACAACCCAAAGCACCCGGCAATATCCTCTGTCGCGGTATGACGACCGCAACATAGCCGATCCAATACTCAGGGCAGAGCTGCGCAAAGAGGTGATGCTTATGTGTGAATCGAACGACAAGAATCTGACGATTTATTACGTTCTTCCCGATGAGCAATATCGCCCGGATTTGCTGGCTTACCGTATGTGGGGCATAGCAGAGCTACGCTGGGTTGTGACGCTCGCCGCCGGGCTTGAGGATGAGTCTCAGGGTATGACTGTTGGCAAAAAATTAAAACTCCCACCTGCCACCTGGATCCGCGAAATGATTCGCCATTTCCAATACGACGGCCAGGTAATAGGGACATTATCCATTGCGTAAGGGAATTGAATGCCAACTGAATATGCTCGCGACAACCTTGGTCGCTATCAGACTGATGGATTAAGTGCAAAAGACTTTAACAAGGTCTTCGATCTTATCCGTAAACAGCAGCGTCAGAATCGGCGAAACGCGCGACGTACACTCACCCCAAGGATTATGGGGATGCGTAACCGCGAACTTGAGGCATTCCTCAGCCTTGGGAAAAAGAAAGATGGCACCTACTTTACGCCCGAAGATATACGCAGTTTCAACACCTCAAGGCAGGCTCATAAAACCAAATTCAAGAGCACGGTACCCGGCATTACCTATGCTCAGCTGGTGGCGCAGTCCACCAGCATTGATATAAAACGCGCTAACAACAAGGTTTCTGATGGCACAGGGATCAAAGCCGCGACATTCCTCGGGCTAAAACACAACCTTGCATTGATATCTGTTAATGCCTCGGATGAGTCGGTCCACCAGCATCACCGTGTCAGAATTCGATTTGAGGAATGGGATAAAGCCGTTGAGGAAATTGCTGAAGACGGTGCGAAAAAAGCCCGAATCGCTGCCGATCTCTGCAAGGGCCGGGTATCTTTCGACTGTGATTGTGGACGCCATCAATACTGGTATCGTTATATGGCCACTGCTGGTAACTATGCTGTCGCGCCGCCAAAAGAGTATGCATTCCCCAAAATCCGCAACCCTGATCTGACTGGTGTAGCCTGCAAACATGTGTTGCACGCTATGACGCGTTTTCAGTCTCCCACATGGCACAAGGCCATCATTATTGCCCTGGAAAAAGCAGCTGAACAGGTGGCCTTCGGCGATGACAAGCGGAAGACAACAACCTATTTCAAAGGCGAACTGGCTAAATCGCTCGCGCGCAACCGGACAACAACGACGGATCAGGCTAAAGCGGCGCGTGAGTATGAGTTATATCTGAAATCTCAGGATGCATTAGGCAAAAAACTACGCGCCAAAGATAGCGCCACGGACAACGTTCGCCGGTTGTTAAAAAAAGCTCGCACCACGGCAAACAGGAAGAATGCCGAACTAAAAGCCTCGCTGGTGAGGGAAGCCCAGGCTCGCGCTGAAGCCGACGCTCTCAAAAAAGCCCTGCAAACGCAGGCGAACAACCTCATAAAGTTTTTCATGAGTCAGGGAATGGACAAGGCCGCTGCCACCGCGCAGGCGCGAAGCATTCTTGAGACACAAATTAACGAAGCCCGTAAACGGAAAGGATAATCGATGGCTGGTTTCTTTGATGACATGTTTGAGGACACAGAACCATCACAACAAGTGACTGGTGATAACCTCCCGGACACCGAATCGGATCCGGATATTCCAGGCGAAGGTTCTGAACTGATTGAAGAGGAAGATATTGATGCTGAAATCGAAACCGATGGTGTTAACGTTGGTAATATTGTTGATCCTGTGGAGGACAATCACCTTCCCAATCTGGATCACGGCCTGCTTAGTGATTCTGGTGTGCGCCACCGTTATCAAGGTCATGCAGTTTTTAATAACCTTGTGCGGATGGACTGGCTCAAAGCAATCAAGCTAGACCCTGACTCATTCGATGCAGTTCTGTATCGCGCAATACCTTACAGAAACAAAAATGCACCTGAAACGGCACCTGAAATAATAGAACCGAACCAACGCATATATGACTATCAGGATCCAGAACTGATAACGGCCCTCGACTGCCCGGATGAGATGGACGCCTTCTACGCGCTATACGACGGCAGTGATAATACGGGAATTAGCGACAGTGCTTTAATCCTTCGGTTAGCCGCCGTCAATGTGCCAGTGGGTTCTATGCTCGAATGGCTGGAACAGCTGTCAGACGGCACAACCATTCGCCGCTTCTGGTACATCCATAAAATATTCAATTACGGCACTGCCAGGGTAGGCAGTTTGTTTTATTGCGTGCCTTCACGCGCCTTTGAAGGGAATTTCATCGGTGATTCTGAATAATCAGGAATGGCTACTGGCCATCTTTAAGAAAAAAGGTCTTACTCCAACTGGTAAGCTGGAATTTGCCACTATTGATGGCATTGATTCGGCGCTCGCACAGGCTTTAAACGAAGCGTTCGACTCACAAGTTGTCAGCTTTAATGATCGCATTAACCAGTCGTTCCGGGAGTTCCTGAAACGCACACCAAGAGATCGCATAACGCTCGGCACTTTTAGTGATGTGAAGGAGTGGTTGTCGTCATTTGAAGCCGATCGCGCCGGGCGCAAAGATACAGCCTCTGCTGGCCCGGTAAATAAGCTGGCAATGCCGCTTGTGAATCTGTCTCGTTCTCCCGCATTTTCAATTTATGAAGGTGAACTGTGCCGGGATAATTACGATGAAGGGCATGTCACCAATGAAAATGATGAGATTGAAGCCCTGGTATCGACTATCCCTTTCTCACTGGAATATTCGCTATGGATAGCCAGTGACGAGAAGGAATCTCTTGGGATGGTTACAACTGCATTAGCATTCTGGCTACGAATGTATGCCAGCCTCGGGCAGGCATCTTTCACTCACACTGCCAATGTCGGCGGTTATGAGATACCGGTTACCTGTTACATAGAAGGGCAAAAATCAATCGCATTTCAGGATCTGACCACCGGCACCGCCGACAACAGGCTGTTCGCGGTTGGATTGAACCTCACAGTAGTGGCGGAGCTTCCTATCCTGGCTTATATGCAGCAAACCACCGGCACCATAACGGTAAAAGCGAAAATTCTGGAGGAATGAGATGGCCACAAAGACCACCACAGCCCCGGAAACTGATTCAAAACGCACTCAGCTATTCCTGCAATCTGTTTCAATTGGGCAGAACGAAATCCCTCGCGAAATGATCGTAGGATGTACCTATGTCGAACCCGGGGAGCTATCTGGTCCCCAGCTTATGCTCATGGTCAGGGATTCAACGGCTTACGTGGTCAATAAGCTGGGGGTGAAATTTGGGACAATACTGACCGTTTCACTTGGTGATCCGGAAGGTCATGGCGGCATCCTCTTCTCGGAAGAGTTCTTTGTTCTTAAAGCGCCGCGCAAGGACGATACTGTACTGATTTACGCGTTTAGTAACCCGGTGCGGTTATTAAAAGTTCCGTCCACCAGCGCACAGTATTTTGTTGATAAGCCCCCATCAGCCGTAGTTTCCTCTCTTGCCCCTGGTCTGAAGGTAAATGCTGACTCATTCAGAAAAACATCCACATACCACCTAAATGTTGGAGAAAAACCGACCAAGGTATTGCAGGAGATAGCCAGGGATACCGGTTCTATGTGCTGGGCATCCAGGGGGACGATCAATTTTAAAAGTATGGAAAAAATGGCAAACGCCGCTCCATCGCTTACTTATGAGTCCGCCAATCCCAACACATCCGGATTTACAATTAGTCAGTTCAACATCCTGAATGCCGATTATGAATACCAGCGCCGCCATAATTACAGAATGGCCAGTTATGACATGACCAAAGGTGTGGTTTACTCAGGTAACCAGGAAGACCCCATTAAATTTACGAGCAATCCCGATCCTACCGCGCTGGCGAACTACAACAAATTCATTCTCCCCCGCCTCGATATGCTGGTGGAAGGAAATGCCGTGCTAACTCCGGGTACGACGCTGAAAATTGTCGTGCATAACACGGCAGGTGACGGAGAACTCGATGAATCTATCCCTGACAAAATGATAGTGATGTCCGTGACTCATTTCGAAGACCGCTTCCGTTTTGTCAGCCGTGCACAGTTAGGAGTGGTGAATGGGTAGTTTGACAGGGAAGTATCGGGCTGTAGTGGTAAGCGTCGATGACCCTAAAGGTCTGATGCGTACGCAAATACGCGTTGTCGGCATGATGGATGGGCTACCAGATGCCTCATTGCCGTGGGCAGAAGCCATATTGTCCAATGCAAACACGTTTTCACCATTTCTGCCCGGCGATAAAGTATGGGTAGAATTTCCCTACAATGGGGATTCTCGATGGCCATTGATAATAGGTTATGCACAGGATGCATCCGGTGGCGCTCCCAATGTGCCACCTGAAGCGTCAGGACAAGGGGAAGGCTATGTACCGCCTGAAGTTGAAGGTGCACCAGCACAACCATCAACCAGCGCCAAAAAAGACTTTATTTCGTCGCGGAACGGACTAATGGAGGTCCGGACGGCGGGCGGAGCCTGGGCCGTTACGCACTTGAAAAGTGGAACAACAATCGGGTTCAACGAGGCCGGGGAGTTATATGCCATTTCTCAAGGTCCGGCATTCATCTCTTCCGCAGGAAATCTCGATATAAAGTCAGGCGCGGATGTCGCCCTGAAGGCGGGGGGAAGTATGGCGATAGAGGCCAGCGGGAATCTATCCATAAAAGCCGCTCAAGTCTCTGTTGACAAGGCTTAAGAAAAGCCCGGCGTTCGGGCTTTTCTGTTATGACGGGTTCAATTTTTTATCCGTTACCGCGCGACGGTTTCTGCGTGATAAACGTCTCAAGCATCTTTTCCGCAATTGCCGACCAGGTGTGACACTGGACCTTTTCAGCATTTTTCACGCGATCAACGCGAGCAATAACCTCATCCCAATCAATCCGCGACTTGATAACCATATGGTTCACCAAAGCCAGGCGATCTGGCGGAAGGCAATCGGGAGGCGTTAATACCAACGCCCCACACATTGCCGCCTCAAGAACAGTTAATCCAAGGCTTTCGGGATGCGTAACGATAAAAACGTCACTCTTACGCAATTCAGCTGCAAATTCGGTTGCTGGCACCGGCGTCCGCCTGTATGGAGTTACCGAAATATTCCCCGGATCAATGGTAACCAATCCGTCATCAGTCAACGTTCTGGCCTCATACGGAACGGTCAGACGCTGAAGGTTCATAAGGATACTTAAGGAGTGATCAAAACCACTAACATCAAATGCAGCGTGGTCTACAAAAATACGCAGAACATCGTCCGTTTTGGTTTCCAGATGGAACAGCTCCTGATTCGCTGCCCATCCAACATGTTTGTTAAAGCGATTATGACGCTCTAACCTGCCTGGATTATCCAGGTACCGCCAGGTATCATCGCGGACAGTAAAAGTAATATCGACTGGTGCCGAATCCAGCATAGAACCGTCGTATACCTGGGCTACCCATCCAGTGAATCGACGACGCAGTTGCACGCCTATTTCCCTGGGCACCGTAGTAAAATACCGCAATCCTGGCGCTAAAATGGCTTTCGCAGAACACGAGGTCGCAGCGGTCAACACAGCTTCAACATAATCCTCCGGGCTTTCGACGCCGGGGGAATATGGACGATGGTATTGCAATGTTACCCCTGCCTCACTAAAGGCGCAGGCCAGGTTGTAAGCCCACATTTCCGTATATGTTTTCACATCACTGATAGCTTCAAATTTTCGCCCAATGATCAGGATGTTCATCGGCTTTTCCTCATTCCATTGCATTAATAATCCTCTTGCCAGTCAGCACCAGCATAGTTATCAAACCGTGAGTATTGGCCGTTAAAAGCCAATCTCACCGTGCCAATTGGGCCATTTCGTTGCTTTCCGATAATTACCTCGGCAATGCCCTTCATTTCGCTATCCGGGTGATAAACTTCGTCGCGATACAAAAACATGATCAGGTCTGCGTCCTGCTCAATTGCTCCTGATTCACGTAAATCTGAATTTACCGGTCGTTTGTCCGCACGCTGTTCAAGCGATCGATTAAGTTGTGACAATGCCACCACCGGTACTTGTAATTCCTTCGCCAACGCCTTCAGTGAGCGAGAAATCTCGGCAATTTCCAGCGTTCGGTTATCTTGCAGCTCCGGGACGCGCATAAGTTGCAGGTAGTCGATCATAATCATGCTCAAACCACCATTTTCTTTATAAACACGACGAGCGCGGGAACGTAGCTCTGTCGGCGTCAGGGCGCTTGAGTCATCAATAAAAATATTCTGCTTGTCCAACAGAATACCCATTGCGCCAGAAACCCGCGCCCAATCCTCGTCGTTAAGTTGCCCTGTTCGAATACGAGTCTGATCAACGCGTGCAAGAGAAGCCAGTGAGCGCATCATCAGCTGGTGGCTCGGCATCTCAAGGCTAAAAACCAATACGGGCTTATCGTTACGAACTGCGGCATTTTCGACGAGATTCATCGCAAACGTGGTCTTCCCCATAGATGGGCGGGCGGCGACAATGATGAGATCGGACGACTGAAGCCCTGCCGTCTTCTTATTGAGATCGGTAAATCCGGTATCAAGTCCCGTTACACCATCATGCGGTCGCTGAAACAACTCTTCTATGCGAGATACCGTTGCATCGAGAATGCTGGCGATATCTTTTGGACCACTACCGCTCTTTTGTCGTTTTTCAGCTATTTCAAAAACGCGGCGTTCGGCCATATCCAGCAATTCATTGCTGCCCCGGCCATCCTGCGCATATCCAGCTTCAGCTATTTCATTTGCGACGGAAATCATTTCACGAACAACCGCGCGTTCACGAACGATATCCGCATAAGCACAAATATTTGCCGCGCTGGGCGTGTTCTTTGACATCTCCGCAAGGTACGCAAAACCACCGGCGCGTTCTAATTTACCGTTCTGTTCAAGTGCTTCAGCAAGTGTTATCAAATCAATCGGTTTGCCATGACTTAATAACCTCTCCATCTCACTGAAAATTTCACGATGAGCATTGGTATAAAAATCATCAGCAACTATACGATCTGCCACTTCATCCCAGCGGCAGTTATCAAGCATTAAGCCACCAAGTACAGCTTGTTCTGCACTAAGGGAATTTGGCATGGATTCAAGAGGGGATGCAGACATTAGCACTCCACCCAGGCGTGCTGAATGTCAGATATAATCGGCATACTCAAATCACTCCTAACGATATGAGTCATCACCAGAAAATCAGGATTAATTCGCCGGACTCTTCCCGGCTGTCACACCGAATCGCCAAGATGGTGAATCCGCAGTCCGACGCTATGAACGGGGCTTGCACATTCCGGCTACCTGGTTTGTTGCCTGAGCCAGGGGAAAAGGTAACCCCTTTAACGTCACCAGACCGCTAACGACGCATGTGCCAGACGCCGTGTTACAACCAAATATGGTGGCCCCTACCGGACTTGAACCGGTGACCGTGCGATTATGAGTCGCCAGCTCTAACCACTGAGCTAAAGGGCCGGATTACTGTTTCCTAAGTGCTTCAATGGCGCTAACAATACCGCCTACAACTATGGCAACAATGATAATGAGAACAATTGGATACTTATCTGCAAAATCCCAGAAGCTCATCACTGATCCTTCGAGGCTGGTTTAAATATCGGCCATACCAATGTTACAGCTACTGCTACCAACGCCCCGTCGGATAAAACCGACAGGATTGTGCTGGTGAAATCCACCAGCACAGATAGCACGAGAAAAACCAAAGCCAGAATTAGACGTGCTTTTATAACCATCAGATATACTGTTCCAGTGGCAATTGAAGAGCCTGGGCAATTTTCTTCAATTGCTCCTGCTCTTCTGCCCCAATGCCATCCTGGTCAGCAATATCAATGCATAGGCACAGAACATCTACCGCATCATTAGTTCCAGACACGTCAGCCAGTTCACGTAAAGCCTGGGCATTCGCTCGGCGCGGCGAGGCTTCATATTGAGCGCGAATATTGGCGCTCATCTGGGCAATTTCACCGGAGAACGGCGCAAAGGCAGGAAGTGCTGCAATGGTTTTTTCCAATACTGCAATTTCTTTCGCATCGCAGGTGCCGTCAGAGTATGCAATGGAATATGCGCCCCAGACAGTCGCTTCCACCGCATCACGGTTTTCCATCTTCTTGACTCCGCCAGCCGCTTTGCGGAATTTCTTTTTGAGAATGCCGAGCATTTATTAACCTCATTACTGGTTGGGAAATAAGGTTGCGGTGCCGGGTGCCTCCCGGTGTCCTTTGGCTGGTTATCCACCGTGGACGTGGAAACAAGGAGAAATAATGGACAGATATAACCATTTCCCCGCGTGCGCTTAGCCGCATTCACCGCAACGGAAAGAGCATTCTTGGTGGACCTGTAGATTGGGATATGAACCCGTTACAGGAGAATGCTCTTACCTGTTACGTGCTCCGTTTCGTGGAGCTAACGGCGGGTGATCGGGCCGCACCAGACTGGACTTATTTCAGCGTTATGCTCATGCCAGAGAATCAAACTGTGATGGTCGGTGCTGAACTCCGACACAGGGTTGTAGCAAGCCCCGCAAAGCGCGCACTACTGTAGTTGCGGCACATCAGCCTGTGCATTCACCACAATGTTGAGAACACTGGTTGTCACGCTGCAACGCAACATTTATTCGTAGATTGGGATATGACCCCGTTACGCCAGTGTTCTCAACGTTGTAGTGCCGGTTACGGTTCCGGCCAGGCCTCTTCCTCAACGGGGTGTTCTCCATACGGACTACCGTTTATTGGTCGTTCCTGCGGTTTATGTTGTGAAGCCAGATGCTTATCTTCTGGTTGCTTCAAAGAGCTGCACTTCATCACAACGGTAAGGGTACTTCGTAGGGATTCGAACCCTCTGCCAAGCTCGGCGATCTCCGACGTCGCAAAATACCCTTACCTGTTGTGCTGGTGCCGATTAACGGACTCGAACCGCTGACATCCTGCTTACAAGGCAGGCGCTCTACCAACTGAGCTAAACCGGCATTGGCGATGGTGGATGGATTTGAACCATCGACCCGTTGATTAACAGTCAACCGCTCTAACCGCTGAGCTACACCATCACTTGCCGGGTACGTCTCCGGCGAGGGCTTCCACCTCCGTATGCTTTTCGGCGCACCGCGCCCTGACTGCAATTCGGTAACAGGGGATGCATAACCCTGGCTTCCAGCGTGATTAGCGCCTTCAGCATGACGGGATATACCCGTAGCAAGACGAAATTCCTGAATTGCTAAAAGCAATTGCTGTTACGCCGAATGAAAAAGGACGTAACAGGTAAGGACGCTGACCAAAAAGATGGCCCCTTCTCGCTCATCTGGTTAATCGAACCAGCGCCCTTGCCTGTTATGCCTCCCCGTTCCCTAATACACAGACGGGGACACTCTGCGGTCGATTTTTTGACGGGGGACGACTCATACCCCGTGGCGTCTGGCTTCTTAGGCCGCTACCATCATCAGATCATCGTTTGCATTTACTTTAATGGTCAGTTTCTAAACCGCCGCAAAGTCGCTAACCATGACGAAAACCCTGAAAAAAAACGCCCACCCGAAGATGGGCAAACTGGAAGCTCGTAACGCACTTCGGAGTTGCCACTTAGGCGCATGGTCAACCTGGCAACTCGGTGGTTTGTCTGGGAGGACTAGGCCCAGCCATGCTTACCGCCGCGCCTGTCGCGGCTAACAGCTAAATCGCTCTATAAATCACGATTCATTGAGGCTATATTACACTAATAAATTTATTAGAGCAATATACCTAGAACGTCATGAGCTACACCTCGAGTGTCCCCCTTACAAGACACAGAACGTCTGGCAAAAAGAGGTTCCACTCTGAAGCCACTGTCATGATAAAGCTCTCTGATATTTGGCGCGCCACTGTTAGTAATTAGAACCTTTGCACCTCGGCGATGTGCATCCGTCAACAGAGACACCAGGCGTTTTTGCTCTTCAAACTTAAAGTCATGACCGGAATAGTTCGTGAATCCCTCTGTATTTGGAAGCGGTTCATATGGCGGATCGCAAAAAATGACATCTCCTTCTCCGGCAGCTTCAATCACCGCAGCAAAATCACCACATACAAACTCAGAACGCCCTTCCGCACCAAGGAAGGCTTCCATCTCCTGCAATGGGAAATACGGAGTTTTATACTTCCCATAACCGACATTGAACTCACCGGCCTGGTTGTAACGCGTCAATCCGTTAAAACAATGTCGGTTCAGGAACAAAAACGCCGCTGCGCGATGTAAATCATCATAGACTTGTTTGTTAAACGCATTCCGTACTGCCAGGTATCCTTCCTGTGTGTTGTAGTCCTGGAAAAACCGATGTGCCAGTGTGATAAGTGAATGCGCCTCGCGTTGCAGAGTCTTGTAAAAGTTAATCAGGTCAGCATTCACATCATTTAGCAGATTTTCCTGGTATCCGGCATTCATGAAGACAGCTCCGCCACCGACGAAAGGTTCAATCAGGCGCTTCCCTTCTGGCAAATAGCGAAAGATTTGTTCCAGAACACCAAATTTTCCACCAGCCCATTTGAATATGGACCGTTCGAATTCTGCCGCTGGTTTAACTTTTCGCTCTTTTGTTTCATTCCCTTCATTCTGCCGACATGCAGCCTTGGTAATCCGATCGCCAATCCAGCGCATTACTGGTATCGCCATACTATTGCCGATCGCTTTGTAACGCGGTCCGTCAGTTGCAAGCATCGCGGCCTCTTCTTCGCTTAAATCTGGATAGTGATTGCGAAGATATGCCAGTTCATCTGAATTAACTTTTTTACGCTTTTCCGTCGGGATCAACGTATGCCCATCAGGAAAACCTTGCAGCCTTTCACATTCGATAGGGGTAAGACGGCGAACACTCATCATATGAGGTAAGTAACCATTATCACCTAATTCGCCTTTTTCAATACTTTTCTGCCCCCCAAAAGATAACGCAACGGCGTCAGCTGTAGCGCGGGAATCAAGAGTAAAACTTATCTCTTTTTGCCACCCTTTACCCTGCGGTCCAGCATCATCTTTTCGCCCAATTTGTGCATGTTGTAGCGAATACGCAACAGCTGGTGGGCATCCCGCGTTTTGATTGCTATTAGCAGAGTTACCAGCTCGTAAAGTTGGGGAAATCTCAACACCCGCATCCTGCCCATAATTTTTGCTTGTAAACGCAATAGTTTTCTTGCAAGAAAACACAATTGGAGCTTCATGATTACAAGTAAGAGTAGGTGATGTCCCATCATTTTTTATTTCTGCCCCCCCTTGCCCATGCGCCATGCAATACACAAGTCCGCTGCCTCGCTGCGCAAAAATCTCCTGGTTACTTGCACCGATCCCACCAGTATTGTGTGACTGGTTAAGTGTCGGGTGAGGATTTACAGGGTTATCCCAATGGCTCCCGCTTTTAATGCCATTTCCAACATTTCCGGCAACTTCCTTCCCCTCGCCTCTGCTCGGCGCAATATTCCGGCGCACGCCTTCGAACTCAAAAAGTACCGTTGCGGGATCGAGGTCTGTTCGAGCACTTGCGACAACAAACACGCGTCGGCGTCGTTGTGCCACTCCGAAGTATTGGGCATCAAGGATTCTCCAGGCCACCTTTCGCTGCGGTCCATAAATACAACCACACTGCGGCCACTTTGGAACATGGCAACCGGTTTTGCCATCCCACCGCCAGAACGCGTTGCTTTTTCCTGATTCAGGTCGATCACCTGGTTCAAATGGCACATCTTCTCCAGCCAATCCAGCAAGGAAACATCCGAAGGCGTTATCTGCCGATGACAAGACTCCTGGGACATTTTCCCAGACGATAACGGCTGGTTTGAGAAATGACTCAGCCCGTTTGTCGTCAATTGCATTTGCAAGCTCCACATACTTTAAAGTTAGCGCGCCACGCTCATCATCAAGCCCACCACGTAATCCCGCGATACTGAATGCCTGACAAGGTGTTCCCCCGACGAGCACATCAGGGGATTCGATTTCCCCAGCCAGGACTTTTTTGGCAAGTTTTGTCATGTCGCCAAGGTTGGCGACATGGGGCCAGCGGTGCGCAAGAACGGCAGATGGAAAAGACTCGATTTCAGCAAACCACACCGGACGCATACCCAACGGTTCCCAGGCAATACTCGCGGCTTCAATTCCACTGCAAACAGATCCATAGCACAGCTCTTTCACTGCTTAGCCTCTCCACCAAGGGCATTTACCAGAGCATCAACCAGGCACGAAATTTCACTGGTCAACAGGAAGAAATCTGCGTCCAGTCGCTGCGCAACATCTTCACTATCAATATCAGAATTCTGCTCAAGCAATTCATCCGCAAATTTGACGCTGGTAAGGCTGAAGTTATGGTCCAGTGTAAATTTAATGCGGTTCTGCCAGTCGAGTGCCAACTTAGTGACGAGCTTGCCAGCTTCCAGGTGTGTGGATATTTCATCACTTCCCAAGTCCTGCTTTTTCACTCGGGCAATACCGCCATCCTCAAGCACTGCCTTAAGTTCTGCCGCATCCCCCATTTGAAATCCCTGTGGAGCACTACCATCACGTACCCAGTCGGTCAGCGTTAATTCAATGGGATTTTCAACACTCAGGGGAACAACAGGAAGAGAACCCAGAGACTTACGCATAAGCGCGAGCATATCCTCTGCCTGCCGCGCGCTGGCATTGATATAGATACGTTTAGTTGAACCGTCGTAGATCGCCTGGATAACAGAAAACTTTGAAAAAGCCCGTGGCAGAAGAGAATGCAGAACTTCGTCTTTCAGGGAGTCCTTCTCTGTTTTCTTCAGTTTACGCGCTTGTTCTTGCTCAAGTTTTTCAATTTTTTCTTGAATAGCTCGCTGGATAACCGGCGGGGGAAGAATTTTTGTTTCGCGCTTTGCTTCAACAAGGATAAAACCATTTCCATGCATAGCGATAACTTCGGAATTATCACCAAATGGAGATACAAAACCGAACTTGGCCATATCCTGACTACCGCATGGCGTGAAAAGGATCATTTTCTTTTTATCTTCTAAGTCGGTCAGATCCGCCTCACGAGAAAGTTTATAAATAGTAATGTTTTTCCAGTGCTTAAACATGTTGTAACCCTTGAATATCAACCACAGAAAGCTCGTCTTTGTAGAAAAAGGCCAGGTTGTGGCACCCCCTCGTTTGAGCGTATGAGCTGGGACCAATTTCGTTCTTCCAGACAAATGGCTTCAAATCCGTACGGCGAAGCATAAAAACGCGATTTGTTCCGCTCTGATTCCCAATGAGGCAAAAGCCTTCTTTCACCTTGATCGCCTGCAAGTTGTCGAGTTCACCGCTGGTTACACGGCTATCGAACTCCTTGCGGCTTATTAGCTCCATCTGCATCTGACGACTCCAAACAAATGCCCATTGAAGGGCGATGGCTGAATGGTACCGAAAACACGACATAAAAAACAATATTTATTAGAGCAATTTTGCAATAAGTAAACGCCACACAGACCACAAATAACCTAAGTTAAAATAACGAAAATCAGAGCAAATCATTGGTGATGACGTGGCAAGTATTGCAACAAAAGACAGCATTTGTTCGGGGCACGGAGGATTCCCATCCAGGCCTCCCGTAGAGAGCGAACCACTACTTAAAGTCAACGGAGTCGAAGTGTTAGTTGATGGTAAGCAATATGCACAGCATACCGATGGGAACAGCACGCACGGCGGGCAAGCTATATCAACCAGGGCATGGTTTACCGTCAACGGGAAAGGGATCGTATGCGTTGGTGATCCTGTTTCATGCGGCTCTACCGTTGCAGCCGGAGACGGCCTGGTTCAGGTAAGTTAGGAGATATCATGCTGGAAAAAGACTACCAGTTATCCGCATATAAAAAATTGGCCGCCGCCGGTGGGATGAAAACACCTGGTGCCATAACATCGGCACGAAACAGTGCTAACACAGCAAAACTGCTTGCAGAAGAATTGACCGGATTAATTCTGGATACAATTGTCTATCCCGACACTATTACCAGCTATGTTTCAACGATCAGAACAACCGCAACCGGTTTAACGAATATTGGAGGGCTGGCAACTCAGCACGCGGACCTGTTGGCTGGTTATGCTGATCTGTCAATGCTCCTTCAACTCGATATTGGTTGGGATGTTTACTGTCGTGCTAATGAGCGAGAAGTTTCAGAACTGCCGATCTCTATTGCCATTGGTGATGTGACTATTACTAAATCGCTTGAGGACGCTGTAAACGCGCTTAATACATCAAGTTTAGTCGCGGCTATGGGGGAGATTAACCAGACCCTTAACACTGGCTCAGGAAGCTCGTCAGGCTCTGGTTCAGGCGGCGGCACTGCCACTCCCCCACCAGCACTAACAGAAGAGCAAATTGAATCTCTGAAAGTAGCAACTGAACAGTTTGGGGTTGTTTTCAACCAGACAACAGCACCCACAACTGCGTTACAACAGCAGTATGAACGAGCGAATGAAAGCGCCAACGTAGCCATAACTGCTTATAACCATGCTATCGGTACCGCGCTTGCGGAAGCATCAGCAAATAAGGCCAGCACAGCCAGCGCAATCGCCGCTTTGGTTCCTGATTCTGTTCTTGATGAATTAAACAAAGCGACACAGTAACAAAGGACTTCATTGATAATTTTTCTTCAGGAGGAAGACATGTCATTCTTTTCTACATTAAAAACAGCTTTGTCTTTGAAGGAGAAACTTGCTGCTACTGGTGTTCTTGTTCTGATTTGCGCACTTGTTGGTGCTGGGTTTGCGTGGGAACGTCATCAGCTAAAGCAAGCCATGGAGAAAATTGGCAGTCTTGATCAGGCTGTTAAGGAACGTGATAAGTCAATAATGGATCTTAACCAGACCATTGAGACGATGAACAAAGCAGAGCAACATTTTCACAGCCAGGAAGTGAAAAATGAATCAGAACAAGCCAAGTATGCTGACAGGCAAATGGAACGAAAAGCTGAAGTTCAGAAACAACTTGTTGCGGCGGGTAATGTTCGCCAGCGTATTCCTGCTGACACTCAGCGGTTGCTCCGGGAGTCGATCAGCGAATTTAACGCCGACGCCGACAAAGGTTAACCACCCTGCCCCAAAAAGTGCATTTATGTGCAGGATGCCAGAGTTTAGCAGTGAATATTTTGATGATCTGCCAGCGTATATCCTCGATACAGAAACGATGCTGATGGGGATTAACAGGAAGAATCGCAACGTTAATGATTACAACCGCGCTATCAGCGGTAACTAAAAGGGATTTTTATGTCTGATAAAGTAACAGTAAAGCAAACTATCAACAAAGCGACTTCAATCTACAAAATTGAGCACATCACTGTTGGCAAGCCAGGATCTGAACAATACCGTCATGCTTTCGAGCTTGCCGATCAGCTTGGTTTAAAACACCCGGATTGCATCGAGCATGTATTTCCGACCTATGCTGATGAGCAATGTACTCATGTTCTTACCGAAGAGGATTTTTTCAGCACTGAAGAACGAGAAGGCGTTGATCGCTGCATTGGTGTGATTTGTTCTTCGGTAAGTGATGAGTTATTCCCTAATGTGCCTGAATATGGTGGTATTGGATACCAGTTCCTGTATGAAGGCGATGAGCTTAAATGCTATGAACATGGTCTTCTTATCGAAAGCGTAGAATAATACGGCTTCCTTCCAACCGGCTTTATTGGCCGGTTTATTCAACTTATCCACAGCATAGATCCAATAAACAGATCCTAAAGAGAACCTAGGAAGATCCAAAGAAGATCCCGGATCGCTGTAAGCCGCGCCATTTCTGGCCTGAAATGGGATCAACATTGACTATACGCGATTTTATGTTGACTGTGCACGATTTATTGTTGACTGCACGCGATTTATTGTTGACTATACGCGACAGAAACATTGACTGTACGCGATTTTAGAGCCTGACTATTCACAGTTGTTGATAACTGCAATCCAGATGACGCCAGGCCGCGCCACATATGGAGAAACCACGATGCCGGAAGAAAATAAAGGCTTCCTTAGCGTTGAAGAAGTTGCTGGAAATACAGGAGAAATCCACAGCCTGAAACCCAATAACAATAGCACTATACAACCCATCGCTTTGTTGCGCTTAGGTGTGTTTGTGCCAACCTTAAAATCTACCAATGTGGCACTACGTCGCGGATCGTCAGTTACTACAAACACAACGAACGCAACCGAAGAACTATCAAGCCTCAAAATTGTTGAGCAGGAAGGCTATGAGGGAATTGAAATTCATGGTCCACGCCTGGATATGGATACTGATTTTAAGGTGTGGGTGGGCATAACCTCCGCGTTGTTTGACTACGCACCTGATGATGACGGTATAATCACCCTGCCATTCTCCGAGTTTGCCGATCGATGCGGCTATCCACGTAAGCGCCTTTCAAAGGCGTTCCGTAAAAGTATTGATGATTCTCTGACACGCATTCAGCAGACAGTTGTCAAATTCCGCTTCCCGGCGGCAAAAGGTCATCTCAATAACATTAACGTCAACTTGTTGGCATATAGCAGCCTGAATACCGAGCTTGATGTTATCGAGATCCAGCCGCAGAAACAGCTATCTGAACTTTACTATGTTGACTATAAGCGAATCCTGAAGCTGAAGATGCTGGATAAACTAGGGCGCAAAGAGACGGCCAAGGTACTGTATACATTCTTTGAGGCTCTACCCGCCAACCCGGCACCTGTCAGCATTGAGCGCCTTAGAGCGAGGCTTAATCTCAAATCATCCGTTAGCGTGCAAAATAGCGTTATCAGAAAAGCCATGAAAGATTTGGAAGCTATTGAATATCTTAAATTTTCAGAGATAAAAAACGGCAGGAAAATCGGCTTCCAGATCCATAAGCGCAATCCATAATATTGACTATATGCGATAGCGAGAAGTTGACTATAGGCGACATTCGTTGACGCTGGTGGATTTTTGCTGGCGTCAATATTCTGCAAGTCGCTATTGAGATGGCTTTTAGGGGCATTTCATCGCGTATAGTCAACGTTTCTCCCGACAATATCTTACATAGTCGATCTTTGGTGGAGTTAAATCGACTACAGTCAACTTTTGACTGTAGTCACATCGCGCATAGTCAACTATTCACATTAACCTTCGCGCATAGTCAACATTTGCGCGGTTCTCATCAAGCAGTGGTATTGATATGCAAGAAGAGAAACAACACTACCTCTACGTTCTGGTGCCAGAGAACGGAGATACTTTTAAAATCGGCATTTCATGTGGTCCATTGGCACGGTTTAAAGGGCTACAAGTGAGTCCCGATTTTGCGCTTTCACGGGTCTATCGTGGTACGCGTTTGGCAATGGTTAATCTTGAGCGGGCTTTACACGCAACCTTTTTCCCCTGGAATGCGCCGTGGGAGAAAAGCGTCGGTGGCGGGCATACTGAATGGTTTACACGAGAGTGTCTTGATAAGGTTTTGGCTCATATCGAATATCTAAATGATATGTGGGGAGGGATTCTCGAGCGCATTAAGTCGAATGATTTACTTCAGCGTCCAGTAGATGCTGCTTGCTCTTTCGAAAAAGAGCTGGATGTTACTTCTATCGTGACTTTCAAAGATGACGCAGGAATGAGGGACGTGGCTTATGTCTCCATATCTGGCTATGAACCGGACGCGATCCGCGCTCAATGTGAATTGCTGAAAGCAATGTTTATGCTTCGGACTAAATATCCCTGGGATACAGGGCGGGTGTGCTTCCCTATGGAAGAGTTAACCGCCACCATTGATTCCCAGCTTTACCACGATAATCCAGAGAAGTTTTTTAGCCTTTTAGCCGGTAATGGGCTTAACTGTGTGTCCGGGCTGGGGCGAAGTAGAATCTAACATGCCTCGCTCTTCGGTCCCTTCTTTTACGATCGACACGGGTACTTTGAGGCTGAACTTCCGGCGCTTACGCGTGCTATAGATACTATCGATTTCGAACGATTATTCGCTGCTCTTAGCAAATAACACTGATGCCCCTGAACGGGGCTTTTTTGTGCCCTCCTTGTAACTCTCAATCGTGCAAAATGAACCAAACATGCAGAGAATGCTATGTACAAGCATCTACGCATACATTATTATTTTATGCAGCATTTTTAATTAAATTCAAAAATACAGCATAAAGGATGACTTTCGATGAGTGATTCCAGCCAGCTTCACAAGGTTGCTCAAAGAGCAAATAGAATGCTCAATGTTCTGACTGAACAAGTACAGTTGCAAAAGGATGAGCTACACGCGAACGAGTTTTACCAGGTCTATGCGAAAGCGGCACTGGCAAAATTGCCTCTACTGACTCGTGCGAACGTTGACTATGCCGTAAGTGAAATGGAAGAAAAGGGTTATGTTTTCGATAAACGCCCTGCTGGCTCTTCAATGAAATATGCGATGTCAATTCAGAACATCATTGACATATATGAACATCGCGGAGTGCCAAAATACCGGGATCGCTACAGCGAAGCGTATGTGATTTTCATCTCTAATCTTAAAGGCGGTGTGTCAAAAACTGTATCGACGGTTTCTCTGGCGCATGCAATGCGTGCTCATCCTCATCTTCTGATGGAAGATTTAAGGATTCTGGTTATTGACCTTGATCCGCAATCTTCAGCAACGATGTTTTTAAGCCATAAACACTCTATTGGTATCGTAAACGCAACATCTGCACAGGCTATGTTGCAGAATGTAAGCCGTGAAGAGCTGTTAGAGGAGTTTATTGTTCCTTCTGTTGTACCTGGGGTTGACGTTATGCCTGCGTCGATTGACGATGCCTTTATTGCATCCGATTGGAGAGAGCTGTGCAATGAGCATCTACCGGGTCAGAACATCCATGCAGTCCTGAAAGAAAATGTGATTGATAAGCTGAAGAGCGATTATGACTTTATCCTCGTTGATAGTGGTCCTCACCTTGACGCCTTCCTGAAAAATGCTTTGGCCTCGGCCAATATACTGTTTACACCTCTGCCGCCTGCAACGGTTGATTTCCACTCATCGCTTAAATACGTTGCCCGCCTTCCTGAGTTGGTGAAACTCATTTCGGATGAAGGCTGCGAGTGTCAGCTTGCAACTAACATTGGTTTTATGTCCAAGTTGAGTAACAAGGCAGACCATAAGTATTGCCATAGCCTGGCTAAAGAAGTGTTCGGTGGGGATATGCTTGATGTTGTCCTCCCTCGCCTTGACGGTTTTGAACGCTGCGGCGAGTCTTTTGACACTGTTATTTCAGCTAACCCGGCAACGTATGTTGGTAGTGCTGATGCATTGAAGAACGCGCGAATTGCTGCGGAAGATTTTGCTAAAGCAGTTTTTGACCGTATTGAATTTATCAGATCTAACTGAGGAGTAAGAAACCCCCATGTCAAAGAAAAACAGACCAACAATTGGGCGAACCCTTAATCCTTCAATATTAAGCGGATTTGATAGTTCTTCAGCCTCTGGCGATCGAGTCGAGCAGGTATTCAAGTTATCAACTGGTCGCCAGGCCACATTTATTGAAGAGGTAATACCTCCGAACCAGGTAGAAAGCGATACCTTTGTTGATCAGCATAACAACGGGCGTGACCAGGCATCTCTTACGCCAAAATCATTAAAAAGTATCCGAAGCACTATTAAGCATCAGCAATTTTACCCTGCAATAGGTGTTAGACGGGCTACAGGGAAAATTGAAATTTTGGATGGTTCCCGGCGTCGAGCTTCTGCCATCTTAGAGAACGTAGGGTTGCGGGTTTTAGTCACGGACCAGGAGATCAGCGTTCAGGAAGCGCAAAATTTAGCGAAAGACGTTCAGACAGCATTGCAGCACAGCATTCGAGAAATAGGTCTGCGTTTGATGCGAATGAAAAATGATGGGATGAGTCAGAAGGATATTGCAGCCAAAGAAGGGCTGTCTCAGGCGAAGGTCACGCGTGCTCTCCAGGCAGCGAGTGCTCCGGAAGAATTAGTCGCCCTTTTCCCTGTGCAGTCGGAATTAACCTTTTCGGACTACAAAACGCTTTGTGCTGTTGGCGACGAAATGGGGAACAAGAATTTAGAGTTTGATCAGCTTATTCAAAACATATCCCCGGAAATAAACGACATCTTATCCATTGAAGAAATGGCCGAAGATGAAGTTAAAAATAAAATCCTGCGCTTGATAACAAAGGAAGCCTCACTACTCACGGATAAAGATTCTAAAGATAAGTCCGTAGTTACTGAATTATGGAAATTTGAGGACAAGGATCGCTTTGCAAGGAAGCGCGTGAAAGGCCGTGCATTTTCTTATGAGTTTAATCGACTTTCAAAAGAGCTACAGGAAGAACTCGACAGGATGATTGGGCATATCCTTAGAAAGAGCCTCGATAAAAAGCCGAAGCCTTAAACTTTCGCCATTCAAATTTCACTATTAACCTACTGTTTTTAAAGTAAATCCCTCTAAAATTTCAAGGTGAAATCGCCACGATTCCACCTTGGATTTTACCTTCCTCCCCTACTCCCGAAAAAAATAAAAAAATTGCTTGTCACGAGAAAGTCAACAAGTGACTTTCAATAAAATCTCTTCCGAAAAGGGATTCACACAAGTGCCTTGTGTTTAAGGAAGAGTAAATTGAGTAACTTACGCGAATACCAGAATCGTATTGCAGATATCGCAAAACGCTCTAAAGCTGTGCTTGGCTGGGCAAGCACTGCGCAGTTCGGTACTGATAACCAATTCATTAAAGATGATGCCGCGCGTGCCGCATCTATCCTTGAAGCTGCACGTAAAGACCCGGTTTTTGCGGGTATCTCTGATAATGCCACCGCTCAAATCGCTACAGCGTGGGCAAGTGCACTGGCTGACTACGCCGCAGCACATAAATCTATGCCGCGTCCGGAAATTCTGGCCTCCTGCCACCAGACGCTGGAAAACTGCCTGATTGAGTCCACCCGCAATAGCATGGATGCCACTAATAAAGCGATGCTGGAATCCGTCGCAGCAGAGATGATGAGCGTTTCTGACGGTGTTATGCGTCTGCCTTTATTCCTCGCGATGATCCTGCCTGTTCAGTTGGGGGCAGCTACCGCTGATGCGTGTACCTTCATTCCGGTTACGCGTGACCAGTCCGACATCTATGAAGTCTTTAACGTGGCAGGTTCCTCTTTTGGTTCTTATGCTGCTGGTGATGTTCTGGACATGCAATCCGTCGGTGTGTACAGCCAGTTACGTCGCCGCTATGTGCTGGTGGCAAGCTCCGATGGCACCAGCAAAACCGCAACCTTCAAGATGGAAGACTTCGAAGGCCAGAATGTACCAATCCGAAAAGGTCGCACTAACATCTACGTTAACCGTATTAAGTCTGTTGTTGATAACGGTTCCGGCAGCCTACTTCACTCGTTTACTAATGCTGCTGGTGAGCAAATCACTGTTACCTGCTCTCTGAACTACAACATTGGTCAGATTGCCCTGTCGTTCTCCAAAGCGCCGGATAAAGGCACTGAGATCGCAATTGAGACGGAAATCAATATTGAAGCCGCTCCTGAGCTGATCCCGCTGATCAACCACGAAATGAAGAAATACACCCTGTTCCCAAGTCAGTTCGTTATCGCGGCTGAGCACACGGTACAGGCGGCGTATGAAGCACAGCGTGAATTTGGTCTGGACCTGGGTTCCCTACAGTTCCGCACCCTGAAGGAATACCTGTCTCATGAACAGGATATGCTGCGTCTTCGCATCATGATCTGGCGCACTCTTGCGACCGACACCTTTGACATCGCTCTGCCGGTTAACCAGTCCTTTGATGTATGGGCAACCATCATTCGTGGCAAATTCCAGACTGTATATCGCGACATTATTGAGCGCGTTAAATCTTCTGGTGCGATGGGGATGTTTGCTGGTGCTGATGCAGCATCTTTCTTCAAACAGTTGCCGAAGGATTTCTTCCAGCCAGCCGAAGACTATATCCAGACTCCGTATGTTCACTACATCGGTACCCTGTTCGGTAACGTGAAAGTGTACGAAGTACCTGCTGGTATTTGTAAGAACTTAACGACAGAGAACATTCAGTTCAGCTCGATGGATGTGCTGTGCTACGTCCGTGATGAAAATCCGGGTAAAGCAGGCTTCGTGACTGGTGATGCTGTCCCGGCCATCCCGTTCCAGCATCCGACCACTCCGGCGCTGGTCAATCGTACCACGCTGTGGGGTTCGGCTATCAATGATATGCACCCACGCAACGGCGCTGATTACTTCACTCGTGTAACGCTGACAATGGCCAAAAAAGGCGGGCTTAACTTCATTAGCGGCGACACGATTGATGCCGGTGACTCTGAGTAATCAGGGGAAGTTCTCCGTTTAACATAGCGCCCCCGTGCGGGGCGCATAACAGGGAAAGTTATGTCTCAATATTCAATTCAACAGTCATTAGGTAATGCATCCGGCGTCGCGGTTAGCCCGATCAATGCCGATGCGACGTTATCTACCGGTGTTGCATTAAATAGCAGCTTGTGGGCTGGTATTGGCGTATTTGCGCGTGGCAAGCCGTTTACTGTTCTTGCGGTTACTGAGTCCAATTACGAAGATGTTCTCGGCGAACCGCTGAAGCCGTCTTCCGGCTCACAGTTCGAACCAATTCGCCATGTATACGAAGCTATTCAGCAAACATCTGGTTATGTTGTTCGCGCTGTTCCGGATGATGCGAAGTTCCCGATTATTATGTTCGATGAATCAGGCGAACCGGCTTACAGTGCGTTGCCATACGGTTCTGAAATTGAACTTGATAGTGGCGAAGCCTTTGCTATCTACGTTGATGATGGTGATCCGTGTATTTCACCTACCCGTGAGTTAACCATCGAAACAGCAACAGCGGACAGCGCGGGTAATGAACGCTTCCTCTTAAAACTGACCCAGACGACTTCGCTCGGCGTGGTAACGACCCTGGAGACACACACTGTGTCTTTGGCGGAAGAAGCGAAAGATGACATGGGCCGCTTGTGTTATCTGCCTACGGCTCTGGAAGCCCGTTCTAAATATCTGCGCGCGGTTGTTAATGAAGAGCTGATTTCGACAGCGAAAGTAACAAACAAAAAATCGTTGGCGTTCACTGGCGGTACCAACGGCGATCAGTCGAAAATCTCAACCGCTGCGTACCTGCGTGCGGTGAAAGTGCTGAACAATGCGCCGTACATGTACACCGCTGTTCTCGGCCTGGGGTGCTATGACAATGCGGCGATCACTGCGTTAGGTAATATCTGTTCTGATCGCCTGATTGATGGCTTCTTTGATGTCAAACCGACATTGACGTACACGGAAGCGATCTCTGCTGTTGAAGATACCGGTTTACTTGGTACCGATTATGTAAGCTGTTCTGTCTATCACTACCCGTTCTCCTGCAAAGACAAATGGACCCAATCCCGTGTGGTCTTCGGTCTGTCTGGCGCGGCGTATGCGGCGAAAGCTCGTGGCGTCAAGAAAAACTCTGATGTCGGCGGTTGGCATTACTCACCGGCTGGTGAAGAACGTGCCGTCATTGCTCGTGCGTCAATTCAACCGCTGTATCCGGAAGATACCCCGGACGAAGAAGCAATGGTCAAGGGCCGTCTCAATAAAGTATCTGTTGGCACCTCTGGCCAGATGATCATCGACGATGCTTTAACTTGCTGCACGCAGGATAACTATCTGCACTTCCAGCACGTCCCATCCCTGATGAATGCAATCAGTCGTTTCTTTGTCCAGTTAGCCCGACAGATGAAGCATAGCCCGGACGGTATTACTGCGGCTGGCCTGACTAAAGGGATGACCAAACTTTTAGATCGCTTTGTCGCCTCCGGCGCTCTGGTGGCTCCTCGTGATCCTGATGCTGACGGTACAGAACCGTATGTGCTGAAAGTTACGCAGGCGGAATTCGATAAATGGGAAGTAGTCTGGGCCTGCTGCCCGACTGGCGTAGCCCGTCGTATCCAGGGCGTACCGCTGCTTATTAAGTAAGGGAATACAATGAGCAAAAACTTTTTTCAATCCGGGGCATTTTTGGGGAATGGACTGTCTCGTTTCGCTTTGAACTCTGATCCTGTGCAGCTGATGGAGTCTGCCCGAGCAAGCGCCGAACCGCCAACAGATCCGGTTATTAATAATAATCCGGAACCGGCGGCACAGACTAACGATAACATTCCATCTGCCCCGGCTCCTGAGCAAATCCTGGAAGGGAAAGACGGTAAAGAATGGACCGTCGAACAGGCGCACCAGATGATTCTGGAAGCTGCAAATCGAAGTGCTATGCAGAATGCGTTGAGTGATGCGGCCGACGCCGTTTTCGCCTGGGCTGATAGCGGTGATCTGACTTTCGACTCCCTTGATGGTTTCGTTCAGGCTATCGCTGGTATCTCTGATGACGACGACTCCGAAGTTACAGAAGAACAGGACGATGCCTATAACGAAGCATGGGCAAATGTTGCTGACTTCCTCGCAGCATGCGGTGTAGATGATGACCTGATCGAAGCACTGGCTGACGATGAAGACGACGACGCAGCTGCTGATGTTGGTGCCTCTATCGCTGGTTTAGATAGCGACGACCGCGACGAACTGGAAGCGGCGTTTGTTGTTGCTGGCACTTCTGATGAAATGCTGACTGAAGCATTTAAGAAGGTTGTTCGTAACGGTGAGATCAAACTCATCCGTAAACGCCTGCGTAAAAAACGTCTGACTGCGGCTCAAAAATCGGCGCTGAAAAAAGCGCGTCGAAAAGCCCAGACCGGCGCGGCAAAACTTGCCCGCAAAAAGTCAATGAAACTGCGCCGTAAGCGCCTTGGCTAAAGGAGGAGGCCGGGGAACTCCGGCCTTTAACTTGAATGGCTCCTATAGCTTATGGGGTTTACAGCCAGGCTGACGGTGTATCGCCATATCTGAAAGTTACTTTAACGAACTCTCAGTACCAGGTTACCGGATATATCAGCCAGGGAGCGGCAATGAACATGGCCCAGAATTGGGAAGCGCCGTTTACCGGTATGTCCATGGGATCTGTTTCTGGTGCTCTGGGTGGTTTTGTGCAAGTAGGTACTGAAACAACGTCGGTTGCCCGTTGGAATAGCTTAATGGTTTGGGAAGGGGGGACACCGCCGACGTTCACGCTGCCCGTAATTTTCATTGCTTTGAACAATCCATTCATTGAAGTTTCAGGCGCTATCGCCGCGTTGACAGCCATGATTAGCCCGGAACTAAAAGCGGCCAATGTTGGTGGTCGAATCCCGGAGCGTGTGACGCTAAACATTGGTCGCCGGATCAACATCACCGATGTCGCTATCCAGGACTTAAGTTTTGATCTCGATGCGCCAAGGGACAGTAATGGATATTTCCTGAAAAACACCGTCAACCTCCAGTTGACCGGTTCTTCGATATATAACAGCTCCGATATTGTTCGGGCGTTCCAGTAAAAGGATTTTATATGGGGCACAATAACACTAAGGGAAACCGTAAATTTATTAAGGGCCGCTATACTGCCAACGCGGCCAAAGGCGAACGACTGGTATCTTCTGAATTCCAGCTCACTTTTGCAGGCCATGAAGATATCAGTGTACTGGTTCGTACGTCGCAAATCCCTGAAATGACTCGCGAGGATGTGGAGGACTATGGTCCGAATGGTGTGAAGTTCAACCAGCACGGACCAATTCGAAACTCTGGGGAAATCCAGGTCCAGTGCGTGGAGACTATCGAAGGCGATATTCTTCAGTTCATTAAGGATCGCATTGCGGCGAAGGACTATGTTGATATCACGATGGCTGCTACCCCTGAATCCAAATCTTCCGGGGTTAACGCTGTGACAAAAGCTGCTACAACAATTGAAATGTTGGACTGCAAAATCTACAGTGATGCAATCGACTTTAGTACCGAAGATGTGACTGCCGCTGTGCGCCCGTCACTTCGTATCGTCTACAACTGGATTGAGTGGGATTAAGAGTCATCCCTTGTATTTTAAAGCTCCTTCGGGAGCTTTTTTTATAACCTTTTTATATAAAAATGCATCGATAACATTGTCTGGAGTTTTATGTTAGATTATTAATGTTCTAATAAACTACAATTATTGAGGTAGATGTTTGTGCCTGTACTGTTAAAGGGGGACTCTAAAATGGCTGTGATTCCAATGTCGTACTCCCCGGGTACTGTCGCTCGTCGATTTTCGATCCTGGACGGAGTTACCATCCAGGGTGTGCTTTACCAGGTTATATGGGATTCCAAAACCCCATTTGCTGCCGTAATAGAGGCTGCTCCTTCTGTTATCGATGGTGATATGCGCCATAAGGTTGTCGCTACTCTTGAACTTCAACGTCGCCCACAGCTTGAAGGCGTACTGGTGAGGAAGTTCTGGGAAGATAACGATGTTGCCCAGATTGAAGGTATCGTGGTTGATGGAATCGTCCGGGATGTCGGTTTAGCCACTTTTGTTTATGAAACCGTAGCTTCAAAAGCCGGAGTTGTTTTGCTAAGTGACAATGAGCAATACGAAGGCGGAAAGGCTCTTTGGCAGCACATCGCTCGTCGTTCTTCTGAACTAAAAGTTTTTATCCTGGACACCGATACTGCTCAGTATTACCCATTTGATGGCGAACGTGTTTGCTATGACGGGAAAAGTATTCCTGAATCCGAGATATGGAGTGAACATCCGGATCGAAGTAAGCATGGGGTTGTTCTTGTCGCAGAATCCATAACTGGAAAGGCGGCATAGCAGTAAAAAATTCCTTGCTCCTTGACAGAGGAGAGGATTAATCTAAGTACGCTAAGCATAGGTATGGCCCCGGTTAATGTTAAGCGTTGTGCGGGACGCATAATGTTTACTGGGGCTTTCTTTTATCTATTTTGGGATAATCCTGAATTCCGTAGTATTTGGCATCGGCTGCGGCTACATCAGCGTTTGACTCTATTTCTATAGAAATCACCTGGAAGGGTGAATATCCACATCAGAAGAAACGTTGCAGCAAACATGATCCCTAATGGCCAGAATATGCCAAAAAAAATCATTATCCAAAAACGATCCCACCAGGCCATTTCTGCATTAGCTCGCAAAATATATCGACTTAATGCGTATATCAGTCCACCAATTAGTATATAGATGGGAATAGATACCAGGATAGTCATAGCGTTAGTCTCAATGAACATAACGAATATCACCAGAGCAAAGTATAAATCCCTCTGCGTAGGGCAGAGGGACTAAATAGTTAAAATCGGTAACCGACACCAAGCATCCAAATGCTATTGCTTAGATCACCTGGTTTAGAACGTTCATACGAGAGATCAACTGCAAACTGCGGAGATGGGTTAAATTGAAGCCCAAGTCCATAAGCAAAATCGGTTCCAAAGCCAGCATATGACTGTCCATTCAGTTTTGCTGTTGCATCCGCATGGCTTAAACCCACCAAGCCGTATGCACTCATTAATTCATTGAATCTGTATGACGGACCAAAAGTAAATGAGGCATACTCAACCTTGGCTTTGGCGGCATTCCATAGGTTTGTGTTTGACTTTTCGTAAGTGACCGAAGCTAATCCACCCCACGTAGAATCCATTTCGTAGCGATATTTAATATTCACGCCTTTTGGATCTTTTATATCTCCGCCTTTAACCGTTGCGCTTCCTTGGGCAAAGTCTAAGGAGAGTGTGTGCTGATATGCGGAGGCAGTCCCAGCAACCCCCAAGGCACATGCCAGAAGGGCCGTTAAAACTACTTTTTTCATGGAAAAAGTTACCTATAAAAACGTTAAAAATAATACTGGTGACAAAATAGTGTGTATTGAGCGTTAAATACACGTAAAGATTCTATCATTCGCGATCATCCGCGAAAACCAGTTGGAATATAAAATTCCTTTTCTTTTCTTGTAGATAGGACCATATCCAGAGCTTCGTTTACCGTCATGCAATGCGGCAGATTATCGAAGTTTGATATCCCGCCAATATCAGGAGAACGCTTGCTCTTCAGGTAAGCATATTTCCGGGCCGCTGCCTCAACTTTCTGCTGGAACTCATGTTTTTGAGCGCGTTTTTTGGATAACCGCAGATTGTCGGCCTTTGCTTTTGCACCAGCGATCCATGAAGTCAATTTTTTGAGTTTGGTCGTTCCGGCAGCGCCGGAAACTGATCTTTTTGTTTTTTTAACTTGTGACTTCTTATTCTTTATTGCCACGTCATCCTGACAGGGGGAGGGGGTATCATTTTGACATGGGGGTGTGGATAAAAAATTAAATAAAGTCAATGTCTTAGCGAGAACAGCTTTAACCTTGGTTGCCGCTGAAGAGATCTTTAATTTGCTTTCAATCAGCGCATTTTTGGCTTGTTGTGCGAAGGCCAAAAAGGATGGTGTAAACCGGTACAGGTTAGCGCGACGTTCACGGTGATCGCCGATAACAATCTCTACAGACAGGATTCCTTTGTTTACAGCTTCACGGAATGCACGAACGACGGTTGATTGGCTATAACCAGTTTCTGCCGCGATCAGGCGGTGAGGCTTGTGAATGAAGTATTCACTGGTTGTTGCCGCGAGATTTGCACATTGCGACAGGATATGCCCGGCGCTACGGGATAGACCGGAGTGTGTTACAAAGCAGGCCAATTCATAGCCAGAAAAAGTAAAATCGCTCATCGTTATACAGCTCAGGAAAGTGACTTTAGCCAGCATTACAATGCTGGTGGTTCTTACTACGTCTGTTAGCGCGTTGCCGCGACAGGTACCAGCACACCAGCATCAAGCAATCGCTTCATCAGCCACTGCTGACCTTTGCCGGTTATACGAGTCGTGAAAGAAATCCTGCTTCCGTTGCTTGTGTCGATCACGGTTTCTTTGAGGGTGAAGTACCCACGGGATATGTATTCTTGTTTGGGGACGTTCCTGCGTTCACCGGTTGCGATCAGAATTCCGTTATCACGCAACCAGGTGAAGAGATAGTTTTGGCCCAGGCCGAGCACTTTGGCATAGTTGCCGATTAGAACCCCGCTGGCGGTAGCAACGCGTTCGGCGAATTCGACTTTAGGTGCATCCATAAGCATTTTTTGCTCCAGCCGTTGCTTTTGCTCTGCCAGGTCGGCAGCCAAACGGAGAGCTTCAGGGAGACTCTGCGGAATAGCAGGTTGTAATCTTCCGGCTCGATAGTCGATAAATGTCTGGTTTACCTTCAGCCGAAATGCGGGAGAAATCCAGCCTGCGTACTCCACAGCGAGCAATTCATGGGCAAAAGTGCCGCCGCCACGGCCTTCGAACGAAACTATGCAATTCTGCATAGTTTCTTTTTCAAGCTCTTCGATGAGCTGTTTGGCTGACAGCGTTCTTAGCCATTGAGCTGGCGCTTTATGGGCACCGAGTCCGCTCGCTCTGTGTAGAGCATTAAGGTTGTAACGGCCAGCGCGGTCGGTCGTAATTTCAACACCACAAATAACGGGCAGAGTGGTTGAAGGATCGACATTTTGATGAAGGTTTGATATATTCATATCCGCATTGAATGTTTGTTGCATTTTTTCTCCAAATTTGCATCAACCTTCAATCACCAGCTCGAAATGGTGATTCTTTGCACTTAGAAAACGAAATTTATTAGAGCAAATTTTTCTGACTCGATCCAGATCGGGTTGGTCGATCTGCTCAGAAACCTGCCAGTTTGCTGGCAGGTTTTTTTGTATAAGGCGTTTTTCAATGTGGATTTGTGGCTGGATAAAACGAAAAAGGCCACAGGTTTTACCCTGTGGCCTGTTCGGGCGCAACGCGCTGCTGTTACACTGCGAACTAACGCCCTTCAATGTTGTTATGCAATGTGGAGAAGTGAGGCAATCACTGATGCCAACACAGAACTTGAAGCTCCGATGATGACAGGAACAATGATGTTGGTCACAATCCACTTGCAAGCTTTTTGAAGAGTCATTACGAAGCTCCGCATACTTGCAACAGCAACTGCTTGCGGCTATCCTCTTGTTGTTCAGACATAAGGAATGCCCTCGCTGGTTGCCTCCATGCAACGTTGTAGCGAGGGTTTTTTCTGTCTGGAGGCTACGCATCCAGGAGTTCATAACCCCCGCATAACGTTGCGCCTCCCCTGAAAAACAGGGTTGGGCATATCGTACACATGCCTGTAATTTATGGCAAATCCTGGTCTGAATACGTTAAGACAAGGACGCCACTGGTTTTAACAAACCAGCATCAAGTAGCTTGCGAGTTAACCACTGTTGGCCTTTACCCGTTAATTGGGGCGTCAGCCGTATCTGATAGCCATTTTCATCATCCAGCACCACTTCTTTCACCGTGAAATACCCGGCGTTAATGTACTGCTGGCGCGGTACGTTTTTGCGCGCACCAAAAGCCATGAGAATGCCGTTCTGGCGCAACCATGAGAAAAGGGCGTTTTGCTTAAGTCCAACGACCTTTGCAAAGTTCCCGATCAGGATTCCATTGGCCACTGATACCCGGTCGGCAAACTCGACTTTAGGGGCTGCGGCCACCAGCTGTTGTTCCAACTGCATTTTCTGCTCTGCCAACTCGGCAGCCAGGCGTAGAGCTTCTGGTAATGTTTGGGGGATCGATGGGGCAGGGGAGTTTGCCTGCTGCAATTCTTCCAGTTTGTCGATCAGCGAACGGCGGACCGCTTTCGATTCGCGAGCAGCAACGCGCAGGGCTTGTTTGTATGTCATTACTATAACTACCTGATCCGCTCCACCTTTTTTCTTATCCATAGGGGTTACGAAGATTTCGTAACCCTCCCCATCAAGCTCATCCTTAACTCTGGCAATGAAATCATTGTTGCGAACTGGTTTTTCGCTACATAATTTCCGTGCCTCATTGACCATCTTTAACAGTGTCAGGCTGTCGATTGTGTCTCCGGTGTTGGGGATAATATTCACGGCTGGTGCTGGCGTAGCTGACGTAACAGGTGCTGGTTTTTCAACATTCAAATTATTACCGGTCATTCTATGTGCCTCCTTTCTCATTTCTGCTGCCACTGTTGCGTAACGTAGACGTCCTTGTTCAATCAAATAATCCCTGATCTCGGCTATCAGTAGCCTGTTGATCACAGCCTTATCTGTTCGGGTATAAAAACGCCTGGTTATCATGAAATAGTTAGCAATTGCGCCGGGGATCTCCCGTGTCGGCATACAGGCAGTATGCAGGGCGATCGCTTCGGCTATGTCATTACGGGTGACGAGAGGTTTTTTCATAAACCCCCCTGAACGTCGGCAGAGAAGGGGAGGCTCCAGTAACTAAGTGAATTGCGCGAGTTAGTTGAAAAACGGGCAGTAAAAATGCAGGGGCCATCAGGCAATTGAGAGCGTGCTTCGTCTTCTGTTGCAGCGATAACGAAGTGATAGTGGTGTTTTTTACAGGAATAGAAACGCCAGATGAATTCTTGGCGTGCGCAAGGATTGGCATTAACCATAGTTACGGCCTCGTAAGTTGATAAACAACCTGCGACCCGCTGCTAAACAGGTGGCAGGACGTGACGGGGTTAGCAGACTGGCACTTACGAAACCAGCAGGCCGAAGCCTCCCCATCACGCCCCACCATAATTCGGGCGTAACGTGGTTTACGGACACAAAAATACCGCAATATCGGAAATCTGCGGTTGTCCGCGTAAGTATTCAGGCTGCTAAACCCGGTCGCAGAATTTGCTACGACGGCGGAACTATAAGCCTGAACGATTAAAAGGTCAATATGATGCGAAAAGATAGCATTCGCGACTTAAAAATACAAATTTATTAGAGCAGTTTAGTGTAGTGCAATAGATATATTATTTGTGATGAAAAATAATGCAGAGGGATATTGTAACTTTAAGATGGATATCAATAGTCGATACATAAATTAAGTTAGCAATAAACTATTAACTTAAGAAATAATGCAGATGGTGAACTTGTCTCTGACTTTTCAGCTATACACAATAAGTTAGGGATAGCTTATAAAAAGTTGATTAATTGATATAAGTCAATGGGAGTATTCTTGTTTACTTTCCGTTCTCGTGGTAACTTCTCGCCGGTTTTTGTTTTTCTGGGATGATTCTTATGTCTAAAAAGTATACTTTATGCGCTCTTGTTGTATCTGCAATTCTTCTTTCTGGGTGTCAATCTAGCGGTGCTGATTATGCTGCCGATGTTTATGATACCGCTCAATTGAATTCGAAGCAGGAAACAAAGACAGTCAATATTATCTCTGTGCTTCCAGCTAAAGTGAAAGTTGATAATAAAGCTAATAAAGAAGCGGCACAGACATTTGGTGCGGTACTGGGAGCTGTTGCTGGGGGCGTTGCCGGTTATAATGTTAAAGGCACATCGACACTGGGTGCTGTAGCTGGCGGTACTGGTGGTGCGGCTCTTGGTGCAGCGGCTGGTTCTTTGGTTAGTGATAAAACAATTGTTGAAGGTGTTTCACTGACTTATAAAGAAGGAACTAAGGTGTTCACTTCAACTCAAGTTGGTAAAGCATGCCAGTTTACAACGGGGCTTGCTGTGCTTATTTCAACTAAAGATAATGAAACTCGAATTCAGCCAAATGCTACTTGTCCAGAAAAGAAATAATTTATGAATAAAATTATTTTATTTCTAATCTTTTCTACGTTTAGTGTAGGCACTGCCTTGGCTAACTCGTTGCAAAGTCAAATTGCTGCTATTGCTCAAGCGGAAAATGAAGGGCGAGCTAAAGAGCAGCAAGCTGAGGATGCCAGAAAAGAACTTATTCGCCAACAAGCACAAGCTGAACGTATTAGAAGAGAAAAAGCAGCATCTGCCGCTGCTGCACGCGAAAAACAGCGTGTTGCTGCAGAAAATGAACGTAGAGCGAAACGAGAAGCCGAGCTAGCAAATGACAAGAAGCGAGATCAAGCTTATGAGGATGAGCTTCGCAAGCTGCAACTCGAAAGTATGAAACTCGAACTGCAAGCAAAAGCGGCTCGTGTCCAG
Source organism: Salmonella sp. SSDFZ54 (assembly GCF_004010735.1). NCBI lineage: Bacteria > Pseudomonadati > Pseudomonadota > Gammaproteobacteria > Enterobacterales > Enterobacteriaceae > Salmonella > Salmonella sp. SSDFZ54. The sequence continues at coordinate 47,942 of NZ_CP034821.1, forward strand.
CGAGAAAACGATTTTATAGAGCAGGAGTTGAAGGAGAGAGCAGCTAAGACAGATGTAATTCAGTCTGAGGCTGATGCAAATAGAAATATTTCTACAGGAAGTAAAGATTTACTGCAAAGCGAAGGAAAAGCTAGAGAGAAGAAAGCTAGCAGTTGGTGGTAGTAATCACTACGATTGCGAGCATACTGTCACAAATGACAACTCGTAGAATCTGTTAACAAACTAGATTCTACGAGGTTTCAATGACACCACGACAATTACTCGAAGACGTCAAATCCCGCTTCACACCTTTGATTGCGGATGAACCTGCCTTACTGGAATCCCTGCTAAGAAAAGCATTGGGAACCTACCAGGATAGGGCGGGACACATCAAGCGGATACGCTTCACTGATCAGACCTGTAAATCACTTGCTTGCCCTGCTGATTTTCTTGCGCTCGTATCGGTTACGGATCATACCGGGGATCTTGTCTACTCCGATGTTTACGATGGGAATATCGGGCTTGAAGATACTCATCGAGCGGTATACCCGCTGAATGTGTCATATCTGGCTAATTTACGTGATATGGATCTGGATAATGGGGAAGTGCCACCTGAAATCATTGGGTTACTTTCTGACTATCTGGAAGTGTTAATCGCGATACCTAACACTGATCGCCTGCGAAGAATATCTATCGCGGGGAAACTCGATGCCAGCAATTTATCCGATGAGAACACGCTGTATCAGCGAAAGCTGGATCTGGAAGAGAAAATGAGCGCAACAAGGGCAATTATCCCGGGAATTGTTCTTTTCTCATCCATGTTGAAGTGAGGGAGCTGATATGGGGCTTAATGTTGCTTCAGTAAAGTCTTATGTATCTTCGGCATTAACGACGACATTATTTGGCTCCGGCGTTGGTGAGCGGGAAGTTGGTAAGCTGACGTCAATCATCATGAACAAAATGCTGTTCGCGCAAGGATGGCAGTTCTCTGTCGAAGTTGATGGTCTGGAGGGGGCAGACTTCTTTGCTAAAGACATTACCTACCACGATTACAGCATCGAATATGAAACGATTAAAATCGGCGGAGGGAATATCCTTCAGCCAACGGAGCGTTCGCCTGGGCAGATAACAATGATGGTCAGGGATACCGTTGATGGCCTCGTTTTGGACTGGTTTAATACGGCAAAAAGTCGGGTGATCAATCCGGACGGTACCGGGAATATACCGTCTAAATATTTGCTCAATGTGCGTATTTATCGGTTGCTGTCCTCCGGTTTAACCAAACTGGAAAATGAGATGACGGTATTCCCGGTCACTACCGGCGATGTCACCTATGCGCGGGATCAGGTTACGGAATTTAAGTCATTCCCAATGACCTTCGCATTGCACAGCACGTTTAACCAATCCTCAAGTTCTTTGGCTTCCCTTCTGGGCTTTAGCTTTTCTCTTTGAATTAAGGAGCAAGGATGCTTTTACCTCTTTTCCCGCTACCATCGCGGCCAACTGAATTGATCCAGTTCCGTCAGCCAAATATTGCTGATGCGATGCGTTTCAACTCGATAACACCGGAGGAACAAGAACAACAGACAACGGCGTATTTAAAAGCCTTGCTGGCTGAACCCGCGAAATATGATCCCCTGACATGGACGGCGCAGGACCGGATTACCGCGTTATGGTGGATATTTACCGGCTCCCGTGAAACACCGGTCGAGACATTCACCTACACCTGTAAACATTGCGGTAAAGAGCATTATTACGATTGCGATATGAATGCTCTGGCTGAAGATATCCAAGTCCTGGAAGTGGAACCTTTCATTGACGATATTGAGGTGTCTGTAGAGGGAGTACCTTATCAATGGCGTATCGTGCCGCTTGATGGTTGGGCAATGGAAATGCTGGAGATGCGCCGTGCAGCATTGCCACCTGAAGACGACGCGGAATTCAAAGAAGCGATCGTTGATTTGCGTTTTTGGGAATTCGCTTATCAGTGTGAGCTTTATAACGATGTTAGCGGTACTCGTGAAGATCAGGCTGAGCGTCGTTATGAAACGATTAAACGGATGGCCATTGATACTGAATTTATGAAGCTGGCGGCACACATCCGACTGGCTCATGAAAAGCTCGAACATGGTTTACCGTGCTACATCGATAAAGGTGAAATGCGTCTTCGTCTCCCGCCGCATAAATGCCCAAATCAGGATAAAAAGGAGTCCACAGAGGGTGCATATACCCGTCTGTGGGTGCCCTTTCGGGCTACCGACTTCATTCCACAGGTGGGGATTGAAAAGCTATCAGACCTTAGTGTCCAACCTGGTTTTGTATGGGGGTATACCGATTCAGGACGCTGAAAGGCTTACTGAATCCTATGCGTTTTTCCTGTTGGAGAAACTGGAAGAAAAACTTAAACCGAAGCGGTAGGCGATAAGATCATGGAAAGAAAAAACGCCAACATTGACGATGTGATAAGGACGGTTGAAACCGCCAGCGCAAAAGAGCTGGAAGAGCTTGCAGGTATTCGGGAAGCCGTTGAAGATTTGAAAGGTGGGCGAGTTGCTACAGTTGATCCTGTCTCTCGCAGTGTGTCGGCATTAAATCGCACAATCGAAAATTCCCGGCCAGACTTTGTGGCCAATGCGCCATCAGTGGACCCTATTGTTGAGGCAATGAAACGGCTTAATTTAGGGGACGTTTCTCGTGTAGTTCAGGAGGATGTTGCTCTACAGGAACCGCAGGCCAAATCAACTACGCGAAAGGGTAAAAAACGACGCAAGAAGGCTATAACAGAAGATGTAAAGGCGCAACGGACCGAAGCAGCCGAACACGCTCGCGAAATGTTCGGTCAAAAAGGCGGTGCGCAAAAAAGCCAAAACCAACGCGATGCGCGTGGTCGTTTTATTGGAAAGTCAGGGAGTAAGGCCGCAGCGGAAGATGCCCGTGCTGAACGTGCTGAAAAGGCCAGGCTCAAAGAGGATGATGAGCGTCTAAATGCTGAATCAGGTTTATTAAAAAAACTGTCAAAAGTAGCTGAAGGCATAGGTAACCCTTCAGAGACTCGTGCCGTCGATGCGTTAGGTTATGCCGTTGCTGGTCCATTGTGGGCAGCAGGAAAGGAGCTTGGCGGAATATCAAAAGAAGTTGGCGGTTCGCTTAATGGTGCCAGAAAGTCAATTGCCGATGTGATTCGTGGCAATGACGATAACAGCCGTAGAAAAGGTTTTTTTAGGCGTAAATCGCAAAGTAGTGCCGATGTCGTTCAGGTTAACACCCAAAAACGGACGGTTCAGGAACTTCAGGATCAGACCAGCGAAATTAAAGAGGGCAATGACAAGATTCTCAGCGCCCTTGATCAGATAGCCAAAAACACCGGGAAAAAGAAGGGCGGCTTGCTATCCAAATTATTTAGCCTGTTAGGGAAGGGGGCCGGTGGTATTGCTTCCCTTATCTTTGGCCGTGGGGCACTAAAGAAAGTTGGCTCGATGGCACTAGGCGCTTTAGGTATAAAAAAAGTTGCAAGCTTATTGGGCTTTGGTGGGAAAAAAGCTGCTGCCAAAGAAGCTGGCGAATTGGCTACTCGCGGTGCCGGAAAACTTGCAACTAAGGGATTGGAGAAACTAGGTGTTAAGGCTTTTGCAAAGGGGGCTTTACGCGCAATTCCGCTAGTCGGCACGGTGGCTGGAGGTATCTATGATGCGGTAACCGGTTGGAATGATACAGAAGCACAACGTCGGACCTTTGGGCTTAAGGATGGGGAAGATCCATCTTTTCAGCAAAAAGCGGCTTATACACTGGCTAACGTTCTCGATATGGGAGGACTGGTATCTGGTATTAGCAGTGCTATTGGTGGCGTTCTCAAATCACTTGGATTTGAGGATATCGGCAATATGTTGCAATCATTTTCGACGGAAAGTATTGCCCAGGCCATTGATAGTGGGATTACCAATTTAGAAACATATATTTCTAACCTTGGTGACACCATATCCACAACATTCAACGATTACACAGCCAAGATTGGCGATGCTATTTCAGCCTGGTTCAGTGACACAACCAAGAGTCTGAACGAAAAATTAGACGCCATCAAAGACTTCTTTACTGTCGATAACCTGAAAAAGGTTTTCAGTGATGCAATTGATAGTGCAATTGATTTCATTAAGAACCCGGGAAAATACATTAAAGAGGCTGGTAGTAATCTATGGAATGCCGCAAAAGAGCTTCCTGGTAAGGTTGCCGATGCCGCTGTTCAGAGCACCCCTGTGGCCTGGGTTGCATCAAAGCTAGTCAACAAAGCGGATGCGAAAGAGGTTACACCTGAATTAAAAACACCAGCTAAAGAAAGTCAGGAGGACAATGCTCCTAAGACTGAATATACCCCTAAAAAGGCTAATATTGTCACTCGTGTTGTAAATGCATCCCTAGAGACGGCGAAAGATAGCAATAAAACAGTTAAAGAAACTGCCAATCAGATTATCAATGCAAATGCCGTAGAAACGGGCAATCGCGCGTTGCAGAAAATTGATAATGCTATTGGTCAAAATAGCTCATCATCATCGTCGCTTAATACTACTGGCACTAGGAATGACATTCAGAAAGCTGCGGATACCTACAACAATGGCAACTTAGATGTAAAAGTCGGAAGCCTTGGCGCTGAAGGTAAGGCAAATCTCGATAAGCTGGCTCCGTATTTTGCTGAACTAGAGAATAAATATGGCCTTCCTGAAGGCACTCTTCATTCTATTGCAGCTACTGAATCTAATGGCAATCCGTATGCAAAATCCAAAACTGGTGCGCTAGGAATGTTTCAGTTTACGGACATTGCTCGTAAGGAAACTGGATTATCCCGGGAAGATTCTTTTAATCCGGAAAAATCGGCAGAAGCTGCGGCTCTTCTAATGAGCAAGTATTTGAAACAAGCCAAGGGAGATTGGAACGAGGCCATCACCGCATATAACGCTGGTTTCAGAACTATTAACAACTGGAAAAAAGGCACAGGTGACTTATCGAAGGAAAATCGCGAGTATGCGATCAGGGTCAATACTCATCGTGCTCGCTATTTAGGTGGTGAAATATATACACCTAGAGCAGGAACACAAGGGGGAAGACCGCAACAAAGTGGCCAATCACCAAGAATGGATAACCTTCCTGAAAACGCCTTTGTTGATCAGTCTACGGGCCTGGCGTTTACCCCTGGCGAAAACCCGTTTGAAAAAGGGGGATTAGTAGACCGGATTGGTGAACTTACGGGGGTGAACGATCTGGCCAGCAAATTCCTGAATGGCCGGGGGATGCGTCGGGAAGTCGTCCAGGGAACCCTCGAAGAACGTGCACGAGGAAGGGGAACCGCAACGGCAGCTGGCAATGTGTATGTTGATACACCTATGCCAGTTGAAGAGGCACGTCCGGTGGCCAACAACTCAAGTTACTTTGACCAGCTCGGCGCACAAATGGGGATTGATGGACTGTATGACAAACTCATTAATGCCCGGGGAATGCGCTCAAATAATTCTCCTCAACCAGCTTCCACGTCCCAGATGACGACTGCCGCCAACGATTTGCAGCAACCAACCGGTCGTATGCAGATAGACGGACAGGTTATTAGTGACCTTGGCGGCTCCGGTGCCAAGCCGACAATGCAGTTGGCTGATAATACCGTTTCACTTGATGGTGAAACGAAGCGGCTGTTTGCGCAGATGACCTCATTGCTTGCCAGGATTGAAGAGCACACTAAAGACTCGGCGAAAGGCCAGGGAACTGTCGTAAAGGTCAGCACGCCTCAACCGGGCGTTATGCGCACGGTACCACTGTCAATTGATGATCCGTTGATGAATGACTACGCGAGAGTTGATTGATGGCCAACAATAACGAAATTGAGCCTTTGCTGACGCTGGAGTTATCCGGCGTAAAAACGTATGAGTCCCAGGAGGAGGCCTGGGGCGCTCGTTTATATGAGTGGCTAAACACTTATCAGGGTGAGGTATACGGAGATCCGTCATGGGGCAATGTTTTACCGCAGTTTAAACACGAACCGACCAACTTGTCGCATGTTCAAATTGCGGTTGAGGCAATGCTTTTGCAAAAACTGACGGTAGATTTACCCGACATACCGATTTCTGGCTTGTCAGTAGCCGAGGGAGATGCTTTTGATAAGTTGAAAATATCCATTCGTATCAGGGATATAACTATCACACAGGACGTGGTGCTATGAGTAAAACAACACCGACTAAAGACAGTATTCGTGCAGAGTTTGAAGAGCTTGTCGAGAAAGATTCATTCTGGTCGAAGTTTGTCGGCTCTCAATTTGTCTCGATGCTGACATTGTTTATTACCCAGATTGTCTACAGGTGCTTTCAGTATGCCGATGCGGCGCTGGCTGAAGGCTTTATATCGACCGCGACGCGGCGTTCCTCTATCCTGGCAGCGGCAGAAACGAATAGTTACGTTGGTACCAAGCCAACACCGTCATCGGGGATGATTGAGATCACCGCCACAAGTGAAGATGCCCCAGCGGTAATCCCCAAAAACATGCCTTTAATATCTGACGACCAGTACCCTTACATGACTATGGATGTATGCAGGTTGGTTGACGGCACCGGTACGGTAGAAGTGGCACAGTTGGAAATCCAGGAGGTGACATATACCGTTACGGCAGCCAAAGAATTTCTGGAAGTCGTGTTATCAAAGGCTCTCACTGCTGTCTGCTATAAGCTGGAAGTATTCGTGACGACCGATGGTAAGACCACGCAGTGGTCTTCCAGCACTATGTTCCGGTTAGCCGGTAGTAAAAGCCAGGTCTACGTTGAGTTTTATAAACCATCCGAGCAGTTGGGGGTTCGATTCGGCGATGGGCTAATTGGGCAAATACCGCCAGAAGGCTCGACAATTACGCTTAAGGTATGGTGCACCAACGGCGATATAACCCTGGTTGCTGGCCAAAACCTGACGCCTGTCGATTCTGCGGCTAATTTAGCTAATTTGATTTCAGTTAAGACAACGACACCTATAACCGCAGGTACCGATGCCGAAACAACGGAGATCACACGTAACCGTGCACAATATGGCACTGTTGCAAAGTTAGCGATGAGGCAGCCTTTTGTCTTATTCAAAGGCCTTACATTTCAAAAACTCTGCTTACCAGGCGCATTTCGCCCAGGGGATCACCATAATAAAATGCTGAGGCCTGGCCTTTGCGTAGTGCACGCATCACCTCAATACCTTTGATGGTGGCGTAAGCCGTCTTCATGGATTTAAATCCCAGCGTGGCGTTGATTATCCGTTTCAGTTTGCCATGATCGCATTCAATCACGTTGTTCCGGTACTTAATCTGTCGGTGTTCAACGTCAGACGGGCACCGGCCTTCGCGTTTGAGCAGAGCAAGCGCGCGACCATAGGCGGGCGCTTTATCCGTGTTGATGAATCGTGGGATCTGCCACTTCTTCACGTTGTTGAGGATTTTACCCAGAAACCGGTATGCAGCTTTGCTGTTACGACGGGAGGAGAGATAAAAATCGACAGTGCGGCCCCGGCTGTCGACGGCCCGGTACAGATACGCCCAGCGGCCATTGACCTTCACGTAGGTTTCATCCATGTGCCACGGGCAAAGATCGGAAGGGTTACGCCAGTACCAGCGCAGCCGTTTTTCCATTTCAGGCGCATAACGCTGAACCCAGCGGTAAATCGTGGAGTGATCGACATTCACTCCGCGTTCAGCCAGCATCTCCTGCAGCTCACGGTAACTGATGCCGTATTTGCAGTACCAGCGTACGGCCCACAGAATGATGTCACGCTGAAAATGCCGGCCTTTGAATGGGTTCATGTGCAGCTCCATCAGCAAAAGGGGATGATAAGTTTATCACCACCGACTATTTGCAACAGTGCCATCGAAATTATGACTCCCTACAAGAACAGCGATAAGACGTTACTTATTGACTGTGGGGGATTTGACTCAGATCTTACCCGTACTGCGATTGCCTTTGCAGACTGCGTTATTGTCCCTTCAAAAGACTCCCTGACTGAACGTATTGGTTTGATGCATTTTGATGGAGTACTGGACGAAATCAGCTCTATCATGGGGACCGATATAACTGCTCACCTGTATCTCTGTAAAGTTAATCCTAACAAGAAGAAATTCCCTAAGCTTGATGCAATCCTGCCATCGTTCAAACATCTGAAGCTGATGAAGAGCCGCATTTCTGCTCGTGCAGAATTTGAGGATGTCATTGAGACTGGGATGGGAATCACTGAGTCTGTTCATGGGCGCTATTCGGCAGGAGGTAAGGAAGTTATTGCCCTGATCGAAGAAATCAATCATCTGATTGAAAATAATAAACAGTAAGGTGTGTCTATTGGGTATCCATATAGTATCCTTTGGGCTTTTAATGGATATCTTTTAAGTATCTAACAAACATCCTGGGTTATCTCATGAGCAAAGCGAAATTTAGTGCACAGGCTGAAAAACTGAAAAACCTGGTGGATTCTGCCAGATTACAAACTTCTTCTTCTGCCGTAACAGCAACAGCCCCGTCTCAGCCAAATGAAGGTGCAGAGGAAGTTTCAGGTCGTCCCGTGGCTGCCAGGACGAAGGCTAAGAATCTTAAGGCCATACCGCTGTCGTATTTTGAAGCTCATGCGGAACTTAAAGCGACCAGTAAAACATCTCTGGATTTTAGCTCATATATTATTGAGGCTATAAGAGAGAAGCTTGAACGTGATGGTGCAATAGGTCAATAAACTATCGGATACCTTAAGGGTATCTGATGTGTGTCTTTTAAATGCGTTATGGGGATTCTTCACGTACCTAAAGAGTCCCCATTAGAAATCTTTCTGTTTATGGTGACATGATTCGTCACCGCTTTCCTTTCCTCTCAGTTTCACCATTTCATTCCTTTTCCCCTAACCTGAACCATGATGTCCACGATGTTTTTATATTGCATTTATGTATCACATATAACCTTCATAATGTTTTTGTATCTATGATTTCCTCTGGTCTTAAAGTTGTGTGTACAATGTACATGCAATTTATCGTGTTTTTATGTTGCATTTGTCCTTTCAGAAAGACCGTTTTTTCATTATAATTGAATATACATTGCATGTATGAAGCATGTTTGTTTTTTCTATTTGTTTATGAGCAACGGAGACTGGTTATGAAAATCTTTATTGATGATGGTTCTACCAACATTAAACTTGCCTGGTTGGAGGATGGTGACGTGAAAACGTTAATCAGCCCTAACAGCTTTAAACCGGAATGGTCTTTTAGTTTACTGGATGATGCTGCCCCGGCTAATTACGAGATCGACGGCGAGAAGTTTTCATTTGATCCATTAAGTGCTGATGCTGTCGTAACGACTGAAACACGCTATCAGTACAGTGATGTGAATGTTGTGGCCATTCAGCATGCGCTACAGCAGACCGGCCTGAAAGCGCAGCCTGTTGATGTCATCGTCACATTGCCGATCTCTGAATACCTTGACGCCAACAATCAGAAAAATAAGCAAAACATTGAAAGAAAGAAAAAAAATGTGATGCGTGAAGTACGGGTGCAGGGGAGTGATGCATTTGTTATTCGCAGTGTTTCCGTTCTTCCTGAAAGTATTCCCGCTGGTTTCAGTGTTCTTGCGGGGCTTGAGGATGATGAATCCCTTTTGATCGTAGATCTCGGTGGTACAACTCTTGATGTGTCGCATGTTCGTAGCAAAATGACAGGGATTACAAAAACCTGGTGTGATCCAAATATCGGCGTGTCCCTGATTACATCCGGGGTTAAGGAACAGATGGCTGTACATGCTAATACAAGAGTGAGCTCATTCCAGGCTGACAATATCATTGTGCACCGTAATGAACCTGACTACCTTTCCCGTCGCATTTATAATGCTGAACAGCGTGAGTCTATCATTAATGTTATCAATGAACGGCAGAAGTTGCTTATTAAACGAGTTAATGATGTCATCAGCCGTTTCACCGACTATACACATGTAATGTGTGTTGGTGGTGGGGCTGAAATTGTGGCCGAGGCTGTGAAGAACCTGACTAAGGTTCCTGATGAGCGCTTTTATCTGAGCTCATCCCCGCAGTTTGATTTAGTCATGGGAATGATAAAAATGAAAGGTGGTGTGACTAATGAGTGATGAAAATAAATCCAGACGCTGCTCATTTGAACTTTTCCCGGATGAACGGACAGGAGATAAGATAGCAGATGAGCTCATTGCAAATGAAAAACTGAAGGAGCGGGGACGTTTCATGCGCGCGATGTTAGTTACTGGTGCGGCGTTTGCAGCTATAGATAAACGTCTTCCTTTGCTGATATCGGAGTTACTGACAGAAAATACGACTCTGGATGATATTAATAAGGTGATTTCCAGCGTGATACCAGGTGCTTTTTCGGTTGAAAAGAAATTGCTTGAATTACTGGAAAAACAATCTGGTCTCCATACGTCTGTGGATTGCAGTACTCCTCTTACAGAGCAGAGTCTGTCGAGAAATGACGGTGAAGACCAGACCAGAAGAAACGCTGAAAATATGTTCGGAGATGACTGAACTAACCCAGCCTGGCCAGGGGAATATCTCGCCATTTAGTTGTATAACACTGACTCAACATTTCCCGTTTCATTTGCCATTCAGGGGCGGTTCCTCGCCCCGCAAACCACACTTTCCCTTTTCCCGACTGGTTCAGTTCATCGAGTGTTTTCATTAACTTTTCACTGTTTTTACGGGGCTGGATTTCATCAAATAATCCCGGCTGCGCTATACCCGATGGTGTGAAATCAGCCAGCATGACTCCTGCCTTCATATAGCGGTACCCTTCACGCCAGACATGGTTTAAGGCTCTGCATGCGGCGGCAATAATGTCCCGGCTGTCCTGTGTGGGCAATGGAAGCTTTTCCACAGCGGCATTGCTGTAACAGGGTTCTTTTACTGCAAAGGGGGATGTCCGTACAAATGTCGTCACCTGCCGGCAATACTGACGCTCCCCACGTAGTTTCTCTGCGGCCCGCTCTGCATACTGAACAACAGCCTGGTGCATGGCATCTTTGTCTGTGATTCGTTCACCAAAACTGCGACTACAGACAATCTGCTGTTTTGCCGGTGGTGCTTCTTCCAGGGATATGCAGGACTCGCCGTTGAGTTCGCGTACCGTACGCTCAAGAATGACGCTGAAGTTTTTCCGGATGAATGCCGTGTTAGCCTGCGCCAGCTGCAGTGCTGTGTTAATACCCAGCGCATTCAGCTTTTCCGTCAGTCTGCGTCCTACTCCCCAGACCTCACCAACTGGCTGCAGTCCCAGTAGCTTCAAGATCCGATTACGGTTTTCTGCCGTCAGCGCGACCACACCGGAAAACTGTGGCCATTGCTTTGTTGCCCACTGTGCACTTTTAGCCAGCGTTTTTGTAGGCGCAATGCCCACCCCCATGGTGAGTCCTGTCCAGCTCTTTACCTGTTCCCTGAGCTGATGACCAAAAAACTCCGGAGAGATGCAATGATTTATCCCCCGCAAATCAATAAACATTTCATCAATTGAGTAGGGCTCAACTGCGGGAGAAAGCGACTCCAGAACAGCCATGACCCGTTGGCTCATGCTGTGGTACAGCGCATAATTGCTGGAAAATACATGTATTTTCTTCTCCAGGCGCATCTGTCTCACCTGAAACCAGGGCTGCCCCATTCTGATGCCAAGGGCTTTTGCCTCCGGGCTGCGCGCGATCACACAGCCATCGTTATTGCTGAGTACGATGACCGGTTCGTTGCGAAGGTCCGGGCGGAAAACTTTTTCACATGAGGCGTAGAAACTGTTGATATCAGCCAGTGCAAACATCAGCGTAACTCCCGCGTCCTGTGTATCACGTGAGTGACAACACCAAAAATACAGATGTTTTCCGGATACAGTGTGCGGAACTCCGGGCTGTCTGAAACCGGCTCCAGTGCCGGGCGTGGGCGCAACAGCAGTCGTTTGACGGTGAACTCACCGTCGATCTCAGCGATAACGATGTCCCCGTGTTGTGGTTTTTCGGCCCTGTCCACTACCAGCAGATCGCCATTCTGCACGCCAGCCTGGTTCATCGATTCACCGCTGGCGCGCAGAAAGAAGGTGGCTGCAGGTCTGCTGATGCAATAGCTGTTCAGATCCAGTTCCTGCTCAGCATAATCAGTGGCAGGCGAAGGAAAACCGGCCTGGCAACGATCGGCAAACAACGGTCGCACGTAACTGTCATCGCCTGAAGGGTCAGCCGGACGGTAATAAACGGTACTCATGCTGCAGGCAGCCAGCTGTCGTCCTGCCAGATTTCTTCCAGCAGAGACAGGATACGTTCTTTATCCTTGTCGTTGCGGGCTCCTGTGACAGATACAGACGGGGCGCTGCCCTGGTCTATACGCAGCCAGATTTCCGGGTAGTGTGGTTTCAGACGTTGTTCGATTTCATTCTGTAGCGCCTGAAGTGTGCCTGATTTGAGGTTTTTTGTGCTCTGGCGGTCGAAAAGAATTTCAATGCGGATCATGTTCTCATCTCCCTTTTCTTTTGCTGTATGCATATACAGTATTCTAATAACTGAATCCACACACAGTCAAATGTCATTATTGTGACTAAAAAACGCTCAATTCTCTGAGAGTGTGGCTGTATGCCTGCTGTGGACTGCTGTGTCCAGCTTATCCACAGCATTTTGCGCACGGTTCTGTGAATAAAATACCTGGTTACCCAGGCCGTGCCGGCACGTTAACCGGGCTGCATCCGATGCAAGTGTGTCGCTGTCGCCGGCCTCCTCACCCGGTCACGTTTCGTCGTTCCTCCTCCACGCGCTGCGGCTTCGGGGCCGCACCTGCATTCGTATGCGGTCGCCCGGTTACAGGTGCGGCACGGCCTGATGGAGGCCGCATGTGAGAGGAGAATTCCCATGCCAAACTGGTGCTCGAATCGTATGTATTTTTCTGGTGAACCAGCACAGATCGCTGAGATTAAACGACTGGCCAGCGGTGCAGTCACACCGTTTTATCGCCGCGCCACAGATGAAGGTATTCAGCTGTTTCTGGCCGGAAGTGCCGGACTTCTGCAGACCACTGAAGATGTGCGGTTTGAACCATGCCCCGGACTGACGGCTGCCGGGCGTGGCGTTGTATCGCCGGAGAATATCGCGTTCACCCGCTGGCTGACATACCTGCAGGACGGTGTACTGCTGGATGAGCAAAACTGCCTGATGCTGCATGAACTCTGGCTGCAGAGCGGTACTGGCCAGTGTCGCTGGGAAGGATTACCGGATGAGGTCAGAGAAACCATCACCGTGCATTTCACCGCCAAAAGAGGTGACTGGTGTGGCTTCTGGAGTAACGAGGATGTATCGGTGTGGTGGAACCGTCTGTGTGACAACGTACTGCCGGAAAAAACCATGCCGTTTGACCTGCTGACGGTTCTGCCCACCCGCCTGGATGTTGAAGTGAATGGCTTTAACGGTGGTGTTCTGAACGGTGTTCCTTCTGCATATCACTGGTATACGGAACAGTATGGCGTGAAGTGGCCTGTGGGGTATGAGGTGAATATCAGCCGTCAGGGAGACAACTTCATTCAGGTGGATTTCGACACGCCGTGGTGTCAGCCGGAAAGCGACGTTATTGCAGAATTAAGCCGCCGCTTCGGCTGCACGCTGGAGCACTGGTACGCCGAACAGGGCTGCAATTTCTGTGGCTGGCAGTTGTATGAGCGCGGAGAGCTCGTTGATGTGCTGTGGGGGGAACTGGAATGGTCTTCCCCGACAGATGACGATGAGCTGCCGGAAGTCACCGGACCTGCGTGGATAGTCGACAAGGTGGCGCATTATGGCGGATGAAGTATGACGGAGACGGGCGGGCAACCGCCCGTTTCTTTTCCGGTAAAGGATGTCGCCGGGCTCCTCTTTTTACTGCGCCGGCTGACGCGGCGCGGCATAAACGCTGCCTGTGGTCAGTGTCCCGCGTCCGGCGGGCACGGGACGGGCGCTTTTACCGCTCCCGGCTGGCGTCGGTGACAGTGTACGCCAGCCCGTCGCCCTTTTCTGATGAACGCCCTTCAAGCCGCTTTCGCGGCATAGCCTTGCCGTCAAAAAGACGACGGCTGCGGTATTCCACGGTCGGCCTGACCCGTTACCGGACGCGGTGAACAGCCCACAGGCAGCGGGGAACGGGCACCACAGGGGTGCCCTCCCGGTGCCTTCTGTAAGAGAAGGAGCGTTGTTATGTCCCGTTTTGTCCTCGGTAACTGCATCGATGTTATGGCCCGTATTCCTGATAACGCCATTGATTTCATACTGACTGACCCGCCGTATCTCGTCGGTTTCCGTGACCGTTCCGGGCGCACCATTGCCGGCGATAAAACCGACGAATGGCTGCAACCGGCCTGTAATGAGATGTACCGCGTGCTGAAAAAAGACGCGCTGATGGTGAGTTTCTATGGCTGGAACCGCGTCGATCGCTTTATGTCTGCCTGGAAAAATGCGGGATTCAGCGTTGTTGGTCACCTGGTCTTCACCAAAAACTACACATCGAAGGCCGCATATGTGGGCTATCGCCACGAATGCGCCTACATCCTGGCAAAAGGCCGTCCACGTCTGCCACAAAACCCGCTGCCGGACGTGCTGGGCTGGAAATATTCAGGCAATCGTCATCACCCGACGGAAAAGCCTGTTACCAGCCTGCAACCGCTGATTGAGAGCTTCACACACCCGAACGCAATTGTGCTGGACCCGTTTGCAGGCAGCGGCTCAACCTGCGTTGCCGCCTTCCAGTCCGGACGCCGGTATATCGGTATCGAGCTGCTTGAGCAGTATCACCGTGCCGGGCAGCAACGCCTTGCCGCCGTGCAACGGGCCATGCAGCAGGGGGCCGCGAATGATGACTGGTTTATGCCGGAGGCTGCGTAAATGAACTATGCCGGACACGAAAAACTTCGCGCCGAAGTGGCGGAGGTGGCCAATGCCATGTGCGACCTGCGTACAACCATGAATGAGATGGAGCGGCGGTACAGCTTTAATGCTGACACCCTGCCGGAACGTCTGGTGCGTCAGACGTTGTTTCGCGCAAACCGCCTCCTGATGGAGGCATATACCGAAATTCTTGAACTGGATGCGTGCTTCAAAGATTAAGGAGGAGACGAAATGTACGGAACATGCGAAACGCTCTGCCGTGAGCTGGCAGCAAAGTATCCGGGAAACACGCCGCTGATGCTGCTTATCTGGTCCCCGGAAGAGATTCAGGCACTGGCCGACGGTATGGAAATTTCTCTGACCGATCATGAAATCAGGACTGTCCTGGCGCACCTGGAGGACATCCCGGAAGACCAGCGGATGGAGTCCGGTATTTCTTCCGCCGCTGCGATGGAGATTATCAGCAACGTGAGCGAAAACCGCCTGGTGACCGTCCCGGCTGAACTGCTGGCGTCCCTGATTCAGACCGCTGAACAGGCACTGTGGAAACGTGAATGGGCCGCCCGTGATAACGGCCTTGCCGTCCCGGAATGTGTTACCCGCCGTCAGGCAGTGATTAATCAGGCCCGCACCCTGCTGAAAAACAACACACACGAAAACAACTGATGTTATCGCCGCCTGCCTTGCGGGCGGCGATACAGGGAGAACGCTTAATCATGAACAAAACGCTGAATGCACTGGTTTGTCGTCACGCCCGTAACCTGCTGCTGGCGCAGGGCTGGCCGGAAGAGACGGATGTTGACCAGCGTAACCCGAAGTATCCGGGCTGGATCAGCATTTACGTGCGGCTGGATGCGCCCCGGCTGGCGACGTTACTTATCAACCGTCACGGCGGCGTACTGCCGCCGCTCCTGGCCTCCGCCATTCAGAGACTGACCGGAACCGGGGCGGAACTGGTACTGTCCGGCAGTCAGTGGCAATCGCTGCCGGTACTTCCGGCAGACGGAACTCAGGTGTCTTTCCCGTATGCCGGAGAATGGCTGACCGAAGACGAAATCAGGGCTGTTCTTGATGCGGTGCACGATGCGGTACGAAGCATCTGTTACCAGGTGGCAGAAGATGCGCGGTGTATCCGGGCGGCGCTGACCACCACCGGTCAGACGTTGCTGACCCGCCAGACCCGCCGCTTTCGCCTGGTGGTGAAGGAAAGCGATCACCCCTGCTGGCTCGATGAAGACGACGAAAACCTGCCCGTGGTGCTCGATGCCATCCTGAACCGGGGCGCTCGTTTTTCGTCGGTGGAAATGTACCTGGTCAGCGATTGTATTGAGCATATCCTGTCCAGTGGGCTGGCCTGCGATGTGCTGCGTATACCGGATGAACCGCCCCGCCGCTGGTTTGACCGTGGTGTTCTGCGGGAGGTGGTCCGGGAAGCCCGGACCGAAATCCGCAGCATGGCGGATGCCCTGGCAAAAATCCGGAAATGATGACACTGGCGGGGTAAATCCCCGCCTTTTTCCTGCCGGTCCCCGGAAAGAGCAC
This sequence comes from Salmonella sp. SSDFZ54, assembly GCF_004010735.1. Classification (NCBI taxonomy): domain Bacteria; kingdom Pseudomonadati; phylum Pseudomonadota; class Gammaproteobacteria; order Enterobacterales; family Enterobacteriaceae; genus Salmonella; species Salmonella sp. SSDFZ54. The sequence goes on from NZ_CP034821.1 coordinate 64,336, forward strand.
AAAGGAAGTCGCCGCCGGCTCCGCTTTACCCGGCCATGCAGGGCATGGCCTTGTGGGTTTTCAGTTATGTGGCCGCCGTGTCGTGTGCGGGCTGTGCCGTGCCTCCATCTTAGCCGGGCTGGCAGGGATGCAAGGGTACGCTTCGCCGCTGCGGTCACCCGGTCCCTCCTTCCCGTCTGCCGTGATTTTCCGGTCGTTCACCCGCTCAGATTTCGCGGTCTCACCCTCCAACTCCCGCCAGCCGTGTGCGTCAGGCTGCGGCTTCCCTTGCGCCCTGTGCATCCCCGCCTTATCGCCCGGCTTTTATGGAGGCACGGCACCGCCCGGTGCCGCAGAACATGTGACTATGGAGGATTCGGGAATGTCTGTTGTTGCACCTGCTGTATACGTTGGAACCTGGCACAAATACAACTGTGGAAGCATCGCCGGACGCTGGTTTGACCTGACCACGTTTGATGATGAGCGCGACTTTTTCGCCGCCTGCCGTGCTCTTCACCAGGATGAAGCCGATCCTGAACTGATGTTTCAGGATTATGAGGGATTCCCGGGGAATATGGCCTCTGAATGTCATATCAACTGGGCCTGGGTTGAAGGCTTCCGCCGGGCACGGGATGAAGGCTGCGAAGAGGCTTATCGTCTCTGGGTGGATGATACCGGTGAGACGGATTTTGACACCTTCCGCGATGCCTGGTGGGGCGAGGCTGACAGTGAGGAGGCTTTTGCGGTTGAGTTCGCCAGTGATACCGGCCTGCTGGCTGACGTGCCGGAGACGGTGGCGCTCTATTTTGACTATGAGGCGTATGCGCGGGATTTATTCCTGGACTCCTTCACCTTTATTGACGGTCATGTGTTCCGTCGGTGATTTACTCCCCGCTCCGGCGGGGGTATGGCCTGCCGGGCCCCCGGAAAACCCTGGCAGGCTTACGCCTGCCTGAAATGCAGGAGGGCCGCGCCTGCGGCGCTGCCCTTCCTGCCCGTCATGGTGTGAGGCATTTTTCTGTTATGTCGTTTCTGTTGTTCTGATTTCCGGAGGCGGGGACACCTTCGGCTCCCGGCTGCCTGGCGGCATCCGGTCGTCAGGCCCGACTCCGACAGGCAGCTGCTGGCGCACCCGCCAGTCTCCGCCGAACCCGCTGGCGCGGTTTCGGGCTGCCGCTACGGTCCGATGTCTGAAAAACCAGGCTTGCAGCGACCGTTCCGGTCGCGCCGCCCCTGTCGCGCCGGAAACGGCGCTCCCTGCACACCTGACGGTGTGTAAGGCAACTGCGCCTGATGGCGCAGTCAACCCTTCCGCCGCCACCCCTGCGGCCTGTTTCCCGCTGTGGACTTTCCGGGGGCTGGAGTAACCACATCCCGTTTCAGCAGTCCAGGGGAAGATATACCGTCCACAAAATTTTTAGCCATAAACCCGGCAAAAAATTTTGCGTCCGCCCCCGGACAGCTGCCCCGTGACGTGGTGACGGACGCCCCATCGGAAAGGTCCACTGCGGGGAGAAACCCCGAAGAAGTGGACGGCAGAAGGGGCTTTCGCCCCTCCGGGGAGCAACCGGTCGGCCCGGCGACCTGATTCAGCAGAAGGAGACGTTTTCATGACAGTCAGCAGCACGATTTCCGTTTTTTGCCGCGACGGGGTGTTCCGTACCGTTTACTGCCACCTGCACGGTGAGCCGACCTGGAACGGTCGCATCCTGCATACCCACTATGCCACCGGTCAGCAGGCCGAAGCCCTGGTTGAACACGGTGATATCCGTTGCCTCGGTCCCCGTTGCGACAAACCCGCCGGGCATACGCTTCAGAACCCGGTGGACGGTGTGACGGCTTATTACGGACGTGACAGTGGTTTCCGGATGGACAGTGAGGCGCGTGAGTACCGTTCTTTCAGGGAGGCTATTGCCACTGAAAGCACTGAAGAGGTGCGCTTCCATTATGTGTTCATCGACGGCTACTGGAAGGTGATGTACCGCACGCCGGAAGGCTGGAAGATGAAAGCGCTCGCGCTGGCACTGCGCCGCTGTCCGAAATGAAAAAAAGGCAGGGCGATAAACCCTGCCTCTCTCCGCCGTTACTTCCCCGCCAGGAAGAGCGGCAGTCATCAACAACATAAGGAGAAATATTTGTGAGACCATCAATTATCTTCGCAACCGCCGAGTATGTAAAGCGTCTGCGTGAAGAGTGCCAGCGGGAGAATAAACCCCTGCACCGCCATACCCGCTTCAGACGTCAGGAGCTGGCACAGGATGAGATTAACCCGGACGTTCTGGCGATGAGCGGGCATATTGCCAGACGCTGCAGTGAGCAGAAGCGGGTGCGTATCCCTGCCATGAAAGTCAGCGAGTGGGGGCATCTGCTCCGCGCGCTTGAAATTGAACGGGTCTGTCACTGATTAACCCTTGCCGTCTGCCTGTGCAGGCGGCAGGATACGTTCATACATCTCACCAGGAGGAACCGTGAGTAAGAAGAAAAACACCACAACGCCCACGCCGCATGATGCCGCGTTCCGGTCGTTCCTGGCGAATCCCGACGTTGCCAGGGATTTTCTGGAACTGCATCTTCCTGCGGAGTACCGGCAGTTGTGCGACCTGTCCACGCTGAAGCTGGAACCCGCCACCTTTGTTGAGCCGGACCTGCATCAGTACGCCAGCGATATCCTCTGGAGCGTGAAAACCACCGGGGGTGAAGACGGCTATGTTTACACTCTGATTGAGCACCAGAGTACCGAAAATCTGTACATGCCTTTCCGGATGTTACGTTACAGTGTGGCGGCGATGCAGAGACATCTGGAGCAGCATAAAACATTGCCACTGGTGATTCCGGTGCTGTTCTATCATGGTGAGCGCAGCCCGTACCCGTACAGCATGAACTGGCTGGACTGTTTTGAGAATCCGGCGCTTGCGGCTAAAATATACACAAAGCCGTTTCCGCTGGTTGATATCACTGTCGTTGATGACAATGAAATCATGAACCATCGCCGGATGGCCGCACTGACGCTGCTGATGAAGCATATCCGTCAGCGGGATATGCTGATGTGTCTGGACAACCTGGTCAGAGCACTGCAGGACATCCAGGATGAAGAGCAGATTACAGTTCTTTTCAACTATCTGCTTAATGGCAGCGAACATGTAACGGTTGAATTTTTGCAGACGCTGGCGCAGCGACTGCCGCAGCACGAGGACAGCATTATGACACTGGCAGAACGTCTTAAGCAGGAAGGTATCCAGCAGGGTATCCAGCAGGGGGCGCTTCAAAAAGCACGGGAAATCGCCCGGGAGCTCCGGAACGCGGGAATGCCGACAGCACAAATCTGTCAGCTGACCGGACTTTCTGAAGCTGAACTGAAGAACATCACTCACTGATGAGAACCAAAAGGCCCGGCAAAATACCGGGCCTTTTGCCAGCAGGAGCAGAAAAAACAGTATGACGATTGCAGAACGTCTTATACAGAAAGGTTTCGACGAAGGTTTTAAAGAAGGTTTTAAGAAAGGTGCGCTTGAAGTGGCGCGGGAAGCAGCCTGCCGGCTGCGGGATATGGGCTGGACGCCGGAACGGATTCAGGAGGCAACCGGACTTTCCGGTGAAGAACTGAAAAAGCTGTTTCCTGATGAGCAGTAGCCTGGCATTCTGCCAGGCTGTGAATCACGCTCACACATTCCCTGCCGTTTCCCCCAGTTCATTTTCCAGACGCCTGATGATATCTGCCTTGCGCATCCCCTGCATGTGAGGCAGCAGGTCACGGACTGAAAGTGCCTGGGTGGTCCTCCAGACGGTGACGTCCACCTGTTCCGCATTTTCCCAGGCGTGCCATGTTCTCTGCGTCACGCCAAATTCTCTGGCCGCTTTTTCGCGTGACCAGAGCATGCTTTTTCGCCAGATTCGCAGTTCCCAGCCGGTCATAAAACACCTTTGAAAAAGTGAAAAAACTTCACTTTATTTTATCATCATAATCACCAAATCAGCGCGATAAATAAGTGTGAAAAAGTGAAGAAATTTCACTTTTTTTGGTTGTAGATGTCGTGCGGTTTTCTCTGTTTTCACCTGTGCGGGAGTGGTGCGCCAGTGACCACGACATGCCATTGTTGTGCTGTCGTTTTTCTTCAGTCGCGCCGGATGCGGCGCTCCCTGCACACCTGACGGTGTGTAAGGCCACTGCGCCTGATGGCGCAGCTGTCTCTGCCTGTCTGCCGCCGCACTGCGGCCCGTTCTCCGCAGACGGACTTTCCGGGGGTACATACACGACCACATCCCGTTTCAGTCGTCCAGGGGAGAGATGTACCAGCCACAAAACTTTTTGCCGCAGGCGTCAAAAACTTTTGCGTCTGCCCCCGGACAACTGCCCCGTGACGTGGTGAGCGTCCCCCGTCGGAAAGGTCCACTGCGGGGAAATCCCCGAAGACCCGGACGGCAGAAGGAGCTTCGCTCCTCCGGGAAATGACCTGGCTGACCCGGCAGTCGTGACGATGAGGAGACAATGTGATGAATCAGACTTTACCCACTGCTGACCTGAATACTGCCGGCACGACAGATGTTATTCCGTCTGTGGCTATCGACCGCATCATCGCGCAGCGTAACGAAGGTATTGCACTGTTCATGCAGGCGATGGAATGCCTGGCGACAGCGCGCAGGATTCTGCTCGATGCGTCAGGTGATATTTTTCTTTACGGGTTTGAAGACTGCGTGACTGATTCCGTTCGTCGCATGGATAAGCCGGAAGAAGCGAAAAGGAATATCACCCGTCTTGCCGACCGGAAAATCTGGGATCGCCTGATGACAGATACGGGCATGTACACCTTCATGAGTTCATGCCAGCGTGATGAGTGGAACAGCCAGCTGATGAGCGACACCTGTCCTGAAATCACCCTGGACAATGTACTGGCAACATTCCGCCATCTGAATGCCAGCAAGATGCAGACATTTGAACAGGGACTGATTGATGTCTACCGGAAATTGTCATGGGATTACAGAACCAATAATCCCTGCCGTCTGGGCAAGAGAATCATTATTGAAAACCTTCTGTACCGCTGGAGTAACGGGCGTGTGACGCTGGACTGCAGCGGACGGGAGGCACTGGATGACCTGGTACGTCCTTTTTATCTGCTGGAAGGGCGCAACATTCCTGACTTCCGGAGCTGCATCGGGGCGCAGTATGGTGAATTTCTCGGGAACGGCGACAATATCGGTGAGTTGTTTGAAGGGGAATATTTTACGGTGCGGGGATACCGGAAAGGTACGATGCATATCACCTTCCGCCGTCCGGACCTTGTTGAGCGACTGAATGACATCATTGCCCGCCATTATCCCGGCGCACTGCCGCCGCGTGTCTGACAAAAAAATGCCCTGAAGGTGGATTCAGGGCTAAATGCATTACTTCATTCTGGGATGATGATTGTGTATGTGCACTGCGATTATACGAAAAAATATGGAGGAAATTTGAAGAGCATGTTTATTGCCTGAGCAATGCAGAAAAAAAATCCCTGGCGGGGATGCCAGGGTGACAAATGTCATAATCTACACTTTCGGAGATATATTTCGCCCGTTACCGTCAGCAGTCAGGGTAAATGGCATCATATCGGGCAACTGATGAAGCTATTTAAGGGCGAGGGTCATCCATATCCGGTGCCGGTGGTGGTGGGGTTATCTCACGAACTTCCACACGGACTTCATACTTTTTCGCTTTTTCCAGGGCAGGAATATTTTTTACCGCCGCGCTCAGTGTTTCTGCCGGTGTGGTGGTCTGTTGTGATAAGGCATAGAGCGGTGGCTGTGCCGGTGGTGGTGGGGTTATCTCACGAACTTCCACACGGACTTCATATTTTTTCGCTTTTTCCAGGTCAGGAAGATTTTTTACCGCCGCGCTCAGTGTTTCTGCCGGTGTGGTGGTCTGTTGTGATAAGGCATAGAGCGGTGGCTGTGCCGGTGGTGGTGCCAGTCGTTCCGGGCATGGCGGCGGCAGTTGTCCGGCAGACGGTGCCGGTTCTGGCGCGGCAAGTGCCATACCTGAGCAGCCCATAATGGCAGCCGCAATGAGAATACGGGAACATCCTGATGGCATTTTCATGGTCGGTTAATCTCCACTTTCTGAATTAACGATGGAGACTATGCAATGAAAAAGTGGAGAAAGTATGAAGTCGCCAGTGTGATAAAAAAATGCCCTGTCAGGGTCCAGTCAGGGCAACGCTATATGGATATGAAGGATGAATATGCACTAAAACAGGATTAAATGAAGACGGTTGTTTTCCGCAAATAAATTCTGACACAGCCATGGATGTACGGGTATATCGGTGTGTAACAGGCTATTAACTGCCAAGAAAAAAAACGGCTCCTGACGTGAGGAGCCGGACATGACAAAGAATAAAACCAGATAAAGTGCCAGGAATGAGTCTTCGTACGGAGATAAACACGACACCTCCGGGCGGGCCGTAAAATATCATTACAGGTTAATTAATTTCAAGAGTGGAGATGCAGTGTGGAAAAAGAACTGCCGCATTTATGCGGCAGAAGTGAAGAAAGTTTGCTTTCGTCAATTGTCATTTGACAGGACAGAAGGCGGATATGGCTATCGCCTTTCTCGCTCAGGTTAACAACAGGCCTTTACCAGGTAAACACCTGTCCGGAGCAGAAAAAAGTAAAAAATTTTTACCTCTATTGTGACAATGTCACATCACTGTGCTGACGATATCTTTACTTTGTCCTGTGATTCAGCATGAGGAGATGTTGCCTTTTCTGTTGCTGAAGACCTGCCAGAACGGCGTCGGGGTTTCTTCGCTTCGGCTTCACGAATGATATCCCTCAGTGTCTTTTCGCCCACCTCATAACCGGCTTCCTTCAGTGTGCTTCTGATGTCGGCAAGGGTGTAACCTTTCGTCCTGACCAGGACGATGATGTCATCCCGGATTGCGGACAGAAAATCATGCAGCGTTTTGCGTTTTGCGGTCAGGTCAGGGAGTTCAGAGAGAGCAAGACGTGCCGCTTCAATATCGTCATCGGAAAAAAATTTCTTTCCTGCCATGGGGAAAACTCCTTTCAGTCAGTAACAGAGCTCCAATTCTATCACCGTAGTCACCATCTGTCAGGGCTTCGCCCTGCCTCTGCCGTCATCATAAGACTATGATGCACAGCATTCAAAGGCTATAATGGAGTAAAAATCGGGACAAGATACATCTTTGTATTCCCGCCACACGGGCGATAATACAAAGATGCACTTACGGTCAGGGCTTCGCCCCGACACCCCGGTGAAGAAACAGCAGGAAAATAGCCCATGAGTAAAAGCGAAAAACGGATTAAGGATGCAGTGATTCCCCGGATTCGTTGCACTCAGGCAGAGAAGGACACCATCACCGAAAAGGCGAACTTCTTTGGCGTCAGTGTTCCCGAATACCTGCGGCGGCTGGCGCTCGGAAAGCCGCTGATCCCGGTCATCGACCAGGACATGCTTTTCGAACTTCGCCGTCTCGGTGCACTGCAGAAACACCTGTTTCTGGAGGGAGGACGCGTCGGCGACAAAGAGTATTCAGAAGTGATAGTGGCCCTGCGTGAGTGCGCGGATGCGCTGAAGAAACGCATCGGCAGCTGAAGACAGTGACAGGATAAGAAGAGACGACATGGTTCCGGTAATACCACAAAAACGACGCGATGGCGGATCATCCTTTGATGATCTGGTGTCGTATATTGTGGTCCGTGACCATGAAGAGATGGATAAAAAATACCAGAAGGTTGAGGCCTGCGAACTGCGCGGTTCGGAGACGAAGGGTAACCGTTTTTCGCGTATTGTCGACTATCTCTGCAAGGAGAGACAGTCTGGCGTTTCATCGCTTGAGAAGGTCTACAAGGATGGCGTTTTTCAGGAGAACTTCCACGGGGTGACCTGCTTTCATAACTGCAGTTCAGTGGAAACGGCAGTGGATGAAATGCAGTCTGTCGTTGATCGTAAACGTAGTACGCGTGGCGATACTGATCCTGTTTTTCATTACATTCTGAGCTGGCCGGAGCATGAATGTCCCCGTCCGGAGCAGATTCAGGACTGCATCCGTCATACGCTGAATCGTCTGGGGCTGACCGGGCATCAGTTTATGGCGGCGGTGCATACGGATACAGATAACCTTCATGTGCATGTTGCCGTCAACCGGATACACCCGGAAACTTTTCGAACCCGTGCTGTCGGAATGGCAATAGATCGTCTACATAAAGCCTGTCGCGAGCTGGAAATAAAACATGGCTTTGCTCTGACAAATGGCAATTTTATTGTTGATGAAAACCAGCAGATTGTCCGTCGTTCCGCGCATGAACGGAAACAACTGAGTGCATGGAACTGTGATGCGCAGGAGAATTTCAGAAACTATATTCGTGTAAAAACGTTACCTTTTGCGGGTAAATTCCAGACTCAGGGATGGCGTGCTTTTTATCTGTTTATGGGTAGTAAGGGCCTCACGCTGGACAGAATGAGCAATGGTGAATTTGCCGTTCGCGATATCCGTAATCCTGAACGTTTTGTTGTGCCGTTATCTGATTTTGGTCATGAGTGGAAGATGCAGTCGCTCGTAGCCGTCATGGGAGAATGGCAGGCGCCTTCCGAAAATGTTCTGCAGCAGCTGGAAAAGCTACGGCACAGACCGGTTTTCTTCGAACCCAAAACAGATTATGTACCCCGTCCGCTTTACCGGATGCAGGAGAAATACAGTCTGGCTGATTATGCGCGGGAGCATATTCATGATGCATTTGAAAAAATGACATGGCGTGGCGCTCATCATACAGTTGATGAGCTTCATGCCCTGTTTGCCCGTAACGGTCTGTATCTGCAGGTCATGAATAACGAGCTTGTGGTGTGTGACGCTTACGACAGAAAACGAACTCCCGTGCGTGCTGAATCTGTTCATCCTAAATTGCAGGTGCCTCTGTTAGCGGATCTTGATGGCGGCTGGAAAGCCGTGCCACGGGACATTTTTACGCATGTCCCGCCGGAGCGTGCATATAAATCTGAAGGGCTTGAGCGTGTGGTGCTCAGTGACAGTGAACGGCAGAAAACTTTCTTCGGTGCAGGTCCACAGGGTGCACTGAAACGCGAAATGTTCTCTGACAGGGAGTCCCTTTATGGCTATGCGGTTGATCACTGTCGGCAGAAAATTGATGACATGATCCGGGAAGGCCGTTTCACGTGGCTGGCGTGTCATGAGATGTTTGCGAAGGAAGGACTGCTGCTGGTTCCGCAGTACAAAGGGCTGGTAGTGATGGATGCGTGGCGGAGTATTCCAACGCCGGTGCGTGCAACGGCCATTCATCCTGACCTGTCACTGCAGATTGCGGAGCAGCATGCCGGTCCGTTTGAGCCGGTGCCGATGGATATCTTTGAACGAGTGCCTCCGCAGTCTCAGTACCGGCAGTCGTTAAGTGCACGTGAGAAAGCGGTGCGTATGGAGCGTCGTATAGAGCGTGCCACTGAACGTGCGAATCTGCGCGAACGCTATAACACATTCCGTGCAACCTGGCAGAAACCGGACCTGCAGGCAAAGGAACGTTATGCGCGTATCAATGAGGCGACCCGTCGTGAGAAGGCGATCATCCGGCAGCGTTTCCGTGACCCGCGTATCCGGAGAATACATTACAACGCAGCAGAGCTGCGGCGTTATCAGGCCAGAATGAACCTGAAGGACATGCTGAAAGAAGAACGCATACGTCTTGCTGAAGCAGGGAAACTGCATCCACCTTCATGGCGTCAGTGGGTGGAGCAGGAGGCGCTGAAGGGTGATAAAGCAGCGATTTCCGCGCTCAGGGGGATGGCATATCGTGAAAAACGGGGTAAGAAAGAAACCGTCACCACGCCGGGATTTGGCGTCATTAAATTTGATGCCGGAATTGATCCACAGATGATGAAACTGGAGGGGGCTACCGGTGAGTTACGTCGTGACGGCAGCATTGTATACAGGCAGGATGATAACGGACGGACAATCTGTCGGGATAACGGTGACAACATTGTTCTTAACCGCGATCCACAGAGTGGTGTGCTGGGACGGTCTGCACTTAAAACAGTACCGTTGATATTTGGGCGGGAGAGTGAGCGTTTTGAGCCGGATGGTAATGATCCTGCTCTACTCCGCTCGTTTGGTGAGATTGTTGCCTGGCACAACCGGAAGGACCCGCAACATATCCGTATTATCAGCAGAAAAGATGCCGATGATTATCGTCAGGCCGCAGTGAGCAGACACCAGAAGCGGGTTGAAAAATCCGAACGGGATGCGCGCAACTGGCAGTATGTTGCAGAGTACCTGGCGGAACAACTGGATCGGGAAGAGCAACAGCAGGATGGTAATGCTCATGGCCCGACTCCGGTTGGTCATAAGGGGCCGGGGATGGGACGTTAATCACTGCGCATGCCCCCGTTTTACAGGTGAAATTTTCAGCACCCTGACAACACTTTGTCGAAGAGTTCGTCGTGGTCCTCACCGGATGAGGCCTCGTCTGCTGAGGGCGTCGCGCCAGCGTCAGTACCGGTATTCTGCATGTCAGCATCCGCAGTATCTTCGCCTGAGCGTGTAGCTGCCTGCATCATCGCAGAGAAAAGCTGCTCAGGGGAAGGCCGGGTGCCGGACAGACTGAAAGGTATAATATCGCACTCCCCATCCCCGGACGACAGCTGAGGAGGCGCATTGCTGATAAGTGATATCCGGTTGGTACGGATATCTGCCGTATACAGCAGGCTGTAAAGGTTGTAAACCGCTTCGCTGATGTCGAAAATATCCGGCATGTCGAGCACCTGGCTGGCGCATTCATCGTGCAGTCTTCGCATCACCGGACTGATGAGTGTGAAGCTGTCGACGGGACTTTCCACTTCTCCCTTTAGTATCCCGATCAGGCGGGAGACTTTCTCCGGTCGCGGAATGCGGCGTTCACTTTCCCGGGGCACCAGATGCCGCAGTTCTGCCAGCGGAATCGGGTCGACCTGTATCAGCCGGTTGATTTGTACCGGAGTGCCAGACGTTTTTTCTGAATCCGGAATATACATGGATGTGCCGGCCACGGGATGTCCGTTGAAAATGGTGACGTTTTCCCCTGCCTGAAGATTGATCAGGTCTTTGAGTTTCAGCTTGTCTTCGTCGACAATCCTCGTCTGATCACCGTCCTGCCAGTCGGTTCCCAGCAGGCCATCCTTTCTTTTCAGCGTATCCATCCGGGCGTGAGCTTCCTGACCGGCTGCACGACGCAGGATGTTCATGGTTTTCTCATCACTGACGATTTTCCCGCTGATCTTGACGCCGGCATTCTGCATCAGGGTGGAAACGCTGTTCCCCCCTGCGGTCCCTTCCATACGTTCCGCATCCTGTGCTGCCATCAGCAGGGCAAAGTAGAGAGAGCGTACCTGCGTTGCCATTGCGGTGATTCGCTCTGTGTAGTAGGCACCAATCTCATCAAGATAGTTGATATAAGGAAACGTCGTTGCGTACTTTTTGACTTCGAGTGCCTCTTCATCCGTCCCGCCAATCCGGTGACCCAGGTCACGGGCGAGGATCATGCTCTGCTGCGTCACCATGATTTTCCCCAGCGCGGATGCGGTATGCGAGGACAGCTCAAGAGCCGGGATCATCGTGATGAGGATACGGTCACTATGAATACTGTCCCGCAGATCGATATCACCGGCATCCTGAGCAAAAATGTGGCCGTAGGTTTCGGTAAAGGTGGAGTATGTTTCCGAGAACTGACCGGTCAGGTAGCCGTGCTGTTTGCGCGGTTCTTCGGTCCACATGGCAGGTGTCCTGACATGTGCCATGTCGAAGCCGGGCAGCTCCTGCAGATAGTTTTTCAGGGGAGAAAGCGCCTCTTCCGGCCAGCGGGCATCGACGCCGGTCACGTAAAGCGCGGCCATCTTTTCCAGAGGCATGTATTCGCGCAGCAGCTGCATCGACATGCACCTTTTTTCTGCGACGCACAGGTATTTAACACCCGACACCAGAGCCTTGTTCATTGCGATGGCGCGGGACTGCCATTCCCCCCCCTGGACGTTCTGGGGCAGCATCGACTGAAGCGTTTCGGTGACCAGTGTCTCCGTGGCGTAGACAAAGGGATTGAAGGAGTTGGATTCCGGCAGGGATTTGTCGCCGGCATGGAGCAGTTCACTGCGGGAGCGTCCGCCGGTCATATAGTTGATGAACTCCACATCATCTTCACGACCGAAGCGCAGGGCCAGATACCAGATGGTCCTCGCCGTGTCGTTCTGTGCCTTGCCGTCCATCATGGTAAAGCCCCGGGCATGGCAGAGTGAGTTCAGCATCAGGGAGAACAGTGTTTCTGTCTTACCGCCCCCTGTCGTGGAGAAGAACATGATGTGCCGGACCAGGTCCGCCTGGGATAACCAGAGCTCGCGACCGACATCACTGCCTCGTTGTGTGCCGAGGAAGAATACCCCCCGAGCTTTACCCGGCCTGATGCGTGTGTAATTCCACGCACCAAGAAAGCGGGCTGTCTCCTCTCGATCTTCGCTGGGGTCGTCACACTTCAGCGTGGCGGGCATCCTCATGGGGCAGCGCCAGCGGTGGTTGTTGAAGATGACGCCTGTAAAGAGCATGCCCAGGATACTGAGCGGGGTCAGTAACGGCAGAAAGAGCGGGAGTATCATCATTGCCATGATGGCAGGGCCAAAGAAGTCGGGATTCTGCAGCAGCGAGGTGACGGGGGAGTGCCACGCGCTGCGGCGTATAAACTGCTCGTTGACTTTGTGTTGCATGATTGAATTTCCGGATGAAAATGCAGGAAGCAGGGGACTGAGGAGGCCGAACGTCAGAACGGGATACTGTCGTCATCGTCGCTGAAACTGCCGGACGGTGTGGTATTGCCCGGAGATGGCGAATTACCTGAAAACTGTCTGCCCTGTTGTGGTTGTTGAGGCTGTACCCGGCCACCCTGTGCACTATTCTGCCGGGAGCCCAGCATCTGCATGGTGCCGCCGGTATGCACCACCACTTCAGTCGTGTATCGTTCCAGGCCGGTCTGGTCGGTCCATTTTCGGGTACGCAGCTGACCCTCGATGTACACCTGAGCTCCTTTGCGCAGGTATTCACTGGCCACTTCCGCCAGTTTGCCGAACAGCACCACGCGGTGCCATTCGGTTTGTTCCCGCATCTCCCCTGTCTGTTTGTCCCGCCAGGTTTCGGAGGTGGCCAGCGCAATGCTGGCCACAGCGCCGCCGTTTGGCATATATCGAATATCCGGGTCCTGCCCCAGATTACCTATCAGAATTACTTTATTAATACCTTTCGAAGCCATAATAAACTCCAGTTTTTTTATTTCTATTTCTCTCCCGCCGGGGGCATTTTTTACTGAGGCCGGAATTATTGCCTGATAACTTTATTGATGGTTATCAGCTCGCCTAATATTTCGAAACTATCAGGTGGGCAGTTAAGCCATTTGTTAGAGCCGGCGATGATTTCCCTGTCCCAGCGTTTTATCCTCTCGCCATTTCTTTTTATGCATATCATGTAGTTCGATGGAGTCATTAGTTCTGCAGATACGGAAAGACATTCCTGAAATGATGACATGCCAAGTAATCTCTCTTCTCCTGAATTCCTACGGTAAAAAACATGCCATTTTGTGTTTTTTTTATTAGTCTTCATGTTGTTTTATAACTCACATAAATATCGGAAAACGACAGGGGCCTCTTTAAACAAGTAATGGTTGATTAACTGGTGGCTGTCTCCTGAATAAAGAGAAGTCGGTGTTTAATCGTTCAGACTGAATGGTGTGAAGTAAAATACTTTCTTCTCTGGATATAAGGAAGTTTCCCCATTCGAACTCTTCCCATACATCATGACTGTCTTCACCGGGATTATTTAACAAGGACTCCATTTTGGGCTGGATTCTTGCTGGCGGCTTATTCTCGTAAGCGGTATGTACTCTGTCGCTCCACTTATCAAAAGCACCGTTTAAAAGAAATTCCTGTGACACCATATCAAACTCATCATCTTCTATATAAGTATTGACCTGATGATGAATTAACCCCATGTTTTCAATATCCCAGGTGTATATGGTGGTAAACCATCTTAATTTTTTATTTGTTTGCAATATCAGACCATTAACGGCTTTCCTTCCTTTCCTCATTCCAACCCATACACATTTATTAGGCCATGGCCTGCCTACAGATAACGAATCGCTGTCAATTATAAAATCAAGTTCAGGTATGGAAATGGATTTCAGGCTGCATTTATTAGCCATGCGATGAAAAAGTTTTGGAACAAGATGCAGGTACATAGCAGTTTCCTTTATCTGGATTTCAGCTCTGAGTTAGCGTGTTCAAAATAAGTTCTTATTTTTCGGACTTCGTGGTGTTGTCGTTCAGTTTCAGCCAGAGGGCGACTTCTGTTGCGTTGTTCAGTAGCTCCTGCGGGACGGCCTGACCACGGTCACTGAGCACCCACGGCGTTCCGGCAAACTGATAGGCCCGGAATGCCTTGTCATTCACACTGACGGCGCGGGAAGCCAGCTCACAGTCTGATGCTGCTTTCGTATCCCCGTTCTCTTTTTTAACCGGAAACAGCATCTCCTCGCCCGGGCTGAACAGTGCCTTCCAGGCGTTGCGGCGGGCAGTGGCATCGGATTCGCACAGCACTTTCTGTGCCATGCTGGCCGATTTTTCTCCGCCAATCACGGACACCGGGAATATGCGAATGTTGAAACTGCCGGAAAGACGCTCCAGCACAGGTTCGATATCACGGCAGTGCGGGCATGACGGGTCCGAGAAGACATAAAGCGTCCGCTCATGTCCTTCAGAGAGCGGAACCGTGAAAATGTTGCGTTCATCCGCGCGTTTCAGATTTTCCGCCAGACGCTGTTCGCCCGACGCCGGTTGTGTCGATGTGTACGGGTGTTCTGTACTTTCTGCAGGCGACTGTCGCTGAGTGACGGCATCCGGTGTCGCCGGCAGACGGTCACGGATATGCTGTGTGGCGGCATCACGGGTTGCCACCGCTGAACTGAGCACCTGGCGGAGGGGGCGTTCATGAGCAGTGTGCACCGGCTCCGGCTTGTCCTCCCCGACATACTGTGGCGTCATATCTGTACGGTAGATATGCTCAGCGGCGGTGAATGGGCCGCTCCAGCCCGATATCATCCACATAAGTCCGGCTGCGATGAGTATGCCGCCGACCACGGGAACAATTCGCCGGGCGAACCAGGTGATACTGCGTTCTGCTTTTATGTTGTTTAGCGGGCGAAGTATGACCGGGGTACTTTCCCTGCGGCGGATTTCATCCGCAATGGCATCAACCACCCTGCGGGCTTTTTCCGGCGACAGGTCGGGCATTAAAGTCAGCTCATCACCGCTCCATTTACTGTAAGAGAGTCTGATGCCGCTCGCGTCCGTCGGGGAGTACAGGTGTGTTATGTCCTTTTTCAGTACCAGTGCCACCCTTTCCGTGTTGTCGCTGTAGCGTTCCGTGACGATGAAATAGTTGTCAGTGGATTCGGCATGCCAGGTGCTGTTCTGGTCTTCGTCAAAAATATCGTTCTGAAACATGGTGATATCCGTTATGTGTTTATGGAATGAATAAAGGCGTGAATTTCCCCGTGCGGGGCACGGGGATGCAGGTCACAGCTCCGGGCATTCCCAGCCGGCGTTGTGTGTTTCCGGTCGTGCGGGCGGTGTGTTTTCTTCTTCCCACAACAGGCCACAGGCGATAAGGTCTGCCCGGAGTCCCCGGACTGCCATACTGACGTCAGGTTCCGGAACCGGAAGGTGCAGACTTTTCGCCAGCCCTTCGTTTCTGGCGATGGCCACAATACCCGCCCCCTCAATGAATCCCTTGCTGCTGTTTGCCCTGTGCAGGGCATACCACAGTGGCCGCTCGAGTTCTTTCAGCCAGTACCAGCGGGGCGAATTCAGGCGAAGGTCATGGGCATACAGCCAGACCAGACCACTGCGTACAAAACGGTGCTCTTTCAGCCACCGGCGTGCCGCAGGATGGCGTGCCACGCGCATGAAATCCTGTGTCACCAGTGACCAGTCCGGCAACGGATGCCGGCATTTTCGGTAAGCCCCCGTTTTCCGGGCCGTGGCGGCGGAGATGTTCAGTTTGTCCAGCAGGGCTTCTGCGGCGGGGCGGTCCTGCAGAAAAAACTGTAGTCCGAAGACGGTAAATAAAGCCCGGTGATGTGGTCTCAGGCTTTTCCACCCCGCCAGCGCCGGACCGGCCTGTTTCATGAAACAGGCTGCCGTCTTCCTTTCATCCAGAATTCTGCCGGAAACCAGTCTGTACTTTTTAACAAAGGCCTGGGGTGTCTGTGCCAGGCGGTTTGTCGGGGACGGCAGGTCCAGCAGAAGCCGTTTCCGGCCGTTACTGCGGGCGAGGATGTACTGCAGGGCCGGTGACAGGGGAGCGAGCATGTGTGGCAGTGTGGTGATGCTGACGCGTCTGCGGCTGAAACGGTTCTGGGACGGATGTCCCCACCAGAGATATAACAGCAGCAGCCCCAGCGGGAACAGCACGGCATAAAGTATCGTGACGGTGTCTGCCATCACGTCCAGCCATTCGGAGGCGGTGATACTGTCAGCGCGTGCGGCCGTTTCTGCGAGCAGGTTGTACTTCTCTGCTGCCAGCCTGTGCAGGGCGAAATCCCGGGGGAGTGCCAGCAGAATGCCCCAGCAGCTGTGCAGAAACGCACAGGTGGCATATACCGTGCCTTTCAGCCAGACAACCAGAAAGAGAATGATCGAAATGATGATCATGGCAACCAGGGCAAGTCCCTGCTCACCCTGTTGCACACTGTTTGTGGACGTACTCATGATGATGTCGTTTCCTTAACGTTTTTTCTTTCTCTCCGGGAACACAAAGCCGATGTCGCCTTTCCTGATATCCCGGAACACCAGATACGCATCAAAGGTTTTGTCATTTTTCCCTTTAAAACCCCTGATTAACGGGGAGCGTCCTGTGGTCAGAAGCGTGGTCAGCTGATGCTGCGTCAGCTCCTTGCCGAGCAGCGTCCTTGACAGGCGGAACCCGCACCTGGCTGAACAACTGACGTTGTCCTTCCAGAAGCGGAGCGGTTTACGACAACCGGGGCAGGGCAGGCTGACTGCCTGGTCACCGCCTGGTTTTATTCCGTTGATATCAGCAGCCCGGACAACCAGCACTTTCAGTTCCTCGTGCAGCTTTTCAGCAAACTGCTCAACGGTCATTCTGCCGTCGATGATGGCATTCTGGCGTTCGACCCAGAGCGCCGTGAGGTCAGGGCGGGTGATGGTGGGCGGCAGGCTGCGGATAAGGGCGATGCCGTTTTCGGTGGGAATGAGTTTGCCTTTCATCTCTGTGATGAGGCCGCGACGCCTGAGAAGCTGGATATGCCCGGCCCGCGTGGCGGCTGTTCCAATACCGCCGTTCTCTTTTTCCTTGTCTTCATCCTTCTGGCGCAACAGCGCCCGGACCCGTTCATCGGTGACGAAGTCAGCAATGCGTGCCATCGCCGCCAGCAGCGTGTCTTCTGTGAACAGGGGCGGTGGCGTGGTTTTGTGGCGGACTGCCGTGGCGGAGACACACTGCAGCTGTTGTCCCGGTACCAGACGTTTCAGCCAGGCCGTGTTATCCCCGGCCAGTGTGCCCTGTTCATCCTGCTCTGTGTCTTCCTGTCGGGAGGCTTTCAGCAGCGAGGTGTATCCCGGCTCCAGCAGGCGTCGTGCACGAACCATGAAACGTTGTCCCCGGCAGGTCAGCGTTACGGTCACCACTTCCCGCTGGCGGGGCTGCATGAACTGCACCAGGAAGTATTCCGCAATGGTCTGCCAGACGAGGCGCTCCTGGTCATTCAGTCTGCTCAGATCGGGGAGCGACGTCGTGGGTATGATAGCGGTATGTGCCCCCACCTTTGCAGTGTTGAAAGCGGCAGATTTGCGTGACGGGTCCAGCGGCAGGTTATGCCAGCAGCCCGTGCGCTGCAGTGCGTCAAGCAGTGCGGGGGATTCCGCATACTGATCATCAGAAAGGTACGGGCAGTCGCTGCGGTTGTAGGTGATGGCTTTCCAGTTGTCGCGCAGGGACTGTGTGATGGCCAGCGTGGTCTGGCCATCGATGCCGTGCTGACGGGCCATGAGGCGCTGCAGATCCAGCAGCGTCAGTGGCAGCGGCGGATTACTTACCTCGGTGCCTGTCCTGACGTTCTCCACCACGGCGGGCTGTTTTGTCAGTGACTGCGCGCAACGGGTCGCCCAGCCCTCGTCACTGATACGTTTTTTCTCATCGCAGGGGGCATCTTCAGGTACCTGCATCCGGGCTTCGATAGCGTGTTCTGCGCCAGAGAATGCGGCATCCACGGTGAAATACCAGGCCTCCTGATGGTTTTTGACGGCCAGCCAGCGGTTAACGACCAGTCCGAGCGTGGGGGTCTGAACCCGGCCCACCGGAAGCACGCCGCGCATTTCCGGGTAACGTGCGCGGGCCGCCACGGTACAGGCCCGGGTCATGTTGTAGCCAAACATCTGGTCACCCACACTGCGGGCCAGTGCACGCTGGTAGAGCGGCCAGAACTGGCGGTTGTCGCGGATGTCCGCCAGGGCTTTTTTGACGGTGGCCAGCGTGATGTCGTTAATCAGGATACGGTCCACCGGCAACTGATTCCCGATCCAGACCAGAACCTCCTCGACAAGCAACTGCCCCTCGTCATCCGGGTCTCCGGCATGCACGATACGTGAGGCCTGTCGGGCAAGGGAAGAGATCACGTTCAGTTGCCTGAGTACAGCGGGGTCTTCGGCAGGAGGCTTGCCAGGCTCCCGGCGTGTTCTCGGGCAGTAACGGGGAGGCCACAGCCGGATGGGCAGGTCTTCTGCTTTCCAGATTGCCCAGTCAGGATTAATGGTCTCCGGCTCCTGAAGCTGCAGGAGATGTCCGAGACACCAGGTGATGGCGTCCTTCCCGCAGAGGATGTAGCCGTCTTTTCTGGAAACAGGCGTGTTGTTGATATCGGAGAGTGCCTCAGCGATGGCCATGGCCACCTGAGGCTTTTCGGCAATGAAAAGTCTCATAAGATGCCCTGATACAGAAAGAAAGGATGTGTGGGACTGGCGGCAGGCGGGCAGAAGCCCCTGTCGACAGGTGTGAAATAACGTCAGGAAAACAAAAGGATTGTTGCGGAGTTCGAAAAAAGTCAGAATAGCTGCGGGCGCTTGAGGCTGTATGCCGAAAGCGTTTTGTGGACGGTATACAGCAGAAAGCCCCAGGCGATTTTTTTATCAATCAACCAGGGGCTCTACTGTAATGCCTAGACAACATTATAGTAGCCCGATAACCGCCGGAAGGCAATGGAGGGGCTATGATGCCACAGCGAACGTTTTTAATGATGTTAATCGTCGTCTGTGTGACGATTCTGTGTTTTGTCTGGATAGTGAGGGATTCGCTTTGCGGATTCCGGCTCCAGCAGGGAAACACAGTGCTTGTGGCAACGTTAGCCTACGAAGTTAAACGTTAACGGGCAACACGGCGGCAGGTTTTCTGCCGCCGCTTTGTTGCGAAGGCTGGCCTCATTGCGCCCTGTTTTTATTTTTTACCGTCCGGTGGTGGGGTGCAGCCATCCGGAGGTGGAACCGGCCTGCTGTCTTTCTTCCCGTCTTTGAATTTGCTGTCCGGTGGCGGTAACGGTTTTCCGTCCTTACCTTTTGGTGGCTCAGATGGTTTTCTGCAGTCAACCTTTTTGGGGAGAGCTGGAGGCTCCGCAGCCTGTGTCACACTGACCGAAAGTAACATGCCGGCGGCAGTGAGTGCCGCAATCATCATTCTGTTCATCGTCTGTCCTGGTTGAGGTTAAAGTCCTGCAGGGCGGGGAACTTCTTCAGGGAATAGTCAGGCACGCCAGAATACCGCAAAAAGAATGAATGCGGCAGCAGTGACGATGGCGACTCTTTCCCAGAAAGAGTTGTTTTCAGGTGGTTTAGCGTGGAATTTCAGATTATTCATCATCGTGCAGGAGAAACAGATATGCAGGAGTTACGAGCGTAAAAAAACCGACTGGTGAGGTCGGCTTTTTTACTGTTCCGCTACAGAGTTGGTGGCTCTGGTCGGAAAAGAACTGTCTATAACTGACCTGTAAATAGTACGTCCGGAATTATATTTCTGCAAGTACTGGATAAGTGTATACTCGGCATGTCAGCTCTGAGGCATGTTCTGTCCGGCATATTGTTCAGCGGGAAGAACAGGTTGCAAGTCCTGGCCAAAACATCAGGTGGTGCTGGTTTTGGTGCTCTGGTCGGAGAAGAACTGTCTATAACTGACACTATAGAAACCGTTGTGACAGGCAGTGTAAGAGCGAACAGCGGGGTTCTTTCTCCAGTGATGGAGAAGCGGATGATTAATCTGTTAATCATCGTTCTCAGGGCAGTAGTTGCCGTTGCAAACGCGCTGATTGCTGTTCTGGAACTGATTCGTCAGTTCATCGATTGATGACTGCGGAAACGTAACTAAGGGCAGGAGGTGACCGCTTCCTGCCCTTTAATAATTGCAGAGGGCACCATACGGTGCCCTGAGAGAGACGGCAGATGGAGAGTCTTAATTGAATGACGTGGGGATTGGTCCCAGAATTTTCTCCATTTCTGCGCGCTCTTTTTCCATCGATTTGTCCAGTGCTGCCTGCTCTTCCGGTGATAATTCAGGGATTCGTGGCAGTTCAACATATTCCGGTTCATCTGTTGCCGGTGCTGAATGGTTTGCATTCTGCTGCTGGCGTTCACGCGCGCGCTCCTCGTCTTCCTTGCGCTGCATTTCCGCCTGCCATGCTTTAAGTTTTTGCGCGTTGGCGTGGGCCTGTGCGATTTTTTCGGCATGAGTCATATTACTGCCGGTTGTGACAGAAATATCCGGAACGATGAGGCCTGATATATCCTCCAGTTTCTCGCGCAACGAGAATATGCGTGACTGGAATCTGTTGTCACCGCTGTGATTATTCATGAATTGAGTGATGAGTTCATAAAATCTTTCGTTTTTACCGAAATCACTCCATTTGATGAATGGATATCGCGGCAGATTCGTATGTAATGTGATTAACTTATTACTTTCAATTCCGTAAGCACTGATATTAGACGGGCTGAGGCCTATAACGTCCAGTACACCGTTGGGAAATACTTTCACATATAACAGATTACCGTTAATGTTATCTATACCCACCCAGGTGGAATGGTAGCGGAGAAATACCTCATCTCTCCATCCCCGTGCAAGAGTGAATCCTGTTTCTTCCTTCACGTATTCAACAACTCTTTTCAGGACTGCTGTTCGTCTGTGCATAGTCCAGAAGTGGATGATGATAGGAACGAATGCAATGATTATACAAATCCATGCAAGATTATATTCATTGCGATAATATTCACCATATGCTCTATGGTCTGAGTGTATTATAAGCCAGCAAAAGAAAAGGGTAATTGGGAAACCAACAAAAAGATATGGGTACCACAAAATCAGAGCGATTTCCTGATACCATTTATATCTTTTTACTTCACTATACATAATTCTCTCCCCCGCCAACATTGTTATCTTTGTTATTTTAATATTGCAGGGGAGAGTAGTCAATGGAATTAACTTTTTATGCCATCATCATTTTTGTTTGTATCCTTCTTCTGAATAATATTTGTGGCAGGAGACCTTCTTAAATTACTTCCACCAGAAACAAAAATACCTTTCACTGAGTCCACCATGCCAGAATATGTATTTGCTGCTTCTCTGCCACCGAGGAAAGCTATAATATAATCTGGCATATATGCCTGAAGAGCAAATATATTGGTTACCATTGTGGTACACATCCTTGCGTATATCATTAGAAAACCCGCGATACTGACAATCCCAGTCAGCGAATCTGCCTGAATGTTTGTGAGTGCAACAGCAAAGAGCTTGTTCAGGATTGTTCCTACAGCAACAACGGCGACAGATGCGAATATAAAACCCAGAACCATCAATGAAGGGCGGATCATCCCATCGATCAGGTAAATATATCCATAGGCAGCACGACTTCCCCTGTCATGTTCTACGCCGAGATGTGTTGCTGCCCAGAGTGGGCCGGCAGCGCAACCGATTAGTACGCTCACTATCCAGTTACCTATGGCAATCATCCAGAAGATGAATGGTATTGCAGGTAAAAAGATAGAAAGCTGAAAGCCAATAACAAAAACCCATAACAGGAAAAAGTTAATGGCTGGCGCGGTAGCGGAGAATATTTTATTAATAAAGGTGGCTACTCCTGTGAATTTATTAACGAACCAACCAATGGCAGAATTCTCTGCCCCTTTAGTTATGGCTTGTGCGGCAATATATGCACCGTAAGTTGTTTCAACTGAAGCTAGAGTGTAGTCCCCAATATTTTTCATGATTATTAATGGGCTGGTTGTGTTCTTATTTAATTGTTCAACTATGTCATTGACTCTATCTACACCAAATGAGGGCTTTAAGACTCTATAAAGAAGAGATTTTGCATCGTTACTTTCTTGATCTCCCATTTCATCTTTTGACAATACTGTCCCTGAGCCGAGAGCTGTTGGTGTATAGGTAGTGTTTTGCAAGTTTGTCCGGTATGCAGCCAGTACTGCCTGATATAAATCGGTTGGGCCGGACTCTCCGATTGATGAAAGCGATGTCACTGAAGGTGCCTGGTTGGCAATGCTTGCCAGTCTCTGGTTGGCGGTCGCAAAGGTCTGATACCACGCGCCCAGAGTGATCCAGCCCTGGGTGTCCAGGTACTCTGTCAATGCTTCCTGTATCGTGTTTTCACCGTTCACGTTGTTGATGGCCTGCTGCACCGTGCTTTCATAGCTGGATGCAGCCGACTGAATGATACTTTCCACGTCTTCGAAGGTGCCGGTGTTGTTATCCCGGCGTTCAATGAAGGTCGTCAGGAAAGTTTTTGCTGCCGAGTCCATCGTGTTAATCATCGTGCTGAGCGCGTTTTTCTGGGCAGTATAAATACCGCTGACATCCTGGTCGCTCAGACCATTGAAGAAGCTGTCTGAGACAGCTGTTCTGGCAGATGAATAAGGCAGTTCAACAGAGCCACATGTGCCACTGCCGTTACTGACCGTGAGCGTGTAGCTTTTGTCGGTACTGCTGGTTGTGGTGGTCATGTAGGCCGTCTCCGACTGCATCAGGCTGTTCAGATCTGACAGCGACTGGTTGATGGCATATTTGCACAACTCCATCTCAAAGATGCCTCGCGCTGCCGTCCTTGTGCTGGCACTGGTTGGCTGGGTCGTCAGACTGTACCCGCCGGCGATATCGTTACCGGCAGTCGTGACTATCAGGTTTGCTCCCCCCACGCCCATCACTGAGACGCCCCAGAGGAAAATGAGCTGCGAGAGTGACCAGCCGCTGGCCGTGGGCACAATGCCCAGAAACGCCAGCAGGGTGCTGATAATTGCGGATGCGCCCTGAAAACGTCCGGCCTGAGCCGCGCTGATAACCTTGCGGATACCAATGAAGCCGAACCAGAACAGAGCCAGCCCGCACAGAATCCCGTTGAATATGGCAAATGTATTGCCGATGACACTGGCGTTCGTGAAACTGAACGGGTTGACGACCACATCTCCGAATATGGTGACCAGCGCCTGACGGGACAGGTCAGTGCTTTTCTCCGCTGCGGAAGCAATGGTTTCGTATGTGACGTCGTCTGCCTGTGCCGGCAGACAGAATGGCAGCAGGCCCGCTGTGACCAGCAGGCTGATTTTTTTATTCATAAAGCACTCCGGCGCTTTCGGATGAAAACCAGAATCAGTGTTTTTTGGTGGTGGCGTCTGGCGTGGTGGGAAAAGATGCTGACGGGGTCATGAGCGATAAGCCGTGACTGAGCAGCATTTCTGCCGTCATTTGTTCGGCCTCTGTGGCAGCCATGACGGGAGATATCTGATCCACATGGATATGACAGCCCGGAACCTGTCCTTTACGGCGTGAACGTTCAGTGTCTTCACTGATGGTGATTTGAATGATGAGTGGCATTATCAGTGTTTCCCTTTGCCGATACCTGTGGCCTCGCTGAACCAGTTTGACTCAGCGAGGAAATGACGAAATGTGCCTTTTTCTGCCGGGCTGACACGGCGGTTGCGTATCTGCCACAGCCGGAATCCTGCAATGAGTGACTGCGATAATCCGCACATGGCGCAGCCCAGCATCAGAAATATGTTGGAGAAAAACAGCCCGGACGGGGTGTCAAGAGTCCGGGTAGTCCAGTAACCGGTTGAGAGCGCAGATATCCAGAAAATAAAGCGGAATACCAGTTGCTGGCGGCGGTATCCCTGCTCCAGCTGTGCCGGTGTTTTGCCTGACGCTGCCACGGCCTGTGCCCAGCCCTCAGTGGTCTGATTGTCCGGTGCTGTTGTTTCATCGCCGGCTGTGCCGGACAGGCCGGGAAGGTGTTTCCGGGCATCCTTCATTCGGGCGTTAGCCTGGTTGCGGGCGGTTTTCCCGATAACACGCAGGGCGTCGACCGGAAGAAGGACCCAGAGCACGGTCCGGCCCATGCGTGTGAGAATGTTGCTCTCTTTGTTTTCAGGGGAGTGTGTCATCGGCTGACTCCGTTATTGATTTTGTCTTCAAGCGCGCCCAGTCGTGCCGCGTAGGAATCGCGTGCGGTGACGGCCAGCAGTTGTCCTGTGAGAATGTTGTTTTTCCTGATCTGCTCTTTAATGTCGTGCAGCTCCCAGGCAATCAGCGAACTGATGCGGATTTGTTCTCGTGTCAGGTTGTCCCCGTCCATCTGCTGCAGGTCCGTCTGATAATCCGTGTTGGCATAGCGGCGTCCCACTTCAAAGGCTTCAAACTCCCGGTTGCTCATTCCGGACGTTCTGGCCGTATCTGACACCGTGGCTTCGTAATAGCTTTTTGCCGAATCAGAGCCGTTAATGGCCTCGTTCACGGCAGCGGTGGTGGCGGAATTGGGGGTACTGTCAGCAATCAGGGACTGCTGGGGTTCTGCAGCTGCATCCAGAATGGCATTGAATTCATTCTGCAGGCCGGTGTAGGCCATGCCAGTAGTCGTGACGGCATCCCCTTTTTTCAGCGTTCGCCCGGCAGAAGGTCTGGCCGTGTTTTTCAGGTAGGCCTGTGCGGCATCTATCTGGTCCTGAGAGAACGTCAGGTCGGGAGTCTTTCCTGTTTTCCCCGCTCCGTCATACAGTGACCGGACCTGGCTGTCGCCGCCCGGATAACTGCCAACGGAAGGGCAGAGAGTGGTTCCGCCGAAAGCGCTGTAATCGACCTCCGTACAGTACGACGCATGAACAGCTGCACCTGTATAGGCATCCGTGGCTTCGGAGGCCGGCGGCGTGGTGAAACGCTCCTTCACGGCGGCTTTTGAAATCCCTGAACCGGAAGACAGGCTGGATGTGGTGGCCCGCGCCTCGTTGCGGGCCTGAACGGCCACGCCGGAGGCGGATTCACTGCAGATACTTTCCGGCAGAGTGAAGCTCCTACGGGCTTCCTCAAGCCGCTGGACCTGATTACTGAAAATCTGCTGTTCGCGGTTTGCCTGCGCTGTCTGCGTGATGATGGCATTGGTTTTCGACGCGTTTTCCGCAATCGCCGTTGCGATTTCCTGCTCAGTGGTCAGGATGCTGGCCAGTGCCGTGTTTGCGGTACTGAGCTGGGGAACAACCTCGGTTGATATGGGAACGCTTGAATTCACATTCACGGTCACTGCGGAGACCGCCAGTGGTATGCAGTAGCATCCCAGGCCGAAGACGGCAGCAGGGAGCCGACAAAAAGTAAGGCGCATGAAAATACCTCACGGATGTGATGAAGAAAGAAAAAAGGGAAAGAATCGGGGGTACAGGCTGTGTGAGGGCTGAAAATGCCCCGGCGAACGTTCATGCCCCGCAGGGTATGAGCAGCGCGTCGGGGCACATCTCTGCATTGCACGCATAGCGTAACAGCCCGGTGATGTATGGTTCAACCGGCAGTGACAGACTCCTTTAAAGACGATAACCCTGCTTTCCGAGCAGTTCTGTCGCCAGTCCTGCCGTCACTGACGTTGCTTCCCTGTCACCGGCCTGTTTCCGGCGGTACTCAATCACCCGGGCTGCCGAGCCGTGCGGAAAGTTCTCTGCCAGAATACGGCGTGCGGTTTTCGTACCCACCTCTTCATTCAGCAGACGGCGCAGGGCGCTGTCTTCCGGTGATGAGTTCAGTGCCCAGAGTTCTCTGGGCCCCAGTGTGTTTTTCAGTATCCGGGCCATTGTTCCCAGGCGGGTTCTGAACACGCCGAGGAACGATGTTCCGCTGCCGTCCGGTGCGGCACCTCCGGTATGTCGTGAGAAGCGTGTCAGCGTCACGTCCGGTACGCCAAAGTGCTTCCGGAGAAGCTCCTTGTCGCCTTCCCGGATTTTCATCAGCCACAGTGAGTTGGCAGATTTTAATATTGCCTCCGGGAAGTCCCCCAGATACTGGGAGCACAGCACGGTCCGGATACCGAACTTACGCATTTCCCTGTCGTTGGTTTCCAGCGCCTGCAGAATGAAATCAATACCCCGCACATTGTGCAGCTCATCGTACAGCTTTGTTTTAATTTCCTGGTCCAGCTGGCGAATACGTTCCTGCATGGCCGGCCAGTATGCCGGTGCCAGCGTTTTTTTCACCTCTTCCTGGTACTGCGGCAGGATGAAGTCCCCGCTGGTGATTTGCCCGGCGAACAGATACATAATCCCGGTTTTCAGCCTTCCTGCCGGCGTGGCATCTCCGGCCACCAGGTTCAGGTCAACGGCAATCAGGCGCGTGTCCGGGTTCAGGGCGAAACGTGTCCGGCCTGCCAGCATTCTGTACTCGCTGCGGGCGCTGGTCAGCGAGCGCTGGATATAACTCAGCAGCAGCTCCTGTGAGCCGTCACGCTGCACGGTGCCGAAGGTGGTCCGGATGGCTTCAGTGGAGAGCAGACCGATCATGTCTGTCAGCTCCGGAACGGCCTGGTAGTGCGCCTGCTGCGCCTCTGTCTGATACCCTCTGTCGTGCAGCATATCCCGCACGTCGTACCAGGTGCAGAGACTCCACCACTCTGCGTCATGCATTTCCCGCAGGCCGCTCTCGGCCAGCGCCCGGTCCACCGCCGGGAGGGTGCCGTATTCATAGAGGCGGGGAGCGGTCTCTGCGGTCTGCGTGAAGGCGGCATCGATGATCCGGGACAAAATCTGTCGGGTGTCTGCCGGGTTGGGGGCATCGGCTTTCGAGGCGTCAATGCAGAGGGCATACAGCAGGTTGAGCATGAACTCCCGCTCCGGCGGGATGGGATAACGGGCACCGAACAGAATGTCAAAGGGGTTGCGGCAGTATTCGTCGCTGTTCTTCAGTACGATGCCCACCGCCTCATCTTTCCTGTCTTCCGGCAGGTTATCGCGAACCAGCTGGATCTGACCCAGCGCGGAGTACCCTTTGTCAATGACAGCAAGAAACGGCAGTTTCTGCATGGCAGAGGTCACCATTGCGTTACTGAGGGCGTTCACCAGTACCGATTTCCCGGTGCCCGGTTCACCACCGACAATCTCCGTGAACTTTGTCTGTCGGGAGCTGGCCAGCCCCAGCGGAACGGGTTTCCCGTCCTCTACATGCCCCATCACCTGCGCGTCATCTGACCAGGCCGATGCCGGACGGTTGAAGGGCGCCAGCCAGAGTGCCTCGTTCAGCGGCGGGTAGAGCAGGTTCGGGCCGGATGAGGTGGAGGCAGCCAGCAGGCTGTTCACCCAGCCACGGCGTGGGTCACCAAACGTAGTGGTGACCTCGCAGATGCCCCAGCCTTCCAGTGCTGAACGCAGCAGCATCAGGTTACGTCGGCAGTCCTCCTTTGTGGCCGCCCAGGTGGATGCCACGATGGTCATGACGCAGACCGGCGTGGTGCGGTCAGTTTCAGCAAGCGTCTCAATGGCATCGCTCAGGGGGCGGATGGAATTAATGAAGCGTCCCATACTGGCCAGAAAACGTTTTCCCTGGAGCTTTTTCATGCCGCCGGGCGCAATATCCATGCGTATCCGCCAGGGGACGCTCCGGGGAATACGGACAATCAGGTCGTTCATGCTCTGCAGTTGCTGCGGTGGCAGCACGATACTCGCCGTGCCATGCCAGAGTCCGCCAGCCCGGACCAGACTGCCCGATGTCTCCACATCATCGCTGAACAGCTGAAAGTTCAGTGGTGGGGCGAGCAGTGCGGATATATCATCCTGCTGTGGCCAGCCTGCGGGTCTGTTTTCACCGGCAAGGACCGGTCGCCAGTCCCGGGGAACCTGTCCGCGCAGTATCTGGCTGCGCAGTTCCCTGCAGACTTCTGCCGTTTCCATCAGTCTGACAAGCTGACCTTCCCTGTCGGCAGACAGGGCATGAATCAGTGTGTTGATAAGTGCGTCATGCCGGATTTTCAGCCCGGAGAACATCGGTTCCCAGAGCGGCTGTCCGTACCTGGCATGAGGCATTGCTGTTTCTGTCTGCGTTTTCTTTTTCAGGTAATCCGTGTACTCCGTACGGCTGGTTGCCTCATGTGAGCTCCAGACGGACAGCCAGCAGCGTTCGCGGATCAGCCAGGGAGACAGCGTGGCGATTTTCTCGTCAAGAATATCCTCCATCTGCATGCCGGTCCGGCGCAGGGAGGCATACTGGGGGGCCAGCATGTTCCGGATTTCCGCTTCTCCGCCTTCGGGGTCCCGCTCGAGAACCATACTGATTTTGTGTCCGAGGGTCCGGAAAAACGTCGCCAGCGCAGGTGTCAGGTGCTGTGCAAAATGCGCCAGGGAGGTGCACGGGCTTCCTGGTGGAATCTGATCCGGTGGAACATCCTCCCTCATCTCTTTCAGTGCGCCGGCGATTTCCAGTGTCGACATGTATTCTCCTCTGGCAGTGACGGCAATGTAAGGGGAGGTCAGTTCCGGGTGTCGGATACGGTCATCGTCGGTCAGTGCAATGACTGTTTCCAGATCGCAGTATTCCGGAAATTCTCTGGCAAGTCCGTAGCGGGACAGCCAGATGAGGCTGTCTTCAATGCGGGTGATGATTGACATTACGGTTTCTCTGTACGGTAGATATGAAGGGATGCCGGGCGCAGGATGAGCGCCAGTCCCCGCAGGCGTTTGCGCATGTTGCTGCGTTCACCGGGCGGTGCGCTGAGCAGGGTTGCAGCAAAATCCGCAGGGCGGGAGGAGCCGAACATACGGCGCACGGGGCGACTGAACAGCAACAGGTGATCCAGTGCGCGGCGTCCGGCCTGCTGGCGCGTATCACTGGTGCTCATCATGTCGCGGAGTGCCAGGCGGTTCAGGCCAACTATCCAGGGGGCGGCAAGGTCGGGCATCCAGACCATTTCACCCTGCGTGGCCGCTGGTCCGTTCAGCCACAGCCAGGCATGGCAGATATCACAGACGGCGTTTTTCCTGAATGCGTGACGCCGTGAATCCAGTTGTGTGGCTTCAGTTGATGTCAGGGGCCTGATATCCACCGTGTCTGTCAGATCTTCATCTGTGCCGAACGGCAGGTGCTGCTCCAGGTAGTGTCGGCAGGCTTCTGTTGCCCCCGCTGTATTCCTGCCGGGCTCGAGCATATGTTGCAGCGTGACGATATGCTGTTCATGGTGGCGGAGAACGCTGGCGTCCGGTAGTTGCCAGAGTGTACTGGCATTCATCCGGCAGGCCGGACAAATGCCGCCGTGATGCGGCTGTGGCCGCTGGTCGTACGTTGTGTCGGGTACAACGTCCGGATAAGGCAGGTTCATGAATTCCTCCACTTACAGCCCGCTGTTCAGCGGTTCGGATTCATTCCACAGGCGTTCGAATTCCCGGGCATACGGTTGTGCTGCATCCGGCATATCGCGAAGGACAATGACGTTTTCTGCGTTTCGTTTGTCGGCAGAGGCGGTGTAGTTGAAGCTGCCGGTTTCCACGGTCCGCCCGTCGATAATCATGAACTTGTTATGCATGATGTCGTAATGCCCGTTCACACGAACGGGAATACCGTGACGGGCCAGCCAGGTGGCGGCGGTATAGCGTGAACCATTGGCTTTTTTGTCTGCCACCACGCGTACACTGACGCCCCGTTCAGCAGCCTCAGCCAGTGCCTGTGCCGTGCTCTTTGAGGTGAGGTAATAGGCAGCAAGGTCAATGCTTTCCCGGGCCTGACCGATGACATCGAGCACTGCCGCCTGAGCACTGCCGCCGGGGGAGAATCCCACGGTTACCTGCTCTGCAGCCGGACAGACGGATGGCAGAATGACAAGACTGAAGAGAACGGCAAGGGCCGGCAGTTTTTTTCTGTTAATCAGCATAAAAACACTCCCTGAATGCCGTTTCCCGCAGGAAACGGCACGGTGAGAAATTAACCGACGGTGGTGGTTTCCAGACCGGACTGGCTCTGGGTACTGTTGATTAGCGCCCCCACGGAGAACAGCCCGGCCCCGACGAGCAGGGCAATAAAGCAGCCTTTCGCCGTGACGTTGGGGGTTTTACCCACACGGGAGAAACCCACCAGGCCCCCGATGAACAGCGCAGCCCCCCCGAATTTTGCGTAGGTCAGCAGGGAGGTGAGGCCGGAGTCGGCACCGTTTGCCCAACTGTTCAGAATTGCGGCCCAGTCTGAGGAGGCATGAGCCTGAATGGGCAGCAGGGGAACCAGCAGCGCGGTCAGTACTTTCACCAGACGATGCTGCTGGCGGGTCAGGTGCCAGCTGATACGGGCACAGATCATCAGCCAGCGTTCAGCCGGGTGGCACAGGGACAGCGTGCGGAGATAGTTACGCATATGTTTTTCCTCATAAAACAGAAAGGTGGACTGAAGGGTTAAAAATGGATGTTCAGCGAAGTGAGCGTGGCATCCAGCACGTTGTCGATGAACGCGAGCAGCGTGCCGAAAATGATTTTTCCGAAGCCGAGACTGGTGTTTTCACTGGCACTCAGTGCCGTATGACCTTCCAGTCCGGAACGTCTCAGGGTGTTGAGGCCGCCCATGAAACAGCCAATACCGAACAGGCGTGCCACTGTCAGCAGGGCGTTGACGGCTTCAGCCCCCTGACCAAACGTGGATGTGGGGGCCCAGGAAATGCTGTCAAAGGAGGTCATTTCAAAGCCAAACTGCGCACCGGAAGCATTCACGAGCGGCTTCAGACATGTCAGACCGGCACAGAAGAAGAGGCTGAGCAGTGTCTTCCCTGTATACACCTGACCGCCCCGGTTTCCCCTGCTGTGGGCGCTGGCCAGTACCAGCGCAAAGCCTGCCACACCAACGAATGTGCTCCAGGAAACCAGAAAGGAGAGACCGGAGCTGTAGATGTTGTTGCCAAAACTGATGATGGCTGACAGTGCATCTGTGGACATTAGTGGATCACTCCGCCGGTGGTGGTCACAGTGCGTTCAGCCGGGTCAATACCGGTGATGGTCACACTGCCCAGCTGGTCTCCCTGACGGACAGACCAGGTACTGTCTTTCCAGCGTATCCAGGCCATGCCGCTGTCCATCGACACAATACGCATGCCACTGATGGCGGAGTGGACGGTGGCGCGCCGGGAAGCCGGTGCGGTGTCTGTCGCCTGTGCAGGCTGCGCCGCAGTTCGCGGGGCCGTGGTTGTCTGCCGGACTGCCGCCTCCAGCGCCTGTACCCGGGTCATCAGGTTACGCAGGGCGTCTTCATCCTTGCGCAGGGCATCTGACAGGCTGGCGACGCCCCCGGACAGTTTTGTTATCTGCGACTGCAGGGCGTCTGTTCGCTGATCCATTTCCTCCTTCAGAGCGCGGGTCAGTGCCTGAAGGTCAGTGCCCCCGGTCGGGGGGACGGCTTCTCCGGGCTGGTTGTTGTCCATCGTCATCGCGCGGGACTGCGTGTGTGCCGTCCGGAGAGCTGTGTCGGCCGCCGTCGTTTCCGCCGGGGTAAGTGTCAGGTCGTTGCCTGCCGGCGGTGAGGAGGGCAGTGACGTGACGACAAGGGCGACAATGGCCAGCAGAATACCGCCGATAATGGGAAGACTGAGGCCGAGAAAGAGCGGGCGCTGCCAGTGCCAGAAGGGTAGTGGGGTATCTTCCTCATCTTCCGGGGCACTTTCCGGATCGTCATCGGTATCCGTGATTTCCTCGTCCGCTTCAGGAAGGTCGGGGTCTGTGTCCGGTGGCGGTGCCGTGAGCACCTGCAGGTCTGTGTCTGTGGCGGGATCAGGGAGTATGTCCGGGATGTCAAAGTCACCGGTGTTGTTGTGCTGCTTACTCATCGGATTCGTCCTCTGTTTTCTGTCGGGCGCGAAGTTGCGCCAGTGTTGGCTGTCGGCTCTCCGACGTGACCTGTGCGTTTTGTGTTGTCCGGCTGGCTCCGGGTTTGATGGCATCCGTGCTGTAGACGCCGTCCACAAACTGGATGGCGATGGTTTCGTTGCGGTTTACGGTGACCTGGGTGGCTGGCAGTTTTGCTGCATCCTGCTGCAGGACACTGCCACCTTTTTCTGCCATTCCGCCGCCAATCACGCCTGCCAGCACCTTGCCGGACGGCATTGCCGTACTGGCGAGGGTGCTGTACTGGTTGGTGAGGATTTGTGTGTTGGCGGATTTGAACAGCGAGCCGGCCTCGCCAAAGCCTCCCAGAAAGGCGGGCAGGAAAATGCGGGACACGTAGCGGTGGTTAACGTCGCTGGCGACGGAAGACTGCAGCGTCTTCTGATCCTGTGCCCAGGCATTAACCTTGTATTCCGTACCCTGCCAGAACATCCGGGTGAAGTTGATTTCAACACCATCGCCGACAAGGGTGACACGGGCCGCATGCAGTCTGGCCCCGGCCCAGGGACCTGCGGGGATATTCGCCACCACCTGAGACGTGGTGTTGTCCGAATCCACTGCCGTCTCGATATAAGCCGGCACACGGGTCAGCGCCGGAATTATCGTGACGGGCGGTGTGGTCACATCCGTGCTGCGCATGGTGGCAGGAATGATGCTGTTCCCACTGGACAGCGATGAGGTCCAGTTGTGCCAGATGCCCTGACTCTGTCCCCCGTTGCTGCGCCCGCTCCCGCCGCTCTCCCCGCCGGGTACGGTAGCCACCGTCAGTGTGGCCGGTGTCGTATTTCGCAGGCGTGCCAGCAGCTGCTTCAGGCGCTCCTGCCTGTCCTTGTCGTTCACGCGTTGCTGTGACGGCGGCGTCCGGTTATTTTCCCGTGTTGTGCGTTTTTCGTCGTTACCGGATTGGCCGGTTTTTCCCGTGTCTGTGTTTTCGACGGGGATATCCACGCCACGGGGAATACTGGCCAGGAAGGATGTATTGTTTTTTTCTGCCTCTGCTGCGCCCTGATCGTTATCCTGACGCAGGAGCTCCCGGTAATGCGCCGTTTCATCGGTGGTGGTGCCTGTCCGGACGCTGGCGGCACTCAGGGCGAGTCTGCTCTGTGTTCTTTCCTGTGGCTGGAACCAGCCCATCCCGACGTAGCTTATGCCGGCGATGAGTACCAGCGCAGCGACGACCAGTACAACGCCTTTTTTGCCGGACTGTCCGGCATCCTTTTCTGTGGACATCGTTTACTCCAGTTCCGGTGAGGCTGTGACGGTGCGACCGTCAACGGAAAACGTTAACAACGGGGTGACGGGCAGCTTCCACAGGCGGGTTCCGTCGGCAGATGACAGCGTCTGTTCGAACTCATCGCGCAGCATTGCACGGCACCGGACATACAGGTCATCGCCGATACGCCACACCCGCAGATTATCCGGCCCACCCCTGACCTTCAGGCGACGGGCACCATCGGGCGGTGTCCCGTCCAGAAAGGCCTGCAGCGTTTCATCATGAAGCGCCACCCGTGCCGGTGGTGTGGGGCCGGCAGCGGCCTGCGGTCCCTGCCGGGGGATGCGCAAATCAAGACGGGCATCGATTTCACGTGACGATATATTGCTGTCGGGATCGCCGCTGGTCAGACTGATGATGACCGGCACTTCCAGTCCTTTCAGAAGCACCGTGACGTTGCCTGATGCCCAGGCTGTACGTGGCAGGACGGAGAATACCGGTGAGTCCGGGATGTAGTTGATTTGAAAGAGATGTTCATTCGGATTCATCGGTGGTGCCGCCAGAGGCCAGGGGGCTCCCGTGCTGTCCTGGAACGTCACCGTGCTGGCGTTGTTGAGGGCAAGGCGCAGAACCGGCAGGCTGGCCCCCGGAGAAAGACTGACAGTCAGTGAGCTGATGCGGGGAACGACGCTGGTCACCGGGGCGGCCAGCGCCTGCTCCGTG
Organism: Salmonella sp. SSDFZ54; assembly: GCF_004010735.1. Lineage (NCBI taxonomy): Bacteria > Pseudomonadati > Pseudomonadota > Gammaproteobacteria > Enterobacterales > Enterobacteriaceae > Salmonella > Salmonella sp. SSDFZ54. Next base: position 98,472 of record NZ_CP034821.1, read on the forward strand.
GCCTGCAGCCGTTTTGCCAGTTCCCGGATTTCGTCCGGGGTCAGCGGTGAGTCAAGGGCAGCCGCCTCCTGAGCTGCCGGAGACAGTCCCGGCAGGGGGGCGGTGCCGCTGATGGGGGAGGCCGGCACACTTCCCCGCGTACCCTGCGCGGATGTCCCCGGCGTTCCTGTGGATTCGGCCAGTACCTGGCCTGACAGGACGGCAAGAAGCAGCCCCGTCAAAGGGAGTAATTTTGGCATTGTGTCCTCGGACTGGTTAATCGCGCGGTGCGTCGCGGGAGATGATCTGGCGGATTTCCATCCCGGCGTATTTCACACGGGGGTCCGTGCGCTGGATGGTGACTTCGAACAGTTGCTTCTGTTCGGGACGTTTGGTTTTCTGACCAACAAGCTGCAGGCTGACCCGGTACTGGATCACCCAGACCCAGGTACCGTCGCTCAGGCGGCCGGTTTTTGACACAACGCCGGCACCGATACTGTTGGTCAGGTTCATCCTGTCATCGCGTATGGAGGAGAGGATGTTGGAACTTTCCAGTCCCCTGACGTAGCCGGTATAGCCTTCGGCGGAGTAGTACGGACGGACCGCCGCCGTCTGCTCCCGGAAGTGCACGAAATCCAGAGAGAAGGATTCGCGCAGGGCGCGGGCACCGAAATCAATGGCGTCATTCTGGGACCATCCGGGTTCATCTGTCGGCACAATACGGGTGATAACGCCGTTCTCTGTTGAGAAGTAGTGCACCGGAGGGTGGGCGACCTTCCAGACCAGCCAGCCTGCCAGCGTGACGATTACGGCAAGGGCATACGCCAGCACAAGCGTGATGTGGATCATGCCGCGTCCGATGGTCAGCACGTCGGCTGCTTTTTTCATCAGGGCCACGGCATCGGCGTAAGGAGTTTTCTCCCGTGACGATTGTTTTGCTTTTCCGGCCGAAGCCGGTTTTTTTGTTTTCTGCATGACGGACTCAGAACAGTGAATTAACAGAACTGGTAACCTCGCTCCAGGGGTCCAGCGTCACGCTGGGGGGGATGTAACTGTTGGCTGAGGAAACCACGACACTGCAGACTTTCTTCTCCAGTGACTGCAGCAGGGCATCGATATTGGCACTGAGATTGACCGTCAGGGACAAATCCCGGATTTGAGACAGGCAGTCTTCCAGGGCACCGGAATAATCCGACTCATAGTCAGACCAGGACTGCGCCGCTGATTTGGCCAGCGAATAGCCCCGGGAGGCCCCTTCCTGTGCTGCTGTGTATGCCCGACATGTGGAAGCGGCGGAGGCCGGGGTGGCGAATAAAGGCAAAAGAAGCAGACAGGTGGCTGCAGCCACCCGTCTGACGGAGCTCTGTGTCATGGCGGGTTCCTTTAATCTGGAAAATGAAGGTTATGCAGACGAAGTGGTGCCGGGTCTCACCGTCCCGGCGCGGGGTTGTGCTGTGCTGCCATCTCCGCCTGCTGTGTTTTTTTTGCCTGTTGCTGCTGGTCCCACTGCTGCATGGTTTGCGGGAAACCGAGCAGCCGGAAGTTGTCGGCAGACAGCTTACGGGGGGCCGTCAGCGGCACATGCAGGGTGGTTTTATTACCGGCCAGTGTGAAGCTGAGCGTGTCCGGAGGTACGGGGGTGCCGTCCTGAGAGGACGTCCGGGCATTGCCGTATCCGGCATAGCGTGGGCCGTCTTTCGTGATGGCCGTAACGACCAGTTTCTGGTTGACCGGTGTGACAAGAACGGGGAAAAGCCCGTGCCCGCCCAGCCGCATCACGCCCTGATAGTAATTCCCGGCTGTCCGGAACAGGGCTGCCTGCAGGCCGTTGTCATTACTGCCCCCGGCGATCATTGTGAGACTGTTGCGCGGCAGCGGTGCTGGCAGGCAACGGGATGAGGCAGTCGGGGTGCCCGGACGCCCGTTGTCCAGCAGGGCGATATCCTGTGACGGCAGTGGCAGTTGTTTCAGCTCATCCTGCCACTGTGGCAGTACCCGGCAAATCTGCTCCATTGCTGCCCGGAATGTCCCGGCATCGAAGAGTTTCATCTGTTCGCCGGGTTGCGGCTCTTCAGAGATCCTTGCTGTTGCTTTTCCTGCAGACTGCATAGTCCATTCGCACTGTGCTTCGTTGCGTGAGGCCATTGTCACAGTGACCATCTGCCCGGCTTTGTAATCCCGGGTCAGTTTGCCGAAGGCATCCCCCCAGAAAGTGACGGTCTGTGAGCGTGTCTTCAGCTGTATCCAGTCAGTCATCTGGTTGCTTTCCGGATCGGTGCCCCGTCCGGATGCCTCCAGACGGCCAGTGACAGGTTTGCCCGGAACCATACGCGCATTATCGCTGGTTGTGGGTGCCGGAGCGTTCTGCGTTTCTGTTGCCGGCGGTACGGGTGTGACCGGTGGTGCGGATGCCTCTGCCGGCGGCTGTGGCGTTTCATCCTGTGTCGGCGATGCCGCAGCTTCAGCGGGCTGTTGGGGCGGTACAGCAGCAGGTTGTGATGGTACCGGTGCTTCCGGCTGCGTCATGGCCTGTCCGGTTGTTCTGTTCAGTTCCGGTGTGGGCATGTGCGTCATGATGGTGTCAGGATTCTCCCGCTCTGCCCGCATCTGCTCCAGCGCATTTCGCTGCACGGGATCTTTCATCGTGACCTTCAGGTCATAGTCGACGATGATTTCCATTGTCCGTTTTTTGAACTCATCGCTGCCGGTGAGCTCAATCACCCCGCCGTAATACTGCATGGCCACCCCGAGAGCGGCCAGGATGGACTGCTCCTGCGTGCTCTGCCCTTTAGCCATGAGCAGATGCCCTCCGACGTCTGTGAAGGCGTGCGTGCCATCCGGAAGGTGATACTGCAGTGTATGGTCAGACTGCTCTCTGGTCTGGAGACTGCGGACCAGTTTGTCGATATCCGTGCGGACGCGGGTATGATTTTTTCGTTCAGGGCCATAGGTGATGGCGTCGGGCTCGCTGTTGTCTGACGCTTCTGATGCCGGGGATGCAGTGCCTCCGGGGGCGGCTGAGGTGGCCTGCGGTTGTGCCGGTTCTGTACGGGGCTGTTGGGGCTGCTGAAGGGGCACGTCCGTTGTCTGTTCTGTCTCCGTTCCGGCTTCAGCCTCTGCATGCTGCATCGTGGCTGCCTGCTGCATGGCTGCGTACTCCTGCAGGGCACTGGCATCATAGTCCTCATATTCCGCGCTGTAGTCCTGGTATTCGACGTCATAGCCAGGGTATCCGTCATCACCTGCACCCGGTACATCCGGCTGTAGGGATGTCTCTGCTGCCAGCTGCTCATCGCCGGCAGTATCTTCAGGGAGGGCTGGCTCACTCGCTGACGGAGACGGTGTCTGTTCTGCCGGCGCTGCTGCAGTGGCATCCGTATGTTCTGCGGAGGTTTCTGCCGTGTCAGGTTTTTCCTGTTGTGTGAGCGTTGTCTCTGCCTGGTCATTGCTGACAGCCGCTTCAGTGGATGCTGTCTCTGTGGCAGAGGGCTCAGGTTCCGGGGCATCTGCCGACGATACGAACGTAGTGTGCTCTGCGGATGTCTCATCCGCGTCGTGCCCGGCGATATTTTCGGGCTGTTTCATCTCCTCCTCAAAGTGTTGCCAGTCCTGCGCTGTCGCCATCGTGACAGCCTCATGTCCTTCCCGGAGCTCAGCGGTTGTACCGGAGGTGTCAGGTACAACGTCAGACGTCTGTGTGTTGTCCGTGGGGGCCTCCGGAGAGTCCTGGTCAGCGATGCTTTCCGGTTGCTTCATCTCCTCCCCGGTTGTCACCGGCTCATGATGAACGTTACCGGAGAGTGACGGCTGCACTTCAGGCGGTGCAGGAGGCAGAGAAGGTGCCGGTTCATGTTCACTGCTGTGTGCTGTATCGGGTGATGTTTCAGGATATTCTGTCGGAGTCATATTTTTTTCCTCAGTGTGGACCGGTGTAAAAACGAGGTTGCCGATCACCAGTGCCTCCCGGATTTCCGGAGTGTTGCTGTTGGGGGTGGAAATGCCGATATGTTCTAACTGGGCGTTGATGACATGCTGAAAAGCGGCCCGTCCCCGGCTGGCGTCCAGGTCATTGAAATCGGTCAGCCCCTGCGCTTTTTCGGCATCGGTGAACGCAGGAAAGATGACCGTTCCTCCTGTCAGTTCTGCGGCTTTTGTTGCACTGACGATACCTTTGTTAACCCGGATTGCATGATCGTTGTCGGCACAGAAGATAAAGGGGCTTTGCGTCCACTTTTGCCGGGCATTTTCGGCAACGGCAATCATGTTGCCTCCATCCACCGTCATCAGCACCGGAAGGCCCGTGGCTTCGTGCAGGGAGGCCGCAGTGGCATAGCCCTCGGCAAACAGTACCGGCTGACCGTTGCGCGGTGTGCCCAGCGCAAACCAGTTACCGGTTTTCTCCGAATCTATCAGGATGCGGGCATCCTTCCCCCCGGTGACCGGAATACGCTGGTAAGAGCGTATCGCGCCGTTACGGTTACTGAAGGGAATAACCAGTTCATTTTTGTTGTTTACCCGCACCCCCGGTGCAGCCTGAATGCCTTTCCGGGTCAGGTATTCATGTGCTGTGGCCTGCGGCCATTTGTTGACATAGCGGCGGGCATACGCGGCCTGTCTGTTGTACTGCGCTTTCAGTTCCCGCTCCGCGTCCTCCCTGCGTTGCATTGAATGCGCTTTCAGGTGGAGTCTTGCGCGGGGATCTGTCTGTTCTCCGCCGGAGAAGGTCCAGGTGACCGGCGAATCATCCGCGCTGCGGTAATCCCTGTACCAGCCGGCAGGTCTGCCGTCCAGGAATCCGCGATATGCGCCACTTTTTTGTCCCTTTTTGTCATCGGCGGTCGGGACACGGTGGATTTTCCCGTCCATGACCGGCAGTTCTTTCAGAACCAGTCCGGCATTCTCCAGAACCTGGGCAAACTCGGTGACCGGATCACTGCCGTTCATGGAGACGTCCTGTGGCCGGGGCAGCCAGCGGTCCAGCCTGGACAGGTCCGCCCCCGGGCGGGCGAACCAGAGTTTGTGCTCCTTGTCCCAGATGACGGGCGTGTGCCCGTTCATCGGGGGATGTGCTTTTTTGAGATCTTCTATTTCATCTGCAGGCACGGCAAGCCAGGTGCGGTAGCGGGATACAGACGGCATGAGTGCTTCTCCTGAAAAAAGACGGAAAAAAACCACCGCCGGAAACCGGGGTGGCATCAGTGAAACAGCTGTAACATTTTCGGTTCGGCAGGATGGGCGGGAACTCACAGACCGGACCAGCGACGGGGCGCTTCCGTGAAGTGGCGATACCACCACGGGCGACCGGCAGCCCGGCTTCCGTGCCAGAGATAAACCAGTCGCCGGAGCAGCACCTGAAGTCGCCAGCCAAAATGGCCCAGCAGAACGAATGCGCCCAGGACAAGCGTGCAGATGAAAATCGTGTTGCCGGACGGAAACGGGCACCAGAACAGGTAAATCAGTGTGAACGGCAACGGAATGCCAAAAACAGCGACGGGTGGCGATGCATCCCGCCAGCGGCATGCGTAATACATGGTGTGTCCTCACGCGTCGGGCAGTCGTGACCACTCGTGATGGGGGATGAACAGACAGGCCTCCTCACGGGTGATGTCATGACGGCGGTACAGGGTGGCAACCTGATCGGCGATTCTGCGTTTTTCGAGCAGGATGATGTTGTCGATATGTTCTCCCCACTTTTCATGAGGAAGCTGACCCAGTGCACTTCGCAGTGCCGTGTCAAAAGTGATGAACTCACGGACAGCACGCCGGCGTCCATCCCGGGTTCTGACCAGCACCTGCACAACAATGAATGACAGGGTGCCCAGCAGGGCATGCGCCATGCCATCACGGGACTGCACCGGCAGCAGACCCAGCATCCTTGAAATGGTTTCACCCGGTGAGTGGGTGTGGCAGGTGGCAAGGCAGACGTGACCGGATTCTCCGGCGGCAATGGCAGCCTCAGCCGTCTCCTGATCGCGGATTTCACCCACCCCAATCAGGTCCGGGTTTCGTCGCATGCCAGCACGGATACCTTCAGCAAAGCTGGGCACGTGCCGGCCAATCTGTGACTGGTGAGGTTTGAGCAGGTCAGAGTCCCGCCCGAGAATATATTCAACCGGATCTTCGTAGGTCACGATGACGCGGTCAGGAAAATTGTCCTGGCAGTAACGGTATATTGCTGCCAGCAGCGTGGACTTGCCGGAGCCGGTGGCCCCGCAGACCAGTCCCAGCCCCTGTTGTGGCAGCAGCGCCGCTTTCAGTTCCGGTTCAATATTCAGCGAATCCAGCGACGGGATAGCCGAGGGAATGACCCGCATGGTCAGGGAGATGGACTCTTCAAAGCGTCCGGCAGTGCCGAGAATAAAATTGCAGCGGAAACGGACCCGCTCCCCGCGCTGCAGGCCGTAACGGCCGTTCATGTCGCCGTCAAGCTGGAAGGCCCGGTCCACCGGCTGCCCGCTGGTAATGACCGGGCGGATATCCAGCCCAAAGACTTCATCCGTGAGCCGGCTGACCGTATCGCAGGCCAGCACCATGTGACTTGCCCGGCAACGGCGACCGAAGCGGGCCACGGACAGCGGACTGCCGCCCTGCATGTTGATATCGGATACCTGTTGTGTGGCACACCATGCCATGAAGGCTTTGAAGTCTTCCGCAGACGGTGTGCCGTGAAAGTCATACGGTGTGAATTCATGGGACATTACGGTTTCTCCGTGCTGATGACGGGACGCCAGTGCGTTTTGTTCAGTTCGAAGCCTGCGTGCTGTTTCAGCCTGCGGACGCGGTCGCCGGTGACCAGTTTTGTGCCGGAGCCGGTGACGGACTGAACGGTGTCGGAGACGGCAGGTGCTGAAATCATTCCGCGTGAGCGCAGCATGGCGTACAGCATCATGCCGCGATAGTCACGGTTAAGGCGGTTAAAGTTGGCTTCAAGGATCTGGTCTGCTGCATCACGCCCTTCCTGCCAGCCTGTCCTGACCGCCTGCTCCCAGACTTTTCGCTGACTGCGGTCCTCCGGGATAACGCTGCCGTCAGGCGGCGTGACTTTGTCCGACAGACCGGTGAACAGCCAGGTTCGCCAGCCGGGTGGATTGCTGACGAAGCGTTCAGGAGAGACGATGGTCCACACAGTGTCCGCCGTTCTGAACTGTTCGCCCGTGACATGTGCCACGTCCCGGGCTTCGTCAATCACCGGGGGCAGCCAGCCTTCCGGGCTGAGCAGTGGCCGGAAGTCATACAGGGCATCAAGTGTCGTGGCGCGGTGTTCAAGTGTCCTGCGCAGCTCGGCGGCGCGCTCTGCACGTCCTCCCCGGAATCCCAGTGTTTTTCCTGTCTCGTTCAGCAACTGATAGCGGATATCCGACATGCCGTCGGGGCGGGCATTTTCCGGATGCAGGAAGGTACTGATATCCGGCGTGCCGGTGTCTGTGTGCGGGCGGCTGCCGGCTGCCATCTGTGCACAGCCGGACAGTGCGACGGCAATGGTGGTGGCCAGAATGAGATGACGAAACATGGTCACTCCTTGTGGTTTTTCCGGACCGGCATGAAGTCCAGCCAGAGTACGCCGGGATACTGAGTGAGTGTGGCGCGCCAGGCGGTCTGTGCCTGTATCAGCCTTAACGTATTTTCAAAGGTCATATCCCGGACATGCAGCGTCAGTGGCAGGGGGAGCCGGACGCCGTTGTAACCAAACTGCAGACCCCGGGCACGGGCCAGACTGTCCAGCAGTTCAATGGCATCGCCGTCCCAGTCAAAGGAAAGTCGTCCGCTGTTTGCGGTCAGCACGGGCTGGGAGGTTACAGCGTGCGTCTGTCCTGACAGCGCACCGTGCTCCCACAGCTGGTACTGCGCGTGGCGGGTTCTGGCCACATCGGATGCAGCGCCGTAATCGGGTTTATGTGGTGTTGCGTGGCAGCCGCCCAGCAGGAGTACGGCCAGACACCCCGCAGGTATCATACGGTTCATGGTGGATTTTCCTGAGCAGTGAAGAAAGAGTTAGGGGAGGGTTACTTACAGGTCTGTGTTTTTGCTGAGCTGCCGGAACACGTCAGAAGGTGATAGCGATACCCGGATACGAACGTCGTTCGCCAGGATGACGTCAGATTCGGTAACCATCGGGTCCCCGAACGACTGGCGCGGTTCCACAGCGACTATGCATTCTGTCTGGAAAATGAAAGATTTATTTTTCCTGTCGGTGATCAATCGCAGGTTTGCGGGATCAAATGGTCGCACCGTAAAGGCTTTGTTTTCGATGTACGTTTCTTTGTCAAACATGCATTACCTCATGGGAGCAGAAGTATGCTGAGAAGGAAAATTGCAGCCAGCTACGGGCGGAAAAACGCACCGTAGGTAGAATACGCCCATAATAGTTTTCGGGCAGCCAGATCAAAATTGAATATACCGGTGTCCAGATACAGACAGGATGATGTTTGCTACCAGTCGTTCTTGTATTACCGGAGATGAATGCCAGAGTGGAGAGGTAAATATCCTCATAGATTACTGAACTGAGGTAATTATCTCTGACTGGCTGGTTGATGTGTTGTCAGATAAACAAACATGAGCGTAATCTTTAACGCTCCGCGCCGAATCGATCCATGAAGGATGACTCGACGATTTGTGAATCGAATGTACCAGCGCTTGTCCCTGAAACAGTCCCCGGCCCTCGTCCGGATAACCTGCAATTCAGACAGGCACATGTGCCCGTACACTCTTGTTACTTACCGAGTATATCAGATTTTATATAAATTCAAATATCCTCTATGCATCTTTGTTGTATTCTCCGTCAAGACTAAGCCGGGCACGGAAATATCACCCTCACTGACGATTGTTAGAACTTAATACCTTCTTACTGTGCTTTCTCCGGGCCTATAAAAAGACCCCCGGGAAAGTACCGGGGGCAGGAATATGAATCAGAAAGTGAACTGGAGTTGTGCGATTGCACCGTAATCATGGTCGGTCCCGACCAGGCCGGATACATCGATATGTACGACGTCGAATGGAGAGATGCCAACGCCTGCGGTGAAGGCGCTTCCGGAGTTTGATGCCATGTTCTGGCGATAACCGGCACGCAATTGTGCCCATTTCCATGCGTTGAATTCTGCGCCGATGCTGGCGAACTGACGTTTGCTGTCGGAGGTGAATCCGCTGGCCGGTGTCAGGTCAACATCAAGTGCGGTGGTGAACAGGTCGTTGTGCCAGGACACACCGGCAGTGGCCTGCGGACGGATTTTGTAGGTTTCCTTAACACCGTCGACCACTTTCGTATCGATGCTGCGTGGAATGAGGTTCTGCGCCACCAGACCCAGCGTCCAGTTGTCATCGAGGTCGGTATATGCCCCGATGTCGGCGTTCACGCCGTTTTTCGTGTTGTGGTATTTGTCGTCGCTGAAATCGCTGTTGTCGTAGTCACGCACGGAGACGTTGTAGTTGAACAGATCCACGCGCTGGTATTTGGGTGTGAAGCCCAGTGACCATTTCTGACCGGCGGTTTCCAGTTCTTTTGCAAAGGAAATACCCACATCAGTGACCACTGCGGCACGACCATACGCGCGGGAGGTGAGCGCGTTTTTGTCCACATCCGTGATTGTGCCGTTGGCGACTTTCTCCAGATAGTCCAGGTCGGCGTCGCTGACTTTGCCGTCAACGCTGACCGTACCGTAAGATTTCACCATCAGGGCAACCGGCAGCGTGTCATTCGGCAGTGCCGCAACGGCAGAAACACCCACCTGCGCATCAGCGTGGATATTGCGGAACTCCAGCAGGCGCTGTTTCAGGTTTGCCGCTGCCTGGTCAACACCGTAATTGCTGTCGACCGCGCGGTCGAAGGCATCCCAGTCATCCTGAATGTCATCGGCTTTGTTAGCGATGTCGTTCGGGTCTGACAATTGTGCGCCCACGGACGGCAGTAACAGGCTGAAATCATCATTGCTGTTGTGCTTTGTCAGTAAAGCCGGGTTTGCCAGAGGTGCCACACCATAATGGGAAGATGCCACCCCGGTGCCACCCATTGCATCGTTACGCGCTTCAAAATATGACGTCGCTGCTGCAGCGTTAAATGAAAATAATACAGCAGATGCAATGATGGTGCGGGTAATATGATTTTTCTTCATCATTTAATTTCCTGTTTATCAGAATTCAGACAAAATAACGCTATGACACGGATGTGCCGTAAATTTTTACTTCGGTACTATCTGGTATTTACCAGGGTAATAAAGACGTATTAAATAAACTAACAGGTAGTATTTGTCCTGTAATAAGGTTACCGGCAAGGCCAGGTCGCAACGTGACGCGGCGCAAAGACATTGTTGCATTCTGCCTGGTTGTATATTCAGTTAACCATTTTCTTTTCTCATCGTTCATTAGTGTGGGTACTAATGACAGAGCGGGATATATTACGGAACCGTTTATAAGTTTTTTCTGTCGCAATATTACTCCGCAATATTCCCTTTTAGCGTTTCCTGCGTAGGGGAAGCTATGCCAGAAAATAATGTCAGTGTTACCGTCATCATTAACAAGCATTTTGAAGTTTTCAGCAGTATCTGGCCATTCACAGGACAATGCTATCGGATAATTTTCGCGGCCATTCACCCAGTCCGGATTAAGATTAAAATATTCAGCCAGATGTTCGAGAGCGTCAGTTGAGAGATAGTCAGCAAGTCTTGCCGGGTCCTGTATAACCGTCGAACGGATATTCCATGGCGACAACAATGTTGCCAGCAATGGTGCATTTATATCATGCGACAGCATGATGCATTCAATTCTGCTTATAATGTTTCCCGTGGTGTTATCCGCAGGCATGAACATATTATGCAGAGCATCCTCAAGCAGGATTCGGGTCAAATCAGCGGTGGATATGGCTAATTGCTCGCTCATTATCCCCAGCACGTCTCTCACCCCTTGTGGGTAACGGACCTGCAGCGGTGTCGGGTTTATCTGACGACCGTTGATGAGTTTTTCGCCGATTGCTTTTTTGTCCAGCGAGAGCATCATTCTGGCCGCAATACCGGTCGTATTCAGTCTCATTGTTCCTCCGACTGAAAAAGTCTTTTCAGCTCATGTGGTTATTGTATCTTCGGTGATTTTTCTGGTGAAACGAATAATTTCGATCATGCAGATCGAATGTGTTTGGCGAGTTGTTGTAACTCGCCGTTTTGTATGTGTTTTGAATGGTGCTTACAGCGGAGTGTTGCCCGGGTTCAGTGGGCAAATCATTATGTAGTCAGGGTCGTTTACAGGCAAAGCTCCGGGAGATGGGACGCGTTCGCCTTTCTGTGCCGCAATAGCCAGTGTACGTAATAAAACCTCACTGGCGCGGTGGACGGCTTCCTCTTTCGTTGTTGCTGTGACATGAAGGTTATCAAAATCACCGATTTCAATACGGCACTGTTGCAAATAGTCGGTGGTGATAAACTTATCATCCCCTTTTGCTGATGGAGCTGCACATGAACCCATTCAAAGGCCGGCATTTTCAGCGTGACATCATTCTGTGGGCCGTACGCTGGTACTGCAAATACGGCATCAGTTACCGTGAGCTGCAGGAGATGCTGGCTGAACGCGGAGTGAATGTCGATCACTCCACGATTTACCGCTGGGTTCAGCGTTATGCGCCTGAAATGGAAAAACGGCTGCGCTGGTACTGGCGTAACCCTTCCGATCTTTGCCCGTGGCACATGGATGAAACCTACGTGAAGGTCAATGGCCGCTGGGCGTATCTGTACCGGGCCGTCGACAGCCGGGGCCGCACTGTCGATTTTTATCTCTCCTCCCGTCGTAACAGCAAAGCTGCATACCGGTTTCTGGGTAAAATCCTCAACAACGTGAAGAAGTGGCAGATCCCACGATTCATCAACACGGATAAAGCGCCCGCCTATGGTCGCGCGCTTGCTCTGCTCAAACGCGAAGGCCGGTGCCCGTCTGACGTTGAACACCGACAGATTAAGTACCGGAACAACGTGATTGAATGCGATCATGGCAAACTGAAACGGATAATCAACGCCACGCTGGGATTTAAATCCATGAAGACGGCTTACGCCACCATCAAAGGTATTGAGGTGATGCGTGCACTACGCAAAGGCCAGGCCTCAGCATTTTATTATGGTGATCCCCTGGGCGAAATGCGCCTGGTAAGCAGAGTTTTTGAAATGTAAGGCCTTTGAATAAGACAAAAGGCTGCCTCATCGCTAACTTTGCAACAGTGCCTTTAAAACCGGTATCGTTATCACCGAGTACAATTGAATTACCGCCCAGTGCATTGTCAGTACCAATGCTTAACGGACCGTTTAGCTGTCCCCCTGTAATCGGCAATGCACCCACATCACCGGCTGTTGGTTTCATCAGACTACTGTAAATTGTATATGTCTGACCGCTGGTTGAGTTTCCCGGCTGTACTGATGAATATTCAGGCGTACTGTGCAACGTGACATTTGCATTACCGGTGTAGTCATATTGCGCAATTAACCAGTACGCATACTGGCCGATATTAATATAAATATCGTAGGTGTCGCCTGATGTATTAACCCATGCGACCTCGTTAGCCGCAGCAGGCGAGCGTCTCCACAACGTGGCAGTTATTCCAACAGGTGAGCCATTACCGGCACGCAATACCAGTTCGCTGATTGCCGCCTGTTCAGGTGAACCAGCGTTAAACCCCGCCCCACCGTACAGTTTAATCACCGCTGTTGATGTAGCCTGCGGCATTACAACCGTGGCGATTTTGAACCAGCCTGATTCACCAAGTGTAATGGTAGTCGATGTTACCGCGCCGATAGTTCTCGCAAATTGTTTTTTGTCCGGAATATCGCCGCCATTCTGCGATTTTTGCAGTGCACCCGCAGCGAGATTTATCGTTTCTCCTAAACCAAGGTTTTTGCGAATTGCCTCCGTGTCGTCTGAACGATATTTTTTCCCGCTTTTAGCAACAATCGCTGGTGATAAAGTATGCAATATGGTTATGCGAGAGTGTCAACTTTTGACCAAAATTTAGAATTACAACTGGAGGCGCTCAGGAGTTCAGGATGTGACCGGATTTTTGAAGATAAAATATCCGGTGCGAAGTCAAAACGACCAGGGCTTGATAAGCTGATAAAAGTGTTGCGGCCTGGCGATACGGTTGTTGTCTGGAAACTGGACCGAATGGGACGTTCTCTGATTCATCTTGTTGAGTTACTGAACTTTTTTTTATCAAACAACATTGAGTTTATTTCGGTTACAGAAGGGATAAAAATTAGCACATCAATTGGCCGCTTTGCTTACACGATGCTGAGTGCGGCTGCAGAGCTGGAGCGGGAAAATATTATTGAAAGAACGCGTGCAGGATTGGCTGTGGCAAGGGCTAACGGCAGGATAGGAGGACGCCGTTCAAAACTGACACCAGAGCAATGGGAGCAGGCCGGACGTTTATTAGCGCAAGGAGTCCCCCGCAAGCAGGTCGCATTGATCTACGATGTGGCTCTGTCAACTTTGTATAAAAAACACCCCGCCAAACGAACGTGCATAGAAAGTAACGCTCAAACCAATTGAATCGGTCGGCAACACAGATTGATTGTGCCCCAATAGCCACACTCAACCCACGATGTTTTTTTCGATAGTGGCGAATTGATGTAAAGGAGGTGAGATGAAATCAATTCGCTGTAAGACCTCATTTTCCAACATCACAACCAAGTAACGCTGCTGCCCGCAAAATGATCTAACGCCCATACGACCAGGGTGTCACCTCTGGAAAGCATACGCAAAACCTTTTTTAGCCCTGGGCGTTCAGCCTTTTTGCCGCTCGCCTTGTCCTCAAAAATCAGCTCACATCCTGCGCTTTCAAGGGCATTTCGTTGCAAAGCAGTGTTTTGTTCATTTGTTGATACGCGTACATAGCCTATTAGCATATTTTCTGCCCACTATCGTTATTTATTGCAAGCTACAGGTTTTAATTAACAAAACCAGTGTGTGTGGAAATCACAAAGTGCATACCGTTCTCAAATGTTGTTCAACTTACTGTTGTATAGGTAAAAAATGACATTTTATGTACATATCGTGATGTTATCCCTTCTTGGTGGGGTGTATTCGTATTTGAGTGGGCTATGTGAAAACCGTTACGAGTCTTCATGCAAGAAATTGCTGGCCGAATGTATTTCCGCCGTACTTGCTGGCTTTATTGGCATGTATCTCGCGGAATATAAGGACATGAATGAAAGCCTTCAGAGCTGCATGGTTCTTATTTTCAGCGCCAATAGCAGGCTTATTATTGAAGGTTCCAAAAGTCGGTTGAATAGGTAAGTCTCTTATGCAACATAACCGGTTGAGAAGTTACTTTGCATACCATTACCTCCTGACAACGTAGGAGGGAACTTGTGCTTGACACACAGGAATTAGCTCCAGTTGCTATTGCGCTCCTGCTTTCAGTAATTGGTGGGATAGGCACGTTCCTGATGGATGTCCGAGACGGTCGCCAGTCTGGCAATTTGTTGGGATTGGTTACGGAGATCTTTGTTGCAGTGACAGCTGGCGCGGTGGCGTACCTATTGGGGCAACACGAGGGCTGGGAGTTATCAATTACGTACTTAATGGTAACGATAGCCAGCAATAACGGTCATGAGGTGATTTCAGGGATGAAACGAGTGAATATCGATAGCATTCTGAATGTTCTTACAAGTTTGGTGAAAAAGGGAGGTGGGAAATGATTGGCTGGGGTGTATGCGCTCTTGCGTTAGCCTTAGCCGATCGCTATTTGCTAAAACGCAAGGACATCACGCATTTAGAACTTGGTGATGTGGAAATTAAACCGGGTTTCATCCGGGTGCCGTTCAAATACCGGTCTAAATTCCCGTTTTTGCGCGGCGCAACGGTCAGATATTGGATCCGCGATGTTCAGAAGCCGACGACAGTGATTGAAGGCGAACAACGTTGTCTGACGTCGGCTGAACAGGGCGAAAACAGTGAATGGTTGTACATACCCACTGAATATATGGGTAAAGGAGAACGGCTGTGGCATTTCAACGTCATGGTTACGCATGGCGACTCGTTCATTAACCCGTTGTATCGGATTTTCCCTGTTACTCAGCAAATCCGCAGAAGTTACGTAATAAATCTCGCACAGGATGTGTCAGATGACGAAAAATAAGTATGCAACGGTCGATTTTGACCAGGTTAATGAAAAGGGGCTGAAATCCCTTATCGCGGCGATCAATAAAACCAGTGTTACGGTAATTGAGGTTGACTCCAGCAACCGCGCAACAACGAAAGATGGCGTTAAAGTTAAAACCGCAAAGCTGGTTCTTAACGACGGACAAATTCTTGCCATACAGGTAAACGATACTGGCGATATATCGTCTGTGAGGCTGAATGGAAAAGCTATTCCTAACGCTCAGTCGCCGGATATCAAGACGCTTGGTACCGTCATGGGGCAAGCGGCCCGCAAAAACTCCGCAAAATTCCAGAAATCACTGATCGCCAAAGCGAAGCGTGTTGCCAATCCGGTAGACAAGAAACCGGCAGTTAAATCCAACTTTCAGCGTCTGCAAGAAGCAAAACTGCGGAATGCTCAGGTGGTTGCCGCTTATAAGTCCGCGCAGAATTCGGTGTCTTTCAATCAACAGCAGATCACTGATTTGCGGGCGAAGCTGGATAAGGAGACAGGCCGACTCAATAACGAAAAGGCCCGAAATGGCGAACTCAAACGCCGTCTTAAGCAACTGAAAGCAGGAAATTAACATGGAACAGTTCAATATCAATAAAGGGGTGACGATCAAGCCTGGGCTTGACGTGCTTCCCCCGCCAGTGACTGATGATGAATATCGCGCATTAATGGCCGGTGAGGACCGCTATCTGATGACGGAATCCAACACCCTGGAGGAAATCGAGGCTACGTTCTTCTATGACACGCCGATCCACTGGTGTGCTACGGATTTACTGGAGGCGATTAGTTCTACTCGTTTGCAGTTACACCGGACCATGCAGGCATTTGTCCGGGCATTGAACCAGAAGCTGAATGGTACCGGAATCTCTGCGGGGAGTGATAAAACGGGGGATGTGGCCCAGAGCGGCGCGCGCGCGATCGGCGGCGCTGAAATTGGCCGGGCACGTAACGTTAACGGGCTGCCGGTCTTGCCAGCCATTATTCCGCTCAGTGATGGTCAGACTATCAGCATTCTGTTTCATAGCCCGACAGCGGAAAACCGGATCACCAATAGCGATACGCTGGTTGCTTTCCAGTTCTTACTGAATAAAAAAGACGTTACTCACACCGTTGCTCCGATGAGTGGACGTGATATGACGCTGGCGCAGGTCACCATGAAACTTGCCAACCTTGCAGAGAAAAACTCGGCAAAATTCCAGCGTGCGCAGAAGAAGAAAAAAGCCCTTGTTGATGAAATAACCCAACTACAGGCTGACAGTGACCAGAAAGAGGATGCCATGAGCGACCTCGCGGATCAGGTGGCAGCGGTAGAAGGGCAGAAGGCAGATCTGGAGCAGAAAATTAACGCTGTTGCATCGGAAGCGGATTCTCTTTATGAAGAGAATGAGCGTTTGCAGACGGAGATTGATCAGCTCAATCGCACTGGTGGGCGCGATACCATTGCTCCAGCGGGGATGACTGGTGGGCACTCTCGCGCGCTGACGGATCGCCTTGCCAGTATCAAAAATCGTATGCATATGAACGGGGAAGTGACGCTCAGTAATGGTGCATCAATGAAGCAATTCATTGAGGACGGCGAAGGGTATATCCAGTTAAGCGATTCGGATGGCAGCGTGTACATGATCAAGGCTAAATCCATACAGGGTGTGGACATGGCAGATGCGATCGGCAAGCTGTTTAAAGCCTATAAAGCGGGTAATGTATCGGAATACCTGGTCCAACCAGAAGAACATAAACCGGAAAACGTCGAACCTGAACCAGCGGAGGATACCGGTAGCTCTTCGCCTGAACCAGAAGTCTCTGTAGGTGCATATCGATATGCCCTGCAAATGCGTCCGGCGGCCCCTGGCGCAATACCTGAAGGTAACAAAGCAATTCTGCCGCGCCCTGATGAAGGTGACCCGTATTATGAATATGCACGCTACGGCATTGCTACTTACGATACCCCGCTTTCTGATCAGCAAATGAGTGAGTACGACCTGAAGTTATTGCCTCACGAGGATTCTTTCGACTTCCTGGCGAAGACACTTACTAATGGTCCGTTTGGCAAATATGCACAAAAAGCTCTGGAGCTGGCCACCAGCTCACCAGACGAGTTCCGCGTAATGCTGAAAACTCAGTTTCAAAAAACTTTCCCCAATATTGCGTTTCCGGGGGGCGCTGGCACCGAGAAAATGGTGCAGAGCATGATCAATGCATTGCAGGCCGAAGTCGGTGAGATTACTCAGCCAGAACCTGCCCCGGCACAGCCTGATGAAACGGTTAGCGAAGCAGATGCAGCGGCTAATAAAGCCATTGAATATCTCAATAACGTGATGGATATGCAAAGCACTGACATGGCGGAGATCCGTAACGCCCGGGGTAATGTCCGGGAAGCGATTGCAGCCCTTCAGGCTGCCGGGCGTTTTGAGGAAAACGAAGAGCTAGTTAATGGCGCTGCTCGCCACCTGGCTGATCTGCTGGTAGCAATCCAGAAAGCGGGGGTAGCGGCATGACACTATCAGCTATTGAGTTAATGGATCTCAGCGATAAGTTGGATGCTCTGATGTCCAAAGCGGCTACCGCGCGTGGCATGGAGTTGCTGGATATCAGCGATGAAATTGACCAGATCATGCAACAGATGGGGTACGGTGTGTCCGGCGGCAGTAGTGGCGAGGAAAAACAACCTTCGGTACATGATGGCGTGCCAAAACTGGTTGCTGATTTCCTGGCTGATAAATTCGTCGATCAGAGCACCGATGCATTTATCGGTACCTTGCAGGATTTGAGTCAATATGTTGGCACATACATCGACCTGGACCAGGTTAAACAGCACACGGCGGCATGGATAGCCGCCAACATTAAAGAGGCAGCGTGACATCCTCCACGCCCTTCGGGGTGTGGATTCCTGCTATGTTCAGGCTGTCGCCTGAATCATTTCGGAGGGTTCCTGCTTCAACGGGCGGTCTGACTGCACCATCCCTCCACAGGCAAGCACGGCGTGCCCCGCCGCTAAAATGTTACGAGCGCCGTTTACATCGGCGTTCGCTGTATATCCACAATCCCGACACACGAATTTACTTTGTGACAGGCGGTTTTCTTTCGCTGTATGGCCACAGCACGCGCAACGCTGGCTTGTGTACGCTGGCGGCACTGCCAGTACCTGACCGCCACGCCAGAGCTGCTTGTACTCAAGCTGGCGGCGCATTTCATACCAGCCCTGATCCAGTATCGAACGGTTTAAACCTGATTTTGCCCGGACATTGCGCCCCGGCTGACTTATCGTACCCGCCGCTGACTTTGACATGTATTTAACCTTCAAATCCTCAATGACAATCATTGCGTGGTTTTTGCTGATGATCGTTGTGATTTTATGAAGGTAGTCTCTGCGGATGTTTGCGATACGAAAATGCAGTCGCTGTATTTTGCGTTTCTGCATCTGCCAGTTGTTGCTGAATCTGACCTTGCGGCTTAACTGTCGCTGAAGTCTCGCCAGCTTCTTCTGGTTTTTCTGAAAACTATTTACAGGTTCAAAGACTGTGCCATCTGACAGCGTGGCGAGTTTAGCCACGCCAGCATCCAGTCCGACCATTGATGCTGAAGGGTGAACAGGAGTGGATACCTCTCTTTCTGTCTGAATACTGATGTACCACTTACCGCAGGACTGGCTGACAGTGACATTTTTCACAACACCCGTGACCTGACGGCTATTCCGGTAGCGCATCCAGCCAAGTTTCGGCAGAAAAATACGGCTGTTTTCCTGATCGAGCTTAACGCCCTGCGGGTAGCGGAATGCATCATTCTGTCCCCGCTTTTTGAATCGGGGAAAAGCAGCCCGATTCTGGAAGAAGTTTTTGTAAGCCCGCTCAAGGTCTTTCAGTGACTGTTGCAATGGCTGTGAGGGAGAATCTTTAAGCCATTCGGTTTCAGTGTCTTTTTTCCACTCAACCAACCAGGAAGCCATTTTCGTGTAAGGGATGTATTTTTTACCGGCCTCATGATTCTCATTCTGAAGCGCCAGAGCACGGTTGAAAACGAAACGACAAGCTCCGGCAAAGCGCCTCATTTGACGCTCCTGTTGACCATCTGGTTTTAACCGGAATTTGAATGACACCTGTTGTTTCATGTCACTATTTTAAGCAAAAATAGCCGGGAGGAAAACTGTGCCTTATATCCCCACTATGAGGAGCGTAGGGGGCGGCACATTGGATAAGGCGTAACAGGGATGAGCTTAAGCGATCAGGTGGTAATGGCCACCAGCATAGAAACGCTGATCGAGCTGCTAAAGAACCTGCCCGATTATGGGCGGGTTTCGTATGTGGTGACAGCGAAGGGAGACGAGGTAAAAACAGCGTTTGATATCGTCGATGCCTCAGCTATTTTGGTATCCAATACTCTGGATGGGAAAATTAATCCTGACTATCCCCAGGAACTTCAGCCGCGTGACCGGACCCGCGCATCCAGCCTTCTTCAGGTTAACCAGATATCCAAAGATTTGCGGCCTGCTCAGCTTACCGATTCCGGATTATCCAGCCATGGCGCACCGATAATTGGTGAGGACAATGCAGTTGAGTCAGGTAATGGACGTACCATGGGGATCATTAAAGCCTATCAGGACGGTAATGCGGATCGGTATCGGGAGTACCTGATTGAACATGCGACCGAATTCGGCATACGACCTGAAAAGGTTGAATCAATGACGGCTCCGGTACTGGTGCGCCGCCGGTTAACCAAGGTTGACCGCGTTCAGTTTGCCAAGGACTCAAATATTTCTGATCTTCAGGAAATGGCAGCCAGTGAAAAGGCTTTTGTTGATGCCGACAGCATAACACCGGCGATGATGGCGCTTTTTAACCCGTCAGAAAGCGGAGATCTGCTTAGCCGCAGTAATGACGCGTTTATTCGCGGATTTATGACGCAAGTTGGTGCCACACAGGCGGCTGGCCTTGTAACTGAAGATGGGCGACCAACACGGCAACTTGTAGACCGTATACAAAACGCGATCTTTGCCAAGGCATATAAGGATGCGCGCCTGGTAAGGATGGTTGCAGAAGAACCTGATCCGGACATGCGTAATGTTCTGACGGCGCTTAATGCGGCAGCCAATGATTTTGTCCAGATGCAGGCTTTATCAGGAGAAGCGCACAAGCAGGCTGTGACAACTATTGTTGATGGCATTGAGACAGCGGATAGCCTCGATAAAAAGGCGCTGGCGGCATTGAAAGATGCGGTAGACCTGGTAAGGCAATCGAAGGAGTCAGGCCAGCATATTACCGATGTTATTGCTCAGGGGGATATGTTCAGCGAAACGGCCCCGGAAGTGAAAGCACTCGCGTTGTTCATCGTCGCGAATAACCGTAGCGCGAAGCGTATGGCCTCCGCCTTTAAGTTGATGGCTCAACGTATCAATGATGAGTTACAGCACCAGGGCCAGGCGCTGGGGGATATGTTTGGCGGTGGTGATGTGTCGTTACAGGATATCCTTCGCCAGGTGTCTCAGGAACTGGAAAACGAAGGCATGCAAGGGATATCCGGCGGTCTTTTCGAGTCCGTTTCCGGCGGTAGTTACAATGATGTTGCTCCATATACCAGTTTGCTATTACATCGGGCATCCGGCATCAAAGACATTATTCATCTGATCAGGCTGCTTTCCCGTACAGATCCCCAGGATGAACAGCTTGTACAAGTGCTTGCGCATTTTGTTCGAATGCCTGTTGCCGACGTGAAAAAATGGTGCCGATTATTCGGTATCAGCAATTCGTTACTTCGCGGCTTGTTAAATCACGCATCCTCCCTTGGGCGCGATGGCTTTGACGAGATAGCGCAGGCGATAAAAAACGGAGATATGCCACCAGCTATTGACTGGTTTTCCATTCGCCCAACCAGGGTGAAAGCATTCCTTAGCGCGGCGCATTCGGCATCACCATTGGCAGAAATGGTTCAGAGGTTGTCGCTCATATTCACAGACCATACCGCGTTGGGTGATCTGACTCTGGACGAGATGAAAGAAGCCTCCATTCAGTGGGCCGATCAACAAAATGAGGTTAACTCAGACTTCTTGCCAGCATTCAGGAAGGCCGTTAGTAAAGCGGATGATGTCCGTGGAATTCTGAAGGCATTTAAGGCATTGCAAAGTCGTGTTAATAAACATGTCGGTGATATCGATGGGGTAACGGCGGAAGGCCGGGATATTCTTAAAGAGCACGGCATAACGCCAGAGTTTATTGATGAGATCAGGACTGATATGCAGCGTGAGGTCGTATCGTCCCTGCAAATCGTAGCCAGAGCGTTGGCGGATGCTAATCCGAAGAGTGCGGCCATTGTTAACCGGGTTATTGGTGATATTGAAGCATCGGAGGGCATGGGGGCGCTGAAACTCTTCCTTTCGCGAGCGTTTAATCCTAACGGCAATATTCTCCCTGGCATTATTGGTGAGGCTAAAAAGTATGTCAGTGAAGAAGAACTTGAGCAGCTTGACCAACTACTTAAGCGATTCTCATATAACCCGCAGATACGCTGGCAAATGAATCAGCGAAGTATGGGTTCGGTCCACGAGAAAGTGTTATCTGCCATGAACAGTGTGATCGCAAACTCATCCGTATCTGAAGAAAAAGCTCTTGAGTGGGCCGACTCTTTTATCACAGAAGAAGTGGAAGAAGTCCGCGCTGGACAGAATGGTGGGATAGACCTGCGCAAGGAACTTGCTGATATTTATCGCCTGACCGGCGGGAAAATATCGACCTTATCAAAGGTAGTTCACCACCAGGGAAGGGCATACGCAAATCTTAATGGTGTTGTTGCTGTCAATTTGAACGATGAAAATGCAAGTGCACTGTGGCACGAGCTGGGTCATCATCTTGAGTACAGTAACCCTGGTTTGTTAGAGAAAGCCCGGTCATTCCTGAAGGCCAATGTTGAAGGGGATAAGCCATCTTTCGTCAATATCGGTGGGCGTGGCAAGCCTGAATGGTGCTTCAGATCTCGATTGAGTAATATTTATATGGCGAAGGTATACCCGCCAGCCTCAGTAAGTAACACCGGGAAAATTCGGCAGAAATCTCCGACTATTTCCAAAACGTCAGCAACGGAAGTATTCTCTATGGCTCTTCAGTTGTATCATGACAAAGAGGCCGCTGCCGCATCACTGATGAATGGTGACGGATTGCTGGAACTGTTATTAGGTGTGGCAAAGGAGCTAAATAATGCAGATTAAAATCGCAGCGCCATTAGGCGGAGATGCCATTATCGAATTTGATGATAATGAAGAAGTTTCCGGGCGTTTAAGCATTATCTCCGGTGACATTACCGAGGACATGATCGCTGAAGCCATAGCTGGGGCAAATCCCAATAGCTATATGGGATTCGTTAACACCCTTGATGCTCCCGCAAGTGATGTTCTCCGAACGCTACATCTTTACGCTGGCTGGTTTGTTGATTGGCCAGCAGTAGATGGTGGCGATGAGGACGACGACGACGATGATTTTGGTGATCATGTAGACCAGATCGTATATTGAAGAAATCCCGCCAATCGGCGGGATTTTTTTTAATCGCTTTCCACTTCTTCCGTGGTGTTTTCTTGCAGTTCTGTTAATGCAGCACGACATAGGTTCCGGGCATTGGCTATAGCTACACTTTTGACTTCATCTGTCATCGTGCAGGTAATGTACTGATCGAGTTCTTCAGCGCGGATGATGCTTTTGCCAATCAGAAACTGTATTTGCCAGAGCAGATCGGCATCCATAATCAGAATTTCTGCCGGGCCTTCAGGGCCAGCCGGGAAGGAAACATAAGACTGTTTGCCCAGGCCGATAACTCGACAACTTGCTTCAAGAATTGCGCGATTGAGGTCTGACTTTGTAACTGAAACAGGTTGATTTTCACCTGCGATTACGCCGTTGACATGGATGTGGAATGGCATGTAGCTTGAAATACGCTCTACTTTCCACACGCCAGCAAGCGATCCTTCATGCAGCACAATGGGGGTAACCGCGAGTTTCATCTCACCATATAACTGCTGGCAGATAGCTGGATTGCTGAATACATCTAAAGGCTCACATTCAAACAGCGGCGCAATCTGCATGAGGTCCATCATGGTCATCCCTGGGGTACGAGCAGTAATGAATTTGCGCATACCAGTATCCATTGCGCTCCAGATTGCTACACCATGCTTTTTGCTCACTTCTTCAGTAAAGCCAAGGTGGCACATGATGGTTTTTTCGATAGCCAGATCAGAGATAGAAACTTTTTCGCCAGGTACTCCATCATTATTGATGGTCACTTCGACACTCTGGCCATTACGTAGGCGGTATTGAATGGTTTTAGTTTTTTGTGCTGTCATAGTCTTTTCTCTGCTTAAAAACTGATGTATTGCGTCTTCAGGTGGGTTAGGAATGTTTTCCCACCAGCGAAAGCAATATCTCGTGGTGTTCTGTTCGTTAAAAACGCGTGCCATTGCCAACTTTGGCGTTTTTTAGCGAGTTCGTGCTTTTGTTGGCGTCTGGACCACCGCTTTTCTTTCAGTCGTTTTTTACACATTCAAAACGGAATATCGTCGTCAAAGTCCATTGGAGGTTCGTTATTGGCGTTGCTCTGAGGTTTACCGCCACCACTGTATTGCTGGTGGTTTTGAGGTTGGTTTGATTGCCCCCAGCCATTTGAGGACTGTGAATCGTCACGGCGAGCGCCGATCATTTGCATGGTGCCGCCCTGGCTGACGATAATTTCCGTCGTGTAACGTTCTACACCGGCGTCATCTGTCCACTTACGGGTTTTAAGTTTCCCTTCGATGTAGACCTGAGAACCTTTTCGTAAATACTCACTCGCAATTTCAGCAAGTTTTCCGAACAAAACGACTTTATGCCATTCTGTTTGCTCTTTCTGTTGGCCCGTTTGCTTGTCGCGCCATGATTCATTCGTTGCGATGCTGAGTCTTCCGACCGCTCCGCCATTTGGTATATACCTGATCTCCGGGTCTTGCCCCAGGGTACCAATCAGGATGACTTTGTTTACACCGCGTTGTGCCACTTATCTTACCTAATAAAATAAATTAATTAGAGCAATAATGTATATCTTTGAAACGTAGCTAACAAGTGATTTGCATTATCCTGTGCCTTCTAAAGGGATCGAGTCAGTCGGTATTGGCTGTGAATGGGTGTTGTCCTGGAGCGTAAAAAATTCGCTTATGAGGTCTTTATGAAGGGAAAAACAGCCGCAGGAGGCGGTGCAATTTGCGCTATCGCGGTGATGATTACCATCGTGATGGGTAATGGCAATGTGCGAACCAACCAGGCGGGGCTTGAGCTGATTGGTAACGCTGAAGGTTGCCGACGTGATCCATACATGTGCCCGGCGGGGGTATGGACTGACGGGATCGGTAATACACACGGGGTAACGCCGGGTGTGCGAAAAACCGACCAGCAAATCGCCGCTGATTGGGAAAAGAATATCCTGATCGCTGAACGCTGTATTAATCAGCACTTCCGGGGCAAAGACATGCCCGATAATGCCTTCAGTGCAATGACAAGCGCGGCATTCAATATGGGATGCAATAGTTTACGGACCTACTACAGCAAAGCGCGAGGCATGCGAGTCGAAACGTCCATCCACAAGTGGGCGCAGAAAGGGGAATGGGTGAATATGTGTAACCATCTCCCTGATTTCGTGAACAGTAACGGCGTGCCCTTGCGAGGTTTAAAGATTCGCCGTGAAAAAGAACGCCAGCTTTGCCTGACGGGGCTGGTCAATGAATAAACTCAGGCTGCTCCGCCGACTTTCGACAATGAAGTTATCGCTGGCGGCGATAGTTTTCGACTCGATTTTCATGGCGGTATATGTGCTCAATGAGACGTGGCCACTGGAACCGCTATTGTATGCCGGGCTTCGGCTGTGCCTGACATTTTTGAGCATGGCTGCAAGATTGATGCAGCAGAAAGAAACAGCTTCAGATTGTCCAGGCCGCGCGGTGCGCAAATATATGGCACGCAGGCGAAGGTGATAATAGTTAACGAGAACCCCGGCAGCTGCCGGGGTTATTTTTGGTGGTTATTTGAACGGATTGATTGAATTATTAAACGTGATGATGCTTGTCTCACGCGGTGCCTGGACGTTAGCCGCTTGCGGAACCTCCTTAATTTTCCTGGTGACAGGCAAGTTGCGTGCGCCAACTTTGATCAGAGATTCGAAAAGTGTGGCAACGATTTTTGCATCACCAGGTTCTTTGAGGCGGAATGCGTCTTTTTGGGCGGCGGAGACGAAGATCGGGAGGTTATCCAGTTCGTCTTGCATTGCTGCCAGCACATCGTCGCGGATACCCGCTGTTTCCTCCAGCAAAGCGATTCGCGCTTCAGCATCTGCGATCTTGGCCATTGCTTCGAGGTGGCGGCCCTGGCTTTCGAGTAGTGCGGTTTCCAGTTCTGCCGTACGCTCTGTCGCCTCCACCATCATTTCCAGTTCAGCCATTTTACTGTAATGGGATATAACGGCCTGCACTGACTCGTCAGAGTATCCATGCGCCGCCAGGGACTCTGCCAGTAGAGATTTAGAATCCGCGCTTTCAAACATTCCGGCGCTGGCAGGATGATCCAGACTGATATAGTTCGGCGTTGTCACATAATCCACACCATGGAAGCTGGTGGTTACAGCGATTTTCCCGGACTCGCGCCCGCCAGTGGCCCAGCTCCAGCCACCAGCTCGGCTTTCGATCATCGCGGCGACAATTTTACCCGGCTCTGTGTTAAGAATTTCCTGTGTATGGGTAACGATGCCGTTGTCGTCAACAGATATAGCCACTGTGCGGCACGCTGGAACATTGTCGATTACGACCGGGCGACCTTCCACCATGATCACGCTGGTTTCTGGTACTTCCAGTTTGCCAGTCAGCTGTCGGCGACCGTGGCCGTAGTAGCCGAAAAGCTCACCAAGGCGTAAACCTTCCTGAGTTTCCTTGCTTTCAAGCATGGCCTTTACCGCGCTTAATACATACTGTCGCCCGTTCTGGCGACCTTTTCGAGCATTGCTATAGAGACAAAAGCGGTCAGTGACCGTTTTCAAAACATCAGTCATTATCGTTTCCCTCTTTAAAGACCGATTCAAGGATTTGCGCCAGTTCCTGTGGCGGTGTTTTGATGATGGAATCCATCAGGTGATCGTCGTCCTCGCTTTTCGCTTTCAGTTCGTTCACCAGTGCTTCGGAGATTTTTTCGTCAATTTCCAGCACATCGCTAAACAGGTAACGTTTGAATGCATCGGAATTGGCGAGGACGCTGTTATTGCTGACGGCATCGAGGATTTGCGTAACGATAGTGGCGTAGTTCGCCTGCGAGTCGCGGTTATCGTTGTGCTCTTGTTGCAGAGCGGTATTAACGGAGTGGAATTCGATTTTGTACGGGCGATCACCTTCCGGGTATACCTTGCCGTACTTGAAAGCAAGATGAATATCGATAGCCCGCAGAATGAACTTATCTACGCCCTGCTGGATCCATGAGGCGCGCATGGCGGCCTGAATTGCCGTGCGCAGGAATCCACCTTCACCAAGCCCGCCGGACATTTGATCTGCCCACCCCAGGAGGGTGTAATCGAGGCCAAGTGCTGCCGCCAGCTGGCGCATATAGGTGAGAATGTCTTCAATGCCGTTGATGTCAGCCTGGATGGTCTGAGTATCAATAGTCATCTGTCCCTTGCCGTCGCCCATAATAGGCAGCAAGGTATTGGTCACCGTAGGCATGTTATTCGCGCCGCGTGCGCGCTTTTCCATCAGGTCAGCTGCTCGTTTAAGCGTCTGAGTAATGGTGCGCGAATAATCGGCTGCTTTTACCGGATCCAGACTATTCATCGCCAGGCCGATGATTCGGTCAATTTTCGACGCATTAAAACGCGTTGCCTTCAGTGAGCGGATCGCCGAACGCAGATTCATGTACGGCTCGTAGGCGTATTCGAGCAAGCTGGTCCCGTAATTCTGGGTTTCAATCGGTGTGCGCTCTTCCGGATTATCCAGCAGGCTGTAAGCCTTATGGCCAGTGTGCACAGGCATAAGGTTTGACTTAGGCCGCCAGTAGGGGATTTTCATAGGGATAATGGCCCACGGATCGGCGAAAACCATTTTCCCTGACGCGTCCTTCAGATAATCGCCGCTAAATCCCGCCAGGTTACCGCTGACCTCGAACTCTTTGATGAAGCCCGGAAGGGTGTAATAGGAGCACTCAAAAGACGTGATCCCTATGCCTTCTTTGGCGTATGGCCTGACATAAGCCACCCCAAATACAGACATGATAAATGCCCACCCGGCGACCTCTTTGTTGATGGTTCGCCCGATGTCGTTCATCAGCTCGTCACACAACCCCTGCGCGGCGTCATAGTCACTATCGTTTCCGTTGTGTACCGGCACGATAGAGAAGGTTTGTCCGGTCTTCTTATCGAAAGAGAGCGCGTGCGTAATATGGATATTCAGAGCGGTGGCGATCGTGCTGTAAACCGCCATTTCTTCGAGTAGCGGATAGCGTTGCAAGCGGTCTTCCGGCAGTTGAACTTCATCAAAGATAAAGCGACTCCCATCCACCAGCCCATCACCAGCCATGCCACTATCGCCCGGTTTGCCGCCTAAGAAGCCGGACAGTTGTACCGGTGCCCCTGCGCGAGAAAACAAATACCCACTTCCGCCGTGCACAGCCAGCGCGGACAGGAGGATGTTGTCCCGTTCTCCGTTGTCTTTAAAAACCCCCGCCAGCGCCTTCCTGACCGAGGATAGCGTGATTTTATTGTCTGCCAAGATTGCACCTTAATTAGAATAATTCGCATCGTGTTTGAACGGAATTTAACACTAGTCACTTGTTAAGGATTACCAATGAACAAGCTATCTATGGGTGTGTTTCGCTGTTCAAGTGTCAGCGAAATATTGAAATACATTAGGACAATAACATCTCACCGAGCGCCGATTAAATACGGCGTGGAAAAGGTGGAAGGCAAAAGCTATGACCGACTGCGCCGGGAGGCGAATCAGAAGGCGATAGATTTGCTTAATTCGCTGGTGGACGGCGCGACACTGACAGATGAACAGCGCCAGATCCTGGCCGGGTACACTGGTGAAGGCGGCATTGGCGGGTCCGTCTCCGAATATTACACACCAAAGCCTATCGCTGAAGGTGTCTGGGAGATCATGAAGCTCTACGGCGCGGACGTAGGTAACACTCTGGAACCATCGGCGGGAACCGGCGTTTTTAATGAGACAAAACCGGTTGGTACGGTGATGACCGCGACTGAGATCAGCAGTGTTTCCGGTCGTATAAACCAGTTGTTACACCCGGAAGACAGCGTACAGATTTCCCCGTTCGAACAGCTGGCTGTAAGCACGCCTAACGATTCATTCGACCATGTTGTGGGTAACGTTCCGTTCGGCGGTCGTGATAACACACGCAACATCGATAAGCCTTACGCAGAAGAAACGGACATGGGTTCTTACTTCATGCTCCGCATGCTGGACAAGATAAAGCCTGGCGGATTCATGTGTGTGATTGTGCCGCCGTCCATTGTTTCAGGTTCAAACATGAAGCGGTTACGCCTGCGCCTATCACGGAAAGCTGAATTTCTTGGCGCTCACCGCTTGCCTACCGGTACTTTTGACGCAAACGGGACCAGTACAGTCGTTGATGTGGTGCTGATGCGCAAACATCCGGCAGAGATGGCTGAGAAAATCCCCTTGGTGGATGAAAGCACTCTTGAATCGGCAAATGTGCTTTGGCCAACGTTTATTTATGGCAAGTGGTTTGAAAAGGATGGCCGCCGGTTTGTTCATGGTACCCAGGAAAAGGGCTTCCAGGGGCGTATTGAGGTTCGTGCCGACGGGCAGATTGATAACCAGGCTCTTAAAGCGAAGCTGATTCATCGTTTCGAAAGTCGTATCGACTGGTCTTTGCTCAATATGGCTGAACCGTCACCGACCGCAGACGTTGTTGATGAAGGGGAAATGCGCCTGATTAATGGCGTATGGCAAAAATATGCTGGTGGTCGCTGGATTGAATCTGATGCAGGGAAGGAGCTGAAGATTGATGTTGCCAGTTATGGCGCGGACAGCTGGGAGGCTCTTCAGCGTAACCTGACTACAACAGAAGGCCGTCTCGGTATGACATTTACCCAGATGGCAAATGTCCGCGATAAATACACCACATCAATCAGCGACGATATGGTGCAGCTGGTGGACTGGATTAACAGCCAGCCTGAAAAATACCGTGAACGCTTGTATCGCGGGGCGATGATTGGCCGGATGTTAATTGAATATCAGGACATGAAGGCCGCCGGGCATAGTGCTGAACAAATCGAACAGCAGCGCCTTTCTCTGGTATCCCGTTTGCAGGCAGAGATTGACCGTTTTGGTAACCCCGGTCGCGGTCCGATAGCGAAATTATCGGGGAGCGGTGCGCGCGCCTGGTTTGCTTTCCGTGGTGCAATTAAGCTGGATGGCACTATTTCTGACGAGCTGACAGGAAAACTGGTTACGCATGATTCCAGCGCCAGTTATGACTCCACCAGCTATCAGGACACCCTGCGTTATCTCTACAGTGATCTCACTCGCGATCCAATCCAGCTCGATGATTTCCGCCTTGCGTTTACCGGCGAACTGCCAGCCAGTGATGACGAGTTGCTTAATTTATTGGCCAGCACCCCTGGCATTGCGGTTTCACCGTATGGCGGGATTGTTCCGTTCGCCCGCGCCACCAGCGGCGACATTAACGAGATAGTGGCACCAAAACAGGAATTCCTTGCCACACTCCCCGACGGTCCAGTAAAGAACAACGTCCTTAATCAGCTGGCAGCGATCGAAGAGAAGCGCATCAAGACGCCAGCAGAGAATATCCGCTTTAAGCTCAATAGCCGTTGGTTCGACCGTTCCGTCATTCTGGAATTTTTGCAGGAAAACGGCTATCCGGATCTTCGCTATGTGCAGTCAGTGCAGCTGGAAGGCGACGAAATGGTTTCTGACACCTATCACGGTGGTGATGGTCTGTTCGTCGGGCACCGATACGGTGTCGTCCAGCGCAAGGATAAAGAAACAGGCGAGATCCGCTACGAGTGGGACCGTAAATCAGGTGAAAACGCGACCGGGTTCCCGGCACAGCTGGAAAAGTATCTCAATGGTGCGCGTATCGGTGGCAAAGATAGCGCGACGGCGAACGGCTACCGCGAGCAGATGGCACTGCTTGAGGACCAGTTCAATAAGTGGATCAAGACGCACGATCGCTACGATGAGCTGGTTGCCAAATACAACGATGTGTTCAATAGCAATATCCCGTATGA
Source organism: Salmonella sp. SSDFZ54 (assembly GCF_004010735.1). Classification (NCBI taxonomy): domain Bacteria; kingdom Pseudomonadati; phylum Pseudomonadota; class Gammaproteobacteria; order Enterobacterales; family Enterobacteriaceae; genus Salmonella; species Salmonella sp. SSDFZ54. Next base: position 128,836 of record NZ_CP034821.1, read on the forward strand.
ACACTCTGGCGATCCGCTTGGGTTGAAGGGATTAAGCGGTAAGCGCCAGCCATTTGATTACCAGAATAGCGAGGTGCGCCGACTGTCCGAAGATGGGCGCGGCATCCTGGGCTTCGGCACCGGGCTGGGTAAAACCACGACCGCGCTGGCGCTTGAGGCGTTCAACTATGAGAACGGTCGCTCCACCCGTACTGCGTATGTAGTGCCTAAATCAGTGCTGGAAAACTGGTATTACGAAGCAAAAGAATTCCTGAGTGAAGAGGCATTCAGTAACTACCTGTTCGTCGGTCTTGATGTGCTGATGGATGGCGATCAGATTCGCCAGGTGCAGGTGCTCGATGAGAACGGTAAACCTGTTCTTGGTACTGATGGCACTCCAGTTATGCGCGATGCTCTTAAGCTGGCAGATGAAGCCACTATCACGGCGCGGATGAACGCGATCCCGCACTCAAATTACCGTGCAGTCGTGTTTACCAAAGAACAATACGCCCGCATTCCGCTACGTGATGACACCGTAGATGAGCATGCACAGGATATGCTTTATGACTTCGTTGCCGCCGGACGCGTAGCCAGCGCAATGGACTCCGACTCCCACCGCAAAGAGGCCGCGCGTCGCCGGGTATTGTCGGAGTATTCAGATACCGGCACCGAAAAAGCAGAGAAGTATCCGTACTTTGAGGATATGGGCTTCGATAGTGTGATCGCTGACGAAGGTCACAACTACCGCAATAGCTATAAAAATGGTCGCGAAGCGTCACAACTGGCCTATCTGCCCACCAGCGCGGTGGCGCAATCGGCGCGAGATATGGCAATTAAAAACGCGTACCTGATGAAAAAGAATGGTGGGCGCGGGCCGGTTCTCCTGACTGCAACGCCAGTCGTTAACACCCCGATCGATGCATACAACATGCTTTCTCATGTTCTGCCGAAGGAATACTGGCAGAACATGGGGATCTACGGTCCTGATGACTTCGTTAAATTCTTCGGCAAGACCAGGCTGGAAACGGTACAGAAAATTAGCGGTGAAGTTGAAGAAAAAATGGCGCTGGTGGGCTTTGAAAACCTTGATGCGCTGCGCGGTATATTCCATCGCTGGGTAACGCTTAAAACGGCGGAAGACGTTAAGGATACCGTGGAGATCCCGGAGCTGGACGAACACCAGCAGGATGCACCACTTACTGAAGAACAACTGGCGGCGTATGAAGAATTGCGTCAGCAGGCGGAAGCGGCGGCCAAAGCCAACAATGGTGTAACGACCTCGGTCAATGAAGACGGCGTGATTGAGCACGAGAAAGCCCGTCCGATCTTCTCAATAATCAGGGATATGGACCGCGTATGTACTGACATGGACCTGTACTATCGCCGGATCACCTATCGTTTCCTGCCGGAGTACGCCGATGCGGTGCAGCAGCTGGCAGACAGTTTGCCTAAACAAGCCACCAGCGAAGACGACGACAGTGATGATTCAATCACGCAGCAATCGCAATACTCCCTGATAGATAAGGGCGAGTTTATTCAGTTGCAGGTTCCGGAAGCGTTCGAGCAGGAAGTGAATAAGCGCCTGGCCAGGTTTGGCATTGACGAACAGACCGTAACTCACCCCGTTACGCCCAAATACGCGAAGCTGATTGCCACGCTGAAGGAGTTTTTCCCGGAAGGTAAGCAAATCATCTTCACCGATGAAAAAACGCAGCACCAGAAGCTCAAGCGCATTATCTGCAATGCTCTTAACCTTGAACCTTCAAAGGTGGGGATACTGAATGCTCAGACGGTTGCCGAGGCAGGTAAAACCGGTAAGAAACTGAAAGCGGTTAAACCGCCGAAAGAGTTACCGGATGAACCAACAGATGCACAGATAGCGAAATACAACGAGCAAATGGCTCTGTATGACGCCTATATCGCGCAGCAAAATGAAATGTCGTTGGGCGGTCTGGAAAAGATTGCAGCCGACTTCCAGGAGGGCCGGACTCCGATCATCATCTGCAACAAAAAGGCAGAGGTGGGTATCAACCTGCATCGAGGAACGACTGACATCCATCATCTGACGTTGCCATGGACTCCAGCCAGTATTGCGCAACGAAACGGTCGCGGTGCCCGAGTTGGCTCCAACCGTGCAAGCGTTCGCGTTCACTACTACTGCGGCAAGGGGTCTTTCGATGAATACCGACTGAAGACGCTGAAGCGTAAAGCAGGCTGGATCTCCGATATCCTCCGTTCAGATAAGTCAGAAATGGAGAACGCCGACGCCAACGATATGATCGAAATGCAGATGTATACCGCGAAGGATGACGGCGAACGTCTGGCAATGATGCAGGTTCAAATGGATAAGGCGAAAGCTGCGAAACGCGCTCGCCAGAAAGAACAGGCTACTATCGACCTTCAGAACTACATCAAGGCGCAGCACGCAGCTGGTGAGGATGTGGAGGTACTTACCGCTGAATTGGAGCGAAGCAAAGCGGAACTTGAAAAGACCACCGCCGACGTCGCCAAATTCAAACAGGCGGTAATGGCCAAAGCAGCTGATAACGCAGACTGGAAAGCCCGCTGGGGTAGCGTCCATCACACAGACCGTATGTTGTTAGCACAGTATCGCGCGTCGTTGAAAAGCGCCATTCAGCGCAAGGCTAATATCTCTCAGGCCATCTCCCGCTATGAGAAATTATTGAACCGTACTCAGAAGGCCGCGACGGATATCAAACGCCTGCGCCCGCTGGTGGAGGATGCAATAAATAAAGGCATTCTGGATGTTGATCCTGATCTGGTTAACCATGCGAATGAGTTCCTTGTTATCGGCGATCGCTCATGGCGTGTAGGCCAATACTATGATTGTGCCGGTGATATCGTTCGCATTAAGTCGCTGGACTTCGACAGCCAGCGCGCAGACGTGGAGATCATCTTTACCTTCAAAGGCACCAAATCGGGTAACTGGGATGTGAAGACGCTGGATAAACAGGTTGATGTAACTCCCGATGAAGATGCTGTTATGCAGAAAATCAGTGGTGGCGTCTCCATCGCCGGGATTAACGACATCATTTCCTGTGACGATTTCTACCGTTTCCAGCAGCGCGGCATGATCAAAATCACTGACTCATACGGCGTTCAGACTACAGAGTCAGGCTATAGCATCGATTTTGTTGGTACCTATACGGACCCACTGAAGCATGCGGTTTACCCGGATCGCCGTGACGGCGCGCTGAAGTCGTCAATTGCAAAATGGGTGCTTGGTATGATGTCGGAAGGGAATAACCGCCAGATCCGTTCGGCAGAAACATTCCTGGTTGAACTGTTTGGCTCCAATTATGGCGATGTAATCGCGTCATACGGAGATACGCTATCCCCTGAAGCAATTCAGGAGAAAATAGCGGATGCGATCGCCAGAATGCCGGAAAAAACAAGCCAGGGGGCTACTCGTAACGGGGATTCTGAACTTGAAGTCACCAATGCCATTTTCGGTACCAATGAGTTCCGGGCGTCAGATTATGAGATCACCACAGCACAGTTTGGCACCATTGGCATTTACAGCAATAAAGACGAGATCAAACAGTCAATGGACGCTGCAAGCGCGCGCATTGCAGCAGAACGCAAAGCCAATCTGAATCATGCAGTTTCCGCGCTGACTCAATCGTGGGTAACAGCAATCAGGGAGGCCGCCACCACAGGAAAAATCACACCGGCAATTGCGGATGTCGTAAACGACGGCTCTAAATTTATGGATGCCTATAAAATGGATGCGGTGCAGTTGCCATCAGCCTATGGTCAACTCAGCTATCGCATGACCTACAACCTGGTATCAATGTTTTCCGACCTTGCCATCCTTGGGCTGGTGGATCTTAACGAGGTTACGCCGGAATTGCTCAGCATGCGCAAGAATCATGTGGAGATATTGCAGAGAATTAACACGGTTCTTGCCGGGCGCACCGATGAAGAGAAACAGGCCGACGCTGATCGGATAAACCTGGCCCTTGGCAACATCACGGAGGAAGAGATTGCCGCCAGAAACGAGAAACAAGAAGAGTTATCATCAATACAGGGTGATGCCACCAGCATAGCTCAGTCTCTTGGTCTGAATTATCGCGTATCCACCGCCGACCTGAAGATGATGTACGCACCAAAATTCGCCGCTGGCGAGGTATTTGGGCTTCAGGAAGCCTCAGGCATGAAAGGCGTTCTTTTCCGTGCGAAAGACGCAATCAAGGCGAAATTCGGCGCTCGCTGGCTGCCAGCGAAGGCGAAGAACAGCGATTTCCCGGGTAACTGGTGGATTATCGAGACAAAACACAACGTGGCGGACGTTCTGGCCGTCATCCAACAATACGCATAACAGGAGCGCCCGGTTCGCCGGGCGTCGCATAATATGGCCACACTATCTGATACAATAAAACCGAATAAAACATATCTTGAGGCGGTACTCCGTACAGCGTTGTTAGGAAAGACAGAAGACGAATACGTTGATTTCTTCCTGTCAGGGCTACGCGGGCGATTACTGAAAAATCCCCGCCTGTACCGCAGCTATGGTCCATACTGGCCGGAAATTAAAAAATTATTACTGGAGCGCGGTTATGGTAATTTCGGTCGTCTCGTTGACCGTGACGTTCGCAAAATTTACCGTTATGACCGCCCGGCGCTAACACTCATAGCCGCGACGCTCTACAGCCAGGAGCGTTTTGATAATGGTCAGATATACTCAGCCTGGCATTTACTGCCAGTGCCTGAAGAGGTTGACGACCAGGACTATGAGTTTGAGTCTTACGATTTGGAAGTTGAAGCCTTGGCACAGGCTGGAGAGAAAACTTGAAAAAGCGATACTACACAGTAAAGCATGGGACGCTACGAGCATTACAAGAGTTTGCTGACAAGCATAACGTTGAGGTGCGCAGGGAAGGGGGAAGTAAAGCTCTGCGCATGTACCGTCCGGACGGAAAATGGCGGACGGTCGTCGATTTCAAAACTAACAGCGTTCCCCAGGGCGTCCGCGACCGGGCATTCGAAGAATGGGAGCAGATCATCATAGATAACGCATTGCTCCTGAATGCTGATTAAATCTTTGGCTATGCCTGGCTAAGCCAGGCATAGGAATTTACACAGTATCAATGTGTCTGCTAAGGAATCTCCCGAACTGATTTGTTGACCCAAAATAGTTAGGATAAGCCTTTTTAAGAGATTTAATGTTGTTAGTGGCAAGCAGCACCGCAATTAATACTTCAGGATCCGCATCATCCTTATTAAGTTCCTGGAGGGCTTGTTCCGATTCTTTTTTCCTAAAAGGTTTCACAGAAACAAGAAACTTTCCAGTATCCTTGCCATTTTTTGTTATGGCGTTTCTCATCCTCACCAAAAAGAATCCATTATGGTTTTTGGGCAGGCTTTTCTTTAGGTTTGCATCTGATGTCAGCTTCATTGCAAATGTATATGTACTTAATTTTGAGCGAACAGATAAAGCCTCCTCCAATGTTTTAAGCTCTGTTTGATAATTTTTGATGGTTTCATCATCAAGAATACAGGCACCTTCATCATGAGCAACTAGGCATCCAGAAAGATAAAAAAATCTTCTCCACTCAGGGTGACCTTCATTAGAAGTTTTCAGCTTAATATTTTCAAGTGTATCTATTATCTCCAGACTTGTTGCCCAAGCATGTTGGAGTTCTGTTCTTAGTTGTACTTCGATTTTAGTTTTACTCCACGGATTGTTACCGTTTTCTTCATCAAAACAACTATATGCAAGGTGAATGCCACTATATCCGCTTGGCTTTGGAGTTAAATAGTCATATTCCTTTAAGATTTTATGCTTGGAGCGACTTTTAACTAGTCGGTCTTTTAGTTTCTTTAGTTGTTCGATGTTTCTAACTATAGCTCTACATCCGCCAATATCCTGCATTCTAGTAAGGGCTATTGCATTATTTGTTGCGCCGCCGTCAAGACTTGGACGCTCCAGTTTATCAATTATTGTGCTAAGTCTTTTTAGGCGTCTTGCAACAATAATCTTATTCTCTTTATCAACTTTTTTTGCAGCCCTATCAAGATGATTTTTCATTAGCATCAATGGATATAAATGAAGCTCGCGGAAATTTTGAATCATTTTAATTGCTTCTTCTCGCTCTGCGCCCTCACAACCATGTCTAATTTTTCTGGCTGCTTTTTCTATTTGAGATTTCGAATATTTAAGCTCGCATTTTTGGCTTTGATATACTTCACTGCCCATTACTAACATCCAGTTCAAATGATTAATGTGTTGTTACATATAATAACAAATCAAGCTAGAAATCAATGGGTATGAAAATGAAACATACCCATAATGTTACCTAACGTAACTATTATAAATAGTTCTGTTTACCTGTTAATTCTCCTTGCGGCACTTGTTTTTGCGTTAGTGTTTGAGTTCCGCGAATTATGTTAATCAGGGGACTTAGTAATGATGGTTCCTGATGGGCCTCAACTTCTCCAGCCATTGCCCTGATGTAGTCGGCGCTGGCAACGTTGTTGTATTCCGTCGCAAAGCAACATAGTAACGACAGAACATGTTCTGTCGTTATTTCGCTCCAGTTGATGTTGAAAAATTCATCGCCTTTTTTATCGTGTTCGGAATCGAAGATGCTTTGGTGAAGGATGTATTTGCCGGATTCCTTGCGCGGTAACTTGATCGCTTTCTGGCGTTCCAATTCCTTGTAAATCTGCATTGCTTCAATCAGTACCGGTCTGCCGTTCATGAAGGGATCACGCAACCTTACACGCTGGCCAACTCGACCGGTAATAAAGCTGTTTTCCTCTTCCACCAGCACGATAAAACCCTTTTCCTCTTTTTCTCGCAATTCGCGCAGCAGCTGGAGTTCCATATCGCGGCGGCGTTCAGGGTAGCTGGTCCGCTCAGCCATTATCAGCTCATTGTTGATCCATGCAGCAGTCATTGACGCCGGTTTGCCGACGCTCATTGAAACAACGCATATTTTCTTATCCATAGCGCCCCTACAAAAAAGAAAAGCCACCAGCGGCGGCTTAGCAATACAACTGAAGGTAGCGCCCGGTACTCAGACTGTGCCGTCCATGGAATATTTGAAAAGGGATCCATCCGTACCGGGCGTGTGATGATTCTGACTCAAGTCACTTGTCAGTTGTCAATCATTTAAGATTAAAAATAATATATTTATTAGTGCATGATGTTTGCCATTTCATAGGCGTCAGCCAGCAACTCCATCTCTGACTTGTTCAACAAGGTGAATTCTTTCTTGCCTCCTACCACGCCATCTGCATGAACAGGGACCAGCCAAGGGTATTTTTCTCTTACTTCAGCCGGTGCTGCATGCTGGTGGTGCCATCTGCAAAGGGGCAATTGCTTTTTGTGACAACCCGGCGCGGTACGACCGGAGATATGGTGCAGAGACACCTCTTCAGATATTACTCCATGCATGTAGCAGGCAATGCAGGGGAGAGTGCCAAGAGCATTGGCGATGGTCCGTTCCTCCGCCGTCGGTGTTCGCCCCTTCAAGCCACGAGATTTTATTTTTACCGCACTTTTCCGCGTTTTGCTGGCTGGTGGGCGCTCTTTCTGTTTAGCGATACGGCGGTCGATAGAATCCCGCATTTTCTGATATTGCGATTCTCGCCAGGCGGGGTCAGCCAACTTTTCCCGTTGCCGAGCGATCGCTCGTTCTCTGGCTGCCTTCTGCCACTCGCGGCGCTGTTCAAGTTTTTGTTCGATTGTTTTCATATGGCAAAAAAAAGGCGGCCTAATGGCCGCCAATGATGTCAAGGAGTGAAGTAATGGCAACGTCTTCGTAGTTGACAAAAACTGCGGCTAAATTATAGCAATCAATTAGAGCAATGGTAGATATTTTGTTTATCGCGAATCACATTTTTTCACTTCAGTACCTGTGTGCTATACTCCTTCTTGATTGATTGGATGCGGAATACAAACCCGCTCTTTTGTGCAGCCTGGCTCCTTGCCAGGCTTTTTTTTATTTCATCATGGAAGCTGTTAACGCTTTGGACCTTGCTGAACTGATTGAAAGGGCATTGTTTACCTTACCCAGGAGTTCGCCAAATTCCCCCATCACTCTAGTAAGCCCGCGCCGCGCTTCCTCCTCCGTTGCATTCATCACAAAATGTTCAGCACTCCGCATGCTTTTAACGGGGAACGCAACAGATATCGAGTCGATATCAGGCATCCTATCGCTCAACTTTACGGTGACAATGACAGATGGTGACAGAATATTAGTGCTTACAGACAGCACTACATATTTTCCGTCGATGTTGAAATCCTTTCTCATATGTCACCATAAATATCAAAGAATTAGAGCAATCATTTACGCGTTAATGGCTAATCGCCATCTTCCAGCAGGCGCACCATTGCCCCTGTTTCACTATCCAGGTTACGGATATAGTTCATGACAATATTTACATTGGTCCAGCCACCAGCTTGCATGATCTCCGGTATTGAAACTCCAGCGCGGGCCATATCTCGCGCGGCTCCGACACGGGCACTGTGTCCAGACCAGGCCAGGTATCTCTGACCAGAGTCATCCTTAGCGCCGTAAATCAATCGATGAGTTGCTTCAAAAATCCCTTCCAGGGCGCGAGTTGATAGCTGGCTGGTGGCAGATGGCGCGGCAACACCATTTTTTCTGACCCGGCAAAACAGGTAGTTATTAGGATCATCAGCTACACCAGAGACAGAAATCCATCGCTCGACCAGTTTAGTTACCCCCAGGCTAAGTGCCTTCTCTACACCTGCGGCGCTAACCAGCGTTTTCGTTCTGCCAATATGGATTAACATTCTCCCACCGTCAGTACGTGAGATATCTTTAACCCTGATCCTGGCAATTTCTGCTATACGTAGCAGGGTATTATAAGCAATCCCAAGAAATGCCAGATTACGTATATCCTGGCAGCGATCGCTATTTTCCATGAGTGAACGAACCTGGTCGAAATCAGTGCGTTCGAACGCCAATGCCTGTTTTGCACGCTCACCGGCATCAACGTTTTCTTTTCGGATCCGTCGCATGACCAGTGAAACAGCATTGCTGTCACTTGGTCGTGGCAGCCCGGACCGACGATGAAGCATATTTAGCTGGCCCAAATGTTGCTGGATAGTTTTTACTGCCAGACCGCGCGCCTGAAGATATAGAAGATAATCGCGAACATCTTCAGGTTCTGCGGGAAACCATTTCCGGTTATTCAACTTGCACCATGCCGCCCACGACCGGCAAACGGACAGAAGCATTTTCCAGGTATGCTCAGAAAACGCCTGGCGATCCCTGAACATGTCCATCAGGTTCTTGCGAACCTCATCACTCGTTGCATCGACCGGTAATGCAGGCAAATTTTGGTGTACGGTCAGTAAATTGGACATTTAACACTCAGATAATGGTTTTAAGTAAAGTGTACAGGATCGGCTCTGCCTTTACCTGTTTATGGTTCTCGTCATAGAAACGCCAGCGACCGCGCGTGCGTTCTATTTTCTCTTCACCGCGCGATAATGACAGTTGACAACTATCACGATCAAACCCTTTTGCCCGCCAGTAACCACGGTTTTTCTCAAGCTCAAGATGAGTGGACACTTTAGCAGCTGAATATCCCATTTTTCACCTCTGATTGATTGGTGGTGCTAAGTGCGCTACGCGAAATCTGGAGCACAAACACTGCCAACATTTCACAGATTTTACGTAGCGCAACCTTGATCAAATGATCAAGTGATCACTATTTGACCTGATAAGGTATTGAACTGTATGGATTTACAGGTAAATTGATCATGTTCAATAACCCTTAAGATAACTTCGTATAATGTATGCTATACGAAGTTATTAGGTCCGAAGAGGAGTTTACGTCCAGCTGCGCATAAAAATCAAGAATTATTAGAGCAATAAATTTTGAGAGAAAAATCCCACTCCACCAGCCAAAAACTGGATTGTTTTTCATAGTTGTTTGACAATTGCTCTAATAAATTATAGTTTTGCCGCCGTTTCGTAATACGACTTTGGATTCACTATTTAATGTGTCTTCAGCGTTGTAGAGCGGCTCAGAAGGAAATGAGCAAACAGGGAAACCTTATACAACGGCATTACAGCTATGCATTGCTCATCTTACACACAGCGCAATGTTGTTAGATTACCCCAGCATGGATCATGGGTGAAACAGTAGGTCAGAGCTTCAGGCTCTGTGTTGTCAATACAGTGAGGCATAATTATGGCTTTCATTCCACCAACCATCGACGACGTTAGACATTGCTCTAACGCTTTATCTGTAGACCCCGCCGAAACCGACGCTGCCCGCGCCATTGCTGAACACTACTCAAAGATATCCAATCAGGAGTACCGCATCACCCAAGACGACCTGGATGATCTCACTGACACAATCGAATATCTCATGGCCACTAACCAGCCAGACTCACAATAAATGCACTAATAAATCTATTATTTTCGTTGGATCCTTCTATAATGGTGGCCAACAACTCCCAGTGTAATTCGCTGTGAGTTGTTGGCCATGTCAATTCTGGAGGAGGATCAATGATAAATTATGTCTACGGCGAACAACTGTACCAGGAGTTCGTCAGCTTCAGGGATCTCTTTCTAAAAAAAGCTGTTGCACGCGCCCAACACGTTGATGCCGCCAGCGACGGTCGTCCTGTACGCCCGGTTGTCGTTCTGCCGTTCAAAGAAACGGACAGCATTCAGGCTGAAATTGATAAATGGACTTTAATGGCGCGGGAACTGGAACAGTACCCAGACCTCAATATCCCAAAGACTATTTTATATCCTGTGCCTAACATCCTTCGCGGTGTGCGTAAGGTTACGACCTATCAGACAGAAGCTGTAAACAGCGTCAACATGACCGCTGGCCGCATTATTCATCTGATTGATAAGGACATTCGCATCCAAAAAAGCGCGGGGTTCAATGAGCACAGTGCGAAATACATAGAGAACCTGGAAGCAACAAAAGAGCTAATGAAGCAGTACCCGGAGGATGAAAAATTCCGTATGCGCGTACACGGCTTTAGCGAAACAATGCTGCGCGTTCACTACATCTCCAGTAGTCCTAACTACAATAACGGTAAATCAGTTAGTTACCATGTGCCACTGTGTGGCGTGTTTATCTGCGATGAAACTCTCCGTGATGGAATCATCATCAACGGTGAATTCGAGAAAGCAAAATTTAGCCTTTATGACTCCATAGAACCGATCATCTGCGACCGCTGGCCGCAGGCAAAAATATATCGCCTGGCAGATATTGAAAATGTAAAAAAACAAATTGCCATCACTCGCGAAGAGAAAAAGGTTAAGTCAGCCGCATCAGTTACGCGCAGCCGTAAAACCAAGAAGGGGCAGCCAGTAAACGACAACCCCGAAAGCGCGCAATAAATTATGCCCGGCATCAACCGGGCATTCTTCCATTATTCAGCCGCCACCGGTTTTAACAAGCCAGCATCGAGCAGCTTACGCGTCAACCACTGCTGGCCTTTCCCCGTTAATTGAGGCGTCAGCCGTATCTGGTAGCCATCTTCATCATCTAGCACCACTTCTTTCACAGTGAAATACCCCGCGTTGATGTACTGCTGGAACGGCACATTTTTACGTCCACCGGACGCTATCAGGATGCCGTTCTCCCGTAACCAGGCAAACAGCGCGTTTTGCTTAAGTCCAACAACCTTTGCAAAATTCCCAATCAGGATCCCTTTAGCTACTGATACCCGGTCGGCAAAATCGACCTTAGGAGCGGCGGCTACCAGCTGCTGATTTAGCTGGTGGGCTTTCTGTTCCAGAAGCTGCTTTTTTTCAGCCAGTTCGGCAGCCAGGCGTAGGGCTTCTGGTAATGTTTGGGGGATTGCAACCGGTTGCTGTTCTTTTTGCCGGAAGTAGCTGTCTTCCAGTTTTTCAAAGAATGCCCATGCTTCATTTGTGTCCACGATCTTAGACATGCGTGCCGCTCCGCGCTCGGCCCAGAGAATTACCTGACTTGTATATTTGCTAACCAAGTGACTAATAGTCACTAGCCTTTTAAATTCCTTTAATTTTGAACCAGTTAAGAGATAGTAATGCTTACCTTCTTCAAAGCGATCGGGGTTGCGAGACAAATTTTTACGAATATTCGCTTCATCGGTCCCATACCCTTTAGCAAGAGTCTCAGTTGTCACTACACGCACTCCCAGCCATTCCAGAACGGGAATTTCATCAGACTGATTCTGAACAACCACCAGCTCCGATTCCTGAACTGAAGGTGCATGAATTTTTTCTGATTTAACGTTAGTTGCTTTCATTCTGTGTGCCTCCTTGCGTGCTTCGGCTGCGACGGTTGCGTAATTCAGATGACCCTGTTCGAGCAGGTATTCGCGGATATCAGACAACAGAATGCGGTGAACAGCGTTCTTGTCCTTTCTCCGGTAAAGTTGTTTGGTGATCATGAAGTAGTTGGCTATAACGCCTGGTATATCCCTGGTACTGATACAGGCAGTGTGCTGTTCAATTGCCTCGATCATCTCTTCACGGGTAACTAACGATGTTCTCATAGTCCCTCCTGAGCAGAAGCGTTAACAGGGAGGCACCAGTAACTGAGAGAATTGCGTGAATCAGTGGAAAAACGGGCAGAGAAAATACATGGGGCGTCAGGAAGCTGAGAGCGGGCCTCATCTTCTGTCGGTGCAATAACGAAGTGATAGTGACGTTTTTGGCAGGAGTAAAAGCGCCAGATAAATTCAGGATGAGTTGGGGTAGGGATAGTAGCCATAATGGCAGCCTCCTTTGACTAAGTTAAGGAGCTACCGCGTGAGGTTCCAATCTCAATGGCGGTAGCACTGACTGGGTTGGAACTACCGGCGTCAAAGGGAACCGGCCTGCCTTTCGGCAGCCCAGCCAGCACTACCATTGATCTCTGAGCTAAACGCTACGTATGGCCGTGCGATGGCATGACACAAAAAAAGACGCTTTTGGCGTCTGTGTCGCCTTTGACATTATCCGGGGTTCCAATCCCGGCACCCGTTTTACTGAGGTGCCTGATAAGCATAAACCGAAAATGCCTCAAGGCGCAAGAGGTCAGGTTCAATGTAACATCGGCAGTTAAAAAACACAATTTATTAGAGCAAATATTCATTCATTAAGCCATGCCAGAGCTTCATCAACCTGCGCTTCGTCTTCGACGCTAAGCACTTCATCCTGGGGAACATAATCCGCCAGCATAGCGAAACAATATGTATCCCAATGGTCTGGTGAGTGCAGGTTGAGTTTTTTCTTCATATCCTCCTTACTCATCACTTTCCATTGACCTGCGGAGTTAATCCCTACAGGGATTTTCGACGCTTCCTCAATAGTTTCATTACCCTTATCCAGTCTCATACGACCAGATTTTACGGCCTCTGCGGCTTGAACGTTGGCATAAGCACGTTTATCAAAGTACAGGCTCTTATCTTCACGGCTATGCATCTTTTTACCCCAGCGTATACGCTGTACGGTAATACCATAATACTCGTACATCAGATCCGCCGTTGCTTTACCCAGGCCATCGCCGTCTATCGCTATGGTGATATTTGGGAATCGCTCAGGATTACATTCTGCGAAAATTTTGGCGGCAAGCTGCGTTTCTGTAACGTCTGTGTATTCCAGCATTCGATAGTTGATTACACGGCGTTTATTTCGCTGGCCGGACACCATCATGATATTGATAACGGACTTATCCCGTCCCGTACCACCAGCAACGTCCACACATGCAAGCCAGCCCCATCCTTTTGCAATCTTGACTTTCCGCCGCGTTGCACGTTCAACCTCATCACGCCCAAGAAGGAAGCCATCCTGTGATTTAGGGAATAGGCCGCGTACCTTAATCATGTACATAGGGTTATCACGCCCGCCGTACTCCGCCAGCTTCATTTTGATAAATGCTGGCGTTACCAACGGTGATTCCTCACTGTTAAGCGTGATCGCCGTATAAACGCCATCAGGGTTACCAGGACGCTTGGCCAGTTTATGGTGTGTATCGTAGAAATAGCCGCTTGGGCGTGTAGGCTGTGACAGCAATAAGATGCGGTTATCCTGTCCGGTAAGAGCACCGGTGATGATACCGAAAGCTCTATCACTGACACCGGAGGCTTCATCGATAATATACAGAAGATGATCTGCGTGTTCACCGGCGAGAGCTTCTTCACTTCCCAGACGAAAGCCCTTCGGTACTACAGTCCATACACCTTTACCAGTAATCTCATAGAAAGCGGTTTCTGTCAGAACAAAATAATCAGCAAGCCATGGGAAACGGCTGGTGGCAGTAGCCCAGTTTATCTTGATGTACTTGAATATACCGGTCATTACCTGCTGAATTTTGTTCGCAACGATAATGGCACGGGCACCTGGATACATGATTATGAACAACATGATCATGATAGAAGTCATGTCTGATTTCCCGGTACCGTGACCAGACGAAACAGATGTCTTGCTACCCTGTTCCTGCACAGACTCAATAATCAGATCCTGCTGCCAGGTAGGTGTTTTGCCGAACAAAACATCAGCGGCAGCAATCCAGTCATAACGATATAGCGCCACCAGCTCGCGCCAACGTGGATCCGTTACGCAACTTCTGGCCATTAATCATCATCCCCGTATAGCTTGCGGGTAACTTCTTCGTCTTCCTCCTCGTCTTCGTCCAGGTCTTGTTCCAGCCATGGGTCGTTTGATACACCTTCAGTATCAACATCTCCATAACCGCCTGTATCAACGATATCGGCGATTTCTTCCCTACGCTGCTCAATCCACAATGCGGCATCGGCGCGGCGGTTGGCGGCCCGTTCTCGCGCAACTTTGTCCAGATCTTCAAGAGAAGGGCCACCGACGGCTGTTTGCCTTTCCTCATCATCGGTATTGGTCTTAGGAGCACGCAGATCGGCTTTGATTTGCTCCAGCATCAGGGGCGGTACTTTCCCTCCATGCGCCTCGATGAATTCAGCTGCCTCCAGCACTGACCAGTTGTTTTCACGCTTTCGTTCGTATGCCAGCTTAACAATGCCAGCTTGCCCCATAGACAAAGCGTGCTTTTCCGCCTCCCGGCTTTCTTTTCGATAGTTATTCCGGATGCTGTAAATGGTGTTGATCAGGCTGCTTATCTGCGCGGAACAGCTGTTTAGCATGCTCGCGATACGGTATTCAGGCGGAGTTCCTTCATCATCGTCTTTTTGCTGATCGCGCATTTCCTGAACCAAGCGAATACACGTATCCCTGGCGTTCTCCAGCATAAGGAGATGAGAGAGAGACTTTTCCAGAAGAGTGGTTTCCAGAACATCAGCCCCGGACCGACGCAACATAGCGCGCGCGGCCTTCCGCGCTTCAACGTTATCTATCAGGTAATCGCCAGCTTCGAATTCAAAGCGTTCACCATCATCATCCAGGGTGTCGCGTTCCAGGCGATCACGTAAGGTCCGGTGGGCGCGGGTGATCACGTCATGATCATCAGAACGATCATTTATGCGCTTATTCTGGCGCTTCGCGTTCTCGACTGCGGCACTGACAACAGCATTAACTCTTTGTTTTTCAGCCATTTCAGCCACAATGTGATCACCTGCACGTTGATCATTAGCGTGATCAATGATCATGCTTTTTAGTGGTTTTCTGACAGGCTTATTTGGCTTACGGCTGTCCGCTGTTCCGGTGTCTTCTTTGAATGCACGGAGATAACGACGTGCGGTGTTTGGGTTGAGATTAAACTCGGCGGCATATTGTGCGATGGTGTAACCACCATCTCGCGCCAGGCGAGCAAAATTCTTCTTGTGATCGTCCCAGGTCACTTATGCTTCCTTTCGTATAAAACTCTTTTTGACGCGAGGGTAACGAAAGTCACATGTCAAAAGGCCCGGAACGGGCAAGCAATCAATCAGATACGTGCGGATGTGGCATTACCGTAATGACGGTGCTGACGGACCACCTTATTGAAAAGTTGACGCGCCATCACCCAAGGCTGGTGCTCCCGGCGTTCCTTTTCGTCCTGCGTCATATAGAGTTCGTTCTGGAGTTTTTCATCAAACCGGCGCGGAGCGCGGCTGCGGCGAAAGAATTCAGGATTCAGAGAGTGGATCTGAAATCTACGTGGGCGTGTACTGTCATCAATCAAAACAGACGAATACTTAGACACAGCGATAGCCTTTAAGCGCAGATAAACATCGCGCTTATCGACATCCAGATGCGGGTATTCCTTTTCAAGAATTGCTGCGAGTTCTTTCGCTGATAGAAGAGATTTAGTGCGGATCATGTAATCCGCAATCTCGTACGATGTTATTCGTGAGTGATTTATTTCCATGAAGTGGCGTCCCTGCCAGTTAAGTAACATCCTGTCACCTACTGATTAGCCCATGTCAACTAATCAACGTGGAATATAATACCCTCGATTAAAGAAATAGCAATACATTAGAGCAATTTTATCTAACGCTCGACGAGTGACTTGTGATAGCGCCGACTCCAAGCGCGTAATCAAAGAACAATCGTTGATGCATCGCCAGCCTACCGTGCGTCTTCTCCCAATTATCGCGGTCACGCTCAATATCACGCTGGCATGACTGGCACAGAGGAATAGCATAAATGTCATGCGCGCATAATCGACTATGACGAACGATATAAGGCGTAATGTGAGCGCCAGCTCCCGCAGCTCCACAGCCACAGCATGGACGGGAAGCCACAAAGTCCATGTACTCGGGCAATTTTAGCGATTGAAGTTTTGGTATTTTGAAATGCGCCATACCTGGGTCGGAGTCAACATCCACAGGGCATACTTTTGCACGCATCGGCGCGGCGCGTTCTTCCATCATCTGAACATATGCTGTAGCGCGATCGTCATACGGGCGAATATCCGCCTCTTTCAGAGGTCCGCTATCCTGCGGAGTAGCCTTCATCTTATTTATTGATATGCGGCAGACTTCTTCCGGCATCAGGTGCATCATGTTGCGCATGAAAGCCCACCAGCACAGCTCCTGAATACTTAAATCATGGCTATTTGAAAGGCCCATTTCCTGACGGGCGACATCCAGTATCCAGTTAACGCGATTATTGTGCAGCGTTTCTTTCAGCTCATTAAAACCACGCATCCGGTAATGGTTATCGTGATGCCAGCACAACAACACCGCGCTATTGTCTCGTTCAGCGTGGACAATATGGTTGTCACACCAACTACGATCTGCGGCCTGGCATTGACCCTCTTTCCTACGCAACCACGCCACCAGCGCGTCAATTCCACCAATACGGCGAAACAGTTCATCGCTGTTAAAAAACGGCTGCAACGCCTCATTTGTTGCCATGGTTTGCTCGGTAACAACGAGGCCGTCTTCCATGTGCTCGATTAACTCACGCGGCACCGGCTCCATGATAAATTTACGGCCAGCCTCCACCAGTTTTCTGACCTCCTGATCCACTTTGAACGTGGCGAGGCCAAGCTCTTTCTGTACAAAGGGAGTAATTACGGCTTTCACATCACACCTTTAATCACTGATTGGGCTTTATCTGCTGCCCGGCATTCTCTGTTTAAGCACAACCATTTCCTGACGGCATAACACAGCAATAGCGGTCCTGACTCCAATTTGCTTACCAACCAGGTATTGCTTTAC
>NZ_CP034822.1:0-9606 GCF_004010735.1 Salmonella sp. SSDFZ54
TACAACAGGAGTTATGGTAAATGGATCGTTTTTGCGGGAAGGCTCGACAGGTTTGTGTTGGGGGAGTGTAAGCGACTGAAAAACAAACGCCCCTGAAATTCGGGTCTATCCGCCAAGACTTTCACGAAAATACAGGGGCATGTCGGTCGTAACCGGAAGGAACGTAACACATGACGCCGCGCAATCTCGAAAAATTACCCCACCGTCCCTATCACACGGATGATCTCGCTTTTGGTCCGCATCTCCGGCAAAGGGGTGCGCTCTGCGCGGTACATCCAGCAAACCCCCATGCGCAGTCTGGCTGGTTTTGGACGTGACCGTGTAGGAGCTGCGATTGACTGGAGCGACCGGAACGCTCCCGCGCCGAACATCACCGTAAAAAATCCTGTGAACGGTCATGCTCACCTGCTCTACGCATCAATTCGCCGTGAGAACCCGCCGGACAGCTCGGTTAAGGCGCTGAAATACGCCGCTGCGATTGAACGTTCGCTGTGTGAGAAACTTTGTGCAGATGTGAACTACAGCGGACTGATTTGCAAAAATCCGTTTCCACCTGGATGGCAGGTGATGGAGTGGCGCGAGGAGGCCTTACCCTCGATGAACGGTGATTATCTCGATTTGAGCGCCTCAGCGCGCCGTAGCATCGATAAACATTACGGGATGGGGCGAAACTGCCATCTGTTCGAATGACGCGCAAATGGGCTTACAGGGCGATTCGTCAGGGCTGGCCAGCATTCTCACAGTGGCTTGATGCCGTGATTCAGCGTGTCGAAATGTACAACGCATCGCTTCCCGTTCCGCTTTCTCCGCCTGAATGTCGGGCTATTGGCAAGAGCATTGCGAAATACACGCACAGGAACTTCACGCCGGAAACTTTCGCACAGTATGTGGCTGATACGCACACCCCAGAAATACAGGCCAAGAGAGGCCGGAAAGGTGGTATCGCTAAAGGCGAAGCCTACGATGACAAGCGTTTCATGGCGCTATGTATGCTGGAGAATGGATATTCTCAGAAAGCTATTGCGGCGATGCTGAATGTACATCGTAATACGATCCGTAATTGGGCAATGCACAAATAGCCTATATCAGATAACAGCGCCTTTTCGGCGTCTTTTTGAGCTGAGGGCTTTCCGGCGGTTTTCTCCTTTCAGCCCAGCAATGGTGCTGTTTTCCGCATGATTGCGCTGGTAGTGCTCGCCGCAGTCTCATGACCGAGCGTAGCGAGCGAATGAGCGAGGAAGCACCAGGGAATCGGAACACGGATGGAGGCACTTACGCGTCTGGGTTTGGGGATGTCTCCAGATCGTACTTAAGTTCCTTAAGTGCCTGTAATATCCTGTCTTTTTTATAGCATAGCTCGCCTGTTTTTGTGTCTACCAGTCCTGCTTCGATCAGTAGCCCAGCCGCGAGAAAGAGCCGGTGATTGCGTTCTCGTCGTTGTTTTTTTCCCTCGATTCGTTTTTGGACCGCCTGTTTTCGTTCGCTCTCCTGTGCCTGTAAGTCGTTTTTTTCCGCTGTTGCCAGTACGTGGAGGAGTTTGCGTTCCTGTTCTGTGAGTCCTGCTTCGTTGTCGAGCAGGTCAATAATCTGTCTCTGTCGTGCGGTCTGTTCTCCGAGCTTCCTGATGAATCCGATCCGTTTCTTCAGCCATTCGATGTTGCTGATGCGCATGTTCGTGGTGCTCCCTGGTGTTTTTTGCGGTGTGTTGTGGTCGTGCAGTATATCGCTTGCGGTCGGTGGGTGCAGGGGGGTATCTTCCTTCTAATTCGTGAAATTAGAAGGAAGCGCACTTATATGTTTCTCTCCTTCGTCGAGAAACAGTGCGCTCCTGCGGAGGGCTGAAACCGTGGCAACCTATCACCTCAGCGTTAAATTTGGAGGCAAGGGACAGGCTGCAAACCACGCCGATTACATCGAGCGCAAAGGGGAGTATGCGAAACGGAAAGATCTGGAATACACGGAGCACGGAAACATGCCGGAATGGGCCAGGGATAATCCTTCCCATTTCTGGCAGGCGGCTGACCAGTTTGAACGAGCGAACGGTTCGACTTATCGGGAACTGGAAATCGCGCTGCCCCGTGAACTGACACCGGAACAGCGCCTTGAGCTGGTGCTGGATTTTGTACGTCAGGAAGCCGGCGAACGGCACGCCTGGAGTTTTGCCATTCACAATCCGAAAGCGAGCATTGACGGAGGCGAACAGCCTCATGCGCATATCATGATGAGCCAGCGTGTGAATGATGGCATTGACCGTACACCGGAACAGTATTTCCGGCGCTATAACGCCAGGTATCCCGAGCGGGGAGGTGCGAAAAAGGATTCCGGAAACCTGACTCTCACTCAGCAAAAAGAGCAGTTGAGGGAATTGCGAAAACGCTGGGAGGTGAAGCACAACGAACATATGAGAAAGCATGGCTTTGAAAGGGGCTTCATTGACTGCCGGACGCTGAAAGAACAGGGCATTGAACGGCATCCCGAAGTGCATCTGGGTTTTGAAGCTGCCGGACGGCTTGATGATGCCCAGCGTCATGACATCATGCAAAAACGGTCTGAACCGGACTATTCCCGCCATCTTGAACAGGCGCGAACGGTCGGGCATGACATCAGGGAATGGCTGGACACTCCGGTTAAGCAACATGAACTGGTCAGAAGGCTGCAACATGATGTTGCGCGGGAGCATGGCTTTGACATGAGAGACAGAGTGAGCAGACAGAACCGAACTGAACCTGAACGGGTTAAATCACCGTCACGTGGATTTTCTATGGGATTCTGAACATGGCCAGCACAGAAGAAAAATTACTCACGCTCCTGTTATCGGTGGAGCATCTGCAACATACCGCAATGGAGCAACAGAAAGCTGTTGCTGATTCTCTGGCTGTGGCAAGGGAAACACTTCGCGGATATCGGGATATTTCTGACGGTGTGGCAAAACAGGTCAGGGATGAAGTCAGAAACGAAGTGCAGAGGCTGGATATTGCAGGGCTGATAGGTGAGCGCATCAGTCAGGATTTTCAGCGGCTGGAAGAGTCAGTCGCAAACATGAAGGCAAACGCGGATGCCCTGAACAGGGATATTGCGACAATTCACAGCAATATCGTGCAGGAATACAACACCCTTAAAGGGTATAGCTGGAAATGGCTGGGTGGGGTGTCAGTGGCCTTTCTGGTTATGTTCAGTGTGCTCGGATGGGGGATGAAAACAATTCTCGACAGGAACTACAACGCCACAGCGGCGGTGTATCAGAAAGTTGTGACACTGGAAGATAAACTGGCGGAGAAAACTGTCACGGGTAAGAGCCGGAAAAACTGACGCGCTCTGTGAGGTGTTTGAATTGTTCGCTGTTCACATCGGATAAAACCGATCTTGGAAAAAGAAACGTTGATAACTAAGATTCAGGATAGTAATCATCCTGAATCTTAATGAATTACCAGAATTTAAGTTTTGATAGTATTTTCTTACCTGCAGCAACAACAGTTGCAGCTACTACTTCAACAACTACATCCTTTACGTTATCCCAGGCTTCACCTGTCCATTCTTTAATGGTGTCCCATACGCCCTTTTCTGCGCTTTCTGCCATTTTTTCTGTTTTTATTTCTTCTCCTGCTTCGCGATAGAGAGCATATTTTTTCTCCTTTGGGAGGATGTCTATTATTGTCTCCATTGCTTTAGAAATATTAAACTTTCTTTTGACTGATGTAGGTATAATGTATGAAGCAGGAACAGAAAAGGCAGTACTTACTTCTAGTATTTTCTCATTTACACTAGCTAACTGCTCTTTTGTCGGCTCGTTTTTCTTTTTATCCCAAAGAAGTTCACCTTCATCGTCTTCTGTTGGTTCTATTTTATCTATTTGGTTTATGAAAAATACAACAGGACATTTTTTTATATTAGGTAGCAATATATCGTTATATACCTTTTGAGAAATTGCGTAAGCCCTTTCATCAGACTTTATTACCCATACAACTAGGTCTAACTTTGCAACATTCTCTTTGTATAGATTATAATATTCTTTGTCTCTTTCCAAGGTTTCACCAACACCAGGAAAGTCTATTATCGTAAGTCCTCCCTCATTTCCATCTTCTGGCTTGATATGAATTTCTTGAATCTCTCTTGTGCAAGCAGCGACGTTACTGACTGGGGCTACATCACGACCAAATAATGCATTGCATAATGATGATTTACCTACGCCAGTTGATCCAAAAATACCGACTCGTGGCGTGTAACCTTTTATTTCCCTTATTTTCTTTTCGATTGCTTGTCTAATTTTTTCTTTGCTGTTTAGTGTCGATTTATCAATATATTCCATTTTAAGAACCTATATTGTCAAGAAATATTACTTATAAATAAACCACCTATTTTATAAGTGGTATTTTATTGTATTCGATAAATGTTATCTAGAGCTGTGTTCAGGTTGTTGTGAGACTAAACCTTTTAAGCGATTTCCTAAAAAGGTGGGGTACATGGAGCTCAGAAAACAAACTATCCCAAGACTGTTTTTTAGTCATGTTGCTTTGGAGAGAGGGTGGGATGAACTATGGCAATTATTGTGTCTGATGCTGATATCGAACTGTTTTATCCATCTATGCAAGGATATGGATGAGAAAATTTGCTGTTTTGACCCATTCGCCCTTCTGAACGGTTGAAACTGTTCGCGAATCACTTTTGTGCATAGTTATGCAGCCCCATAAAAATAATTCTGACGCATTTTTCGGGGTTTCCCTGGTGTTTCCTTGTATTTTTGCGTTTTTTGCGTCAGAAAGCGATTGAGAGCGTTTTAAGGGGTTCGTACAACAGGAGTTATGGTAAATGGATCGTTTTTGCGGGAAGGCTCGACAGGTTTTGTTGTTGGGGGTAGTGTAAGCGACTGAAAAACAAACGCCCCTGAAATTCGTGTCTATCCGCCAAGACTTTCACGAAAATACAGGGGCGATGTCGGTCGATAACCTGGAAGGAATCGTAACACATGAGCGCCGCGCTTCAATACTTCGAAGAAAATTTACCCCACCGTCCCTATCACACGGATGATCTCGCTTTTGGTCTTCGCATCTCCGGCAAAGGGCGTGCGCTTCTTGCGCGGTACATCCAGCAGAACCAGCCTCATGCGCAGTTCTGGCTGGTTTTTGACGTTGACCGTGTAGGAGCTGCGATTGACTGGAGCGACCGGAACGCTCCCGCGCCGAACATCACCGTAAAAAATCCTGTGAACGGTCATGCTCACCTGCTCTACGCACTCAATATCGCCGTGAGAACCGCGCCGGACAGCTCGGTTAAGGCGCTGAAATACGCCGCTGCGATTGAACGTTCGCTGTGTGAGAAACTTTGTGCAGATGTGAACTACAGCGGACTGATTTGCAAAAATCCGTTCCACCTGGAATGGCAGGTGATGGAGTGGCGCGAGGAGGCCTATACCCTCGATGAACTGGCTGATTATCTCGATTTGAGCGCCTCAGCGCGCCGTAGCATCGATAAACATTACGGGATGGGGCGAAACTGCCATCTGTTCGAAATGACGCGCAAATGGGCTTACAGGGCGATTCGTCAGGGCTGGCCAGCATTCTCACAGTGGCTTGATGCCGTGATTCAGCGTGTCGAAATGTACAACGCATCGCTTCCCGTTCCGCTTTCTCCGCCTGAATGTCGGGCTATTGGCAAGAGCATTGCGAAATACACGCACAGGAACTTCACGCCGGAAACTTTCGCACAGTATGTGGCTGATACGCACACCCCAGAAATACAGGCCAAGAGAGGCCGGAAAGGTGGTATCGCTAAAGGCGAAGCCTACGATGACAAGCGTTTCATGGCGCTATGTATGCTGGAGAATGGATATTCTCAGAAAGCTATTGCGGCGATGCTGAATGTACATCGTAATACGATCCGTAATTGGGCAATGCACAAATAGCCTATATCAGATAACAGCGCCTTTTCGGCGTCTTTTTGAGCTGAGGGCTTTCCGGCGGTTTTCTCCTTTCAGCCCAGCAATGGTGCTGTTTTCCGCATGATTGCGCTGGTAGTGCTCGCCGCAGTCTCATGACCGAGCGTAGCGAGCGAATGAGCGAGGAAGCACCAGGGAATCGGAACACGGATGGAGGCACTTACGCGTCTGGGTTTGGGGATGTCTCCAGATCGTACTTAAGTTCCTTAAGTGCCTGTAATATCCTGTCTTTTTTATAGCATAGCTCGCCTGTTTTTGTGTCTACCAGTCCTGCTTCGATCAGTAGCCCAGCCGCGAGAAAGAGCCGGTGATTGCGTTCTCGTCGTTGTTTTTTTCCCTCGATTCGTTTTTGGACCGCCTGTTTTCGTTCGCTCTCCTGTGCCTGTAAGTCGTTTTTTTCCGCTGTTGCCAGTACGTGGAGGAGTTTGCGTTCCTGTTCTGTGAGTCCTGCTTCGTTGTCGAGCAGGTCAATAATCTGTCTCTGTCGTGCGGTCTGTTCTCCGAGCTTCCTGATGAATCCGATCCGTTTCTTCAGCCATTCGATGTTGCTGATGCGCATGTTCGTGGTGCTCCCTGGTGTTTTTTGCGGTGTGTTGTGGTCGTGCAGTATATCGCTTGCGGTCGGTGGGTGCAGGGGGGTATCTTCCTTCTAATTCGTGAAATTAGAAGGAAGCGCACTTATATGTTTCTCTCCTTCGTCGAGAAACAGTGCGCTCCTGCGGAGGGCTGAAACCGTGGCAACCTATCACCTCAGCGTTAAATTTGGAGGCAAGGGACAGGCTGCAAACCACGCCGATTACATCGAGCGCAAAGGGGAGTATGCGAAACGGAAAGATCTGGAATACACGGAGCACGGAAACATGCCGGAATGGGCCAGGGATAATCCTTCCCATTTCTGGCAGGCGGCTGACCAGTTTGAACGAGCGAACGGTTCGACTTATCGGGAACTGGAAATCGCGCTGCCCCGTGAACTGACACCGGAACAGCGCCTTGAGCTGGTGCTGGATTTTGTACGTCAGGAAGCCGGCGAACGGCACGCCTGGAGTTTTGCCATTCACAATCCGAAAGCGAGCATTGACGGAGGCGAACAGCCTCATGCGCATATCATGATGAGCCAGCGTGTGAATGATGGCATTGACCGTACACCGGAACAGTATTTCCGGCGCTATAACGCCAGGTATCCCGAGCGGGGAGGTGCGAAAAAGGATTCCGGAAACCTGACTCTCACTCAGCAAAAAGAGCAGTTGAGGGAATTGCGAAAACGCTGGGAGGTGAAGCACAACGAACATATGAGAAAGCATGGCTTTGAAAGGGGCTTCATTGACTGCCGGACGCTGAAAGAACAGGGCATTGAACGGCATCCCGAAGTGCATCTGGGTTTTGAAGCTGCCGGACGGCTTGATGATGCCCAGCGTCATGACATCATGCAAAAACGGTCTGAACCGGACTATTCCCGCCATCTTGAACAGGCGCGAACGGTCGGGCATGACATCAGGGAATGGCTGGACACTCCGGTTAAGCAACATGAACTGGTCAGAAGGCTGCAACATGATGTTGCGCGGGAGCATGGCTTTGACATGAGAGACAGAGTGAGCAGACAGAACCGAACTGAACCTGAACGGGTTAAATCACCGTCACGTGGATTTTCTATGGGATTCTGAACATGGCCAGCACAGAAGAAAAATTACTCACGCTCCTGTTATCGGTGGAGCATCTGCAACATACCGCAATGGAGCAACAGAAAGCTGTTGCTGATTCTCTGGCTGTGGCAAGGGAAACACTTCGCGGATATCGGGATATTTCTGACGGTGTGGCAAAACAGGTCAGGGATGAAGTCAGAAACGAAGTGCAGAGGCTGGATATTGCAGGGCTGATAGGTGAGCGCATCAGTCAGGATTTTCAGCGGCTGGAAGAGTCAGTCGCAAACATGAAGGCAAACGCGGATGCCCTGAACAGGGATATTGCGACAATTCACAGCAATATCGTGCAGGAATACAACACCCTTAAAGGGTATAGCTGGAAATGGCTGGGTGGGGTGTCAGTGGCCTTTCTGGTTATGTTCAGTGTGCTCGGATGGGGGATGAAAACAATTCTCGACAGGAACTACAACGCCACAGCGGCGGTGTATCAGAAAGTTGTGACACTGGAAGATAAACTGGCGGAGAAAACTGTCACGGGTAAGAGCCGGAAAAACTGACGCGCTCTGTGAGGTGTTTGAATTGTTCGCTGTTCACATCGGATAAAACCGATCTTGGAAAAAGAAACGTTGATAACTAAGATTCAGGATAGTAATCATCCTGAATCTTAATGAATTACCAGAATTTAAGTTTTGATAGTATTTTCTTACCTGCAGCAACAACAGTTGCAGCTACTACTTCAACAACTACATCCTTTACGTTATCCCAGGCTTCACCTGTCCATTCTTTAATGGTGTCCCATACGCCCTTTTCTGCGCTTTCTGCCATTTTTTCTGTTTTTATTTCTTCTCCTGCTTCGCGATAGAGAGCATATTTTTTCTCCTTTGGGAGGATGTCTATTATTGTCTCCATTGCTTTAGAAATATTAAACTTTCTTTTGACTGATGTAGGTATAATGTATGAAGCAGGAACAGAAAAGGCAGTACTTACTTCTAGTATTTTCTCATTTACACTAGCTAACTGCTCTTTTGTCGGCTCGTTTTTCTTTTTATCCCAAAGAAGTTCACCTTCATCGTCTTCTGTTGGTTCTATTTTATCTATTTGGTTTATGAAAAATACAACAGGACATTTTTTTATATTAGGTAGCAATATATCGTTATATACCTTTTGAGAAATTGCGTAAGCCCTTTCATCAGACTTTATTACCCATACAACTAGGTCTAACTTTGCAACATTCTCTTTGTATAGATTATAATATTCTTTGTCTCTTTCCAAGGTTTCACCAACACCAGGAAAGTCTATTATCGTAAGTCCTCCCTCATTTCCATCTTCTGGCTTGATATGAATTTCTTGAATCTCTCTTGTGCAAGCAGCGACGTTACTGACTGGGGCTACATCACGACCAAATAATGCATTGCATAATGATGATTTACCTACGCCAGTTGATCCAAAAATACCGACTCGTGGCGTGTAACCTTTTATTTCCCTTATTTTCTTTTCGATTGCTTGTCTAATTTTTTCTTTGCTGTTTAGTGTCGATTTATCAATATATTCCATTTTAAGAACCTATATTGTCAAGAAATATTACTTATAAATAAACCACCTATTTTATAAGTGGTATTTTATTGTATTCGATAAATGTTATCTAGAGCTGTGTTCAGGTTGTTGTGAGACTAAACCTTTTAAGCGATTTCCTAAAAAGGTGGGGTACATGGAGCTCAGAAAACAAACTATCCCAAGACTGTTTTTTAGTCATGTTGCTTTGGAGAGAGGGTGGGATGAACTATGGCAATTATTGTGTCTGATGCTGATATCGAACTGTTTTATCCATCTATGCAAGGATATGGATGAGAAAATTTGCTGTTTTGACCCATTCGCCCTTCTGAACGGTTGAAACTGTTCGCGAATCACTTTTGTGCATAGTTATGCAGCCCCATAAAAATAATTCTGACGCATTTTTCGGGGTTTCCCTGGTGTTTCCTTGTATTTTTGCGTTTTTTGCGTCAGAAAGCGATTGAGAGCGTTTTAAGGGGTTCG
>NZ_CP034823.1:0-9337 GCF_004010735.1 Salmonella sp. SSDFZ54
TTGTTAAAAATTTCGCTGTGCTATCTACATAAAAGGCCATGTTGCTTTCCTTACATAAACTAAGTTAGGGACCGAAGCTTGCATGCTTCGGTGGTTATTGTTTTTTCTTTTCCCGATTAATTGGGATCTTAAACATTCCCCCGTTAGGACGGGTTATCCGTTTGCCCTTTACCGTTATGTAAGGGCGAAAAATGTATGCCTGAGGCTCGTCCGTCTGCATGTTGCATTTCCTATTTTCCACATGAATGTTGATTTTTGCTATCAAAATTGTACTGTAGCAACCAACAGATCTTGTGGCTGGCTTTATCAAAGCACTTGAGGTGGTACTCGCCGCATTTGCGTATTTGTTACGGGTTAGTTCTGGTGGTACAGGCTAACCCACTTACTTCAACAATTTTTGCTTCCTCATTCATGTTTCACTCCCTACGTATTTTTTACAGTGTCAGCGCCACTCAACGCGACAAAAAAAAGGAACCATCCCCACCCAGATACCGAGTGAAAAGCCAGCACTGCTGAGCTAATCACTGAGGCAAATGGGACCATTTGGTATAGAAAAAACTTCATATACACCTCTTTTTAAGCTGGTCGTTAACTTATCTACTCATAATGTGCTGTCTATTGGACCCTTTTGTTGTTTTAGTACGGGGTTATGCTATTCTTAATCTAGAATTTTGTCAATATTGTGCAATTTTTGAGTTTAAGGGTGTTGTTAGGGGTGTTCTTATGATGGTTAACTTTAGTCTTTCAAACGCATTTTCCTTCATGGAAGCTCAAAATATGAGCATGTTGGCGGTGTCGTCATCGAAAGACGATATAAACTTGGCTAATGTAGTGTCAGTAAGGGATGAGCGGATACTGAAGTCTGCTTTGATTTTCGGAGCTAACGCTAGCGGAAAATCTAATCTCATGAAGACAATATCTTTAATGAAAGATATTGTCCTGCATTCTGTGCAAGCTATCGAAAGTGGCATTACGAAGAATGTAGTCCCTTTTTTACTTGATGAGGCGGGGCCTACTAAACCATCTGAAATGGAAATGACTTTTATTGCGGATGGGATTAAATACAGATACGGATTATCTTTATTTCAAGGGAAGATAAAAGAAGAGTGGTTGTACTACACGCCAAAAACAAGGGAGACTATTCTCTTTGAGCGAGATGGTCAACTTATTGAAATAAATAAAGCAGCATTTAGCGAGTCAAATCTTTTTATAAAGGATGGGGTCATTCAGAAGACAAGAGAAGATGTTCCCTTTGTTTCTGTTGTTGCTGGATTTAATGGGGAGCACTCAAAGCGTGTTGTGAATTGGTTTAGTAATGTGGTATTTCTTTCTGGTTCTAACGAAGGAATGTTTACTGGAATTACCATGAAGCTTATAAATGAATCTGAAGATTTTAAAGCTTGGCTAAAAAAAATATTACCAGCCTTTCAGATTAATGATATTTATCTTGATGAAGTTGCGCCTGAATTTCCGTTTGGCAACATAAAAACAGATGATGATAATTTAAAAAATTTATTCAGCTCGATTCAGAATTTTGCAAAAAATCAAAAAGTATTTTCTCTTAGAGTCGTGAAAAAAACTGCTAATGGGGAGATTTCGGTTCCCATTGATTTTGAATCAGAGGGGACCAAAAAGATAGTCTATCTCCTTGGGCCTATTTATAACGCCATGATTAACAATAACTTATTATTGGTTGATGAGTTCGATTCAAAGTTCCATACCCTTTTATCTAAGTTTTTATTTAGGATATTTCATGCGCAAAGTGAAGGGTTTAGCCAAGTAATCGCTGCAGTTCAGGATGTTAATTTAATGAATACTGATTGCTTTAGACGAGACCAAATTTGGTTTGTTGACAAGGATGTAAAGTCAGGGAGTAGCCATCTTTATTCTTTGGTTGAGTACAAAGAGAAACAAAGATCATTGAAGCCATCATATGGGAATGATTATTTATCAGGTGCTTTTGATGCAATCCCGTTATTTGATAATCTTAATGAATTTGAAAAGCTAATGCCTGAGGGATGATTATATGCCAAAGAGAGGCAAAAGCATTCGAAGCTCTTCGAGGAATGAGGAAACAAAACCTTCAAAGAGCACAGCGAAAACGACTGATAGATTTATATCTATTAGTTTTAAGCATTTTCATAACGTCGATGATGTTGGGCAGTCCATAAATACATGGAAAGATGATGGTAGCCTACCTGATCTCATTGAAAAATTGGTTTATCTAACGGCGAATGGAATCACTAAAGTGATTTCTGACGGTGTGTTTACTAACTACACTCGATTTCCTGAGTCAGCTGTAAACGATTTTAGATGCCCAGATGAGATATCCTCTGATGAGGATTGGGGGGTTATAAAAAACATTGGCGGGCAGAAAAGAAGAGTCGCCGGATTTCTGAGAGATAATGTGTTCTATATCGTGTTTTTTGATAGAGATCATCGCTTCTGGAAGAGTCAAAAATAGATGAGATACAGTTGTATTGTATGTTAAGAAAAGATCTTCTTGAGATTGTGATGCTCTCGTCGTAATCTCTTGCTCTGTAAACGAAAAAACCGCCTTGGCGGGCGGTTTTTCGACGGTTCTAAGAGTTGGCGCTCTGTGAACCAAGGTAACTGGCTTATGAGGAGCGCAGTAACCAAATCTGTTCTTTCAGTTTAGCCTTAACAGGCGCATAACTTCAAGACTAACTCCTCTAAATCAGTTACCAGTGGCTGCTGCCATTGGCGTTTTGTCGTGTCTTTCCGGGTTGGACTCAAGTTGATAGTTACCGGAAAAGGCGCAGCGGTCGGACTGAACGGGGGTTCGTGCATACAGTCCAGCTTGGAGCGAACTGCCTACCCGGAACTGAGTGTCAGGCGTGGAATGAGACAAACGCGGCCATAACAGCGGAGTGACACCGGTAAACCGAATGGCAGGAACAGGAGAGCGCACGAGGGAGTCACCAGGGGGAAACGCCTGGTATCTTTAAGTCCTGTCGGGTTTCGCCACCTCTGACTTGAGCGTCGGTTTTTGTGATGCTCGTCAGGGGGCGGAGCCTATGGAAAAACGCCAGCGGCGCGGCCTTCCTCCTGTTCCTGGTCTTTTGCTCACATGTTCTTTCCGGCCTTATCCCCTGATTCTGTGGATAACTGTGTTACCGTTTTTGTGTGAGTCAGTACCGCTCGCCGCAGTCGAACGACCGAGCGTAGCGAGTCAGTGAGCGAGGAAGCGGAAAAGCGCCTGGACATGCATTTTCTCCTTACGCATCTGTGCGGCATTTCACACCCGGCATGGCGTACTTTTCATACAATCCGCACTGATGCCGCATGGTTAAGCCAGTATACACTCCGCTATCGCTACGTGACTGGTTCAGGGCTTCGCCCCGAAACCCCCTGACGCGCCCTGACGGGCTTGTCTGCTGACGAAAACGCCCACGGGAAAGCCGTGACCGCCTCCGTCAGCTTCGTTATGTTCCTGTTTCACTTTCGGCCTCAAAGCGAATCTGGATGCTGTTCTGGAGTTCTTCTGCGAGTTCGTGCAGTCGTTCGCACATGGCCGCCTGTTCGTCGGCATCCAGAGCATCCAGTTTTTCAAGCAGTGTCAGGCTCTGGCTTTTGATAAATCGCGCCATATTCAGCGCAGTTTGTTGTTGTTTGTTCACCTTCCGTTGTTCTCCGTCAGTTCCGGGTGTCGGGGGGACCCTGAGCAGGTGGTAATTGTAAGACGTTGCGGGCGACGGTATTACAATTGCACATCCTGTCCTGTTTCTTTAGGACGTATCATGGCACAGCATATCAACTGATAAATAATCCCTGTGCAGTGCAGCCGCTGTTGCATAAAATTTCGCTCTGCGTCGAGTGTTTCTTAATCAATAATTCCGCTGATACTCCGGAAAAACGCGAGTCTGTTCTCATGCCCGAAATGCCCACACCCCACGCAAAAACAATTTTTTGCTGATTTTTCTTTATAAATAGAGAGTTATGACAAATTAGTTCTTCTTGCTCTCTTTGTGATATTTAAAAAAGCGGTGTTGGCGCAGCTACAACACCGCGCCGACACCGCTTTTTAGGGGTGGTACTGACTATTTTCATAAAAAACATCATCTTATATTAGGGGTGCTGCTAGCTGCGCGGTGTGTTTTTTTACAGGACGCCCCTGGGGGCGCTGCCAGGGGTGTCTGTTCAGATATGTAGCAATGAGTCAGGGATTCACGAACTGAAAATGTCCGAAAATGTGTCTCATGGGCACTGTATGCGCCCAAACCGATCGTCATTCACTTTCATGCATAGCTATGCAGTGAGCTGAAAGCGAGCCTGACGCATTTTTCCGGTTTACCCCGGGGAAAACATCTCTTTTTGCGGTGTTTGCGGCAGAATCGCGTTCAGCGCGTTTTAGCGGTGCGCGCAATCGGATGTTATGGTAAATCCAGCTGATTGGCAGGTATAAAAAAGCCGTCCGTAGACGGCCTAGTAAGTTACTTCGTCTTTGTCATCACTACCAATTCCCATCGGATGTCACCTGGGACATTATGCTGCCTATGATTTTGCGGTGGCAAAGGATCATCTTTATTGCACGTCACTTCATCACCACAGTTCGTGCAGCGGTAAATGCCGGAAGCCGGACAAGTATTTCCCGGCTTATAGTAATACCGCCATACACTCCCTTCAGGCTCGGTTGTTTTTGTTAAAAATTTCGCTGTGCTATCTACATAAAAGGCCATGTTGCTTTCCTTACATAAACTAAGTTAGGGACCGAAGCTTGCATGCTTCGGTGGTTATTGTTTTTTCTTTTCCCGATTAATTGGGATCTTAAACATTCCCCCGTTAGGACGGGTTATCCGTTTGCCCTTTACCGTTATGTAAGGGCGAAAAATGTATGCCTGAGGCTCGTCCGTCTGCATGTTGCATTTCCTATTTTCGCCACATGAATGTTGATTTTTGCTATCAAAATTGTACTGTAGCAACCAACAGATCTTGTGGCTGGCTTTATCAAAGCACTTGAGGTGGTACTCAAGCGCCGCATTTGCGTATGGTTTGTTACGGGTTAGTTCTGGTGGTACAGGCTAACCCACTTACTTCAACAATTTTTGCTTCTCCTCATTCATGTTTCACTCCCTACGTATTTTTTTACAGTGTCAGCGCCACTGAGCATAAACGCGACAAAAAGGAACCATCCCCACCCAGATACCGAGTGAAAAGCCAGCACTGCTGAGCTAATCACTGAGGCAAATGGGACCATTTGGTATAGAAAAAACTTCATATACACCTCTTTTTAAGCTGGTCGTTAACTTATCTACTCATAATGTGCTGTCTATTGGACCCTTTTGTTGTTTTAGTACGGGGTTATGCTATTCTTAATCTAGAATTTTGTCAATATTGTGCAATTTTTGAGTTTAAGGGTGTTGTTAGGGGTGTTCTTATGATGGTTAACTTTAGTCTTTCAAACGCATTTTCCTTCATGGAAGCTCAAAATATGAGCATGTTGGCGGTGTCGTCATCGAAAGACGATATAAACTTGGCTAATGTAGTGTCAGTAAGGGATGAGCGGATACTGAAGTCTGCTTTGATTTTCGGAGCTAACGCTAGCGGAAAATCTAATCTCATGAAGACAATATCTTTAATGAAAGATATTGTCCTGCATTCTGTGCAAGCTATCGAAAGTGGCATTACGAAGAATGTAGTCCCTTTTTTACTTGATGAGGCGGGGCCTACTAAACCATCTGAAATGGAAATGACTTTTATTGCGGATGGGATTAAATACAGATACGGATTATCTTTATTTCAAGGGAAGATAAAAGAAGAGTGGTTGTACTACACGCCAAAAACAAGGGAGACTATTCTCTTTGAGCGAGATGGTCAACTTATTGAAATAAATAAAGCAGCATTTAGCGAGTCAAATCTTTTTATAAAGGATGGGGTCATTCAGAAGACAAGAGAAGATGTTCCCTTTGTTTCTGTTGTTGCTGGATTTAATGGGGAGCACTCAAAGCGTGTTGTGAATTGGTTTAGTAATGTGGTATTTCTTTCTGGTTCTAACGAAGGAATGTTTACTGGAATTACCATGAAGCTTATAAATGAATCTGAAGATTTTAAAGCTTGGCTAAAAAAAATATTACCAGCCTTTCAGATTAATGATATTTATCTTGATGAAGTTGCGCCTGAATTTCCGTTTGGCAACATAAAAACAGATGATGATAATTTAAAAAATTTATTCAGCTCGATTCAGAATTTTGCAAAAAATCAAAAAGTATTTTCTCTTAGAGTCGTGAAAAAAACTGCTAATGGGGAGATTTCGGTTCCCATTGATTTTGAATCAGAGGGGACCAAAAAGATAGTCTATCTCCTTGGGCCTATTTATAACGCCATGATTAACAATAACTTATTATTGGTTGATGAGTTCGATTCAAAGTTCCATACCCTTTTATCTAAGTTTTTATTTAGGATATTTCATGCGCAAAGTGAAGGGTTTAGCCAAGTAATCGCTGCAGTTCAGGATGTTAATTTAATGAATACTGATTGCTTTAGACGAGACCAAATTTGGTTTGTTGACAAGGATGTAAAGTCAGGGAGTAGCCATCTTTATTCTTTGGTTGAGTACAAAGAGAAACAAAGATCATTGAAGCCATCATATGGGAATGATTATTTATCAGGTGCTTTTGATGCAATCCCGTTATTTGATAATCTTAATGAATTTGAAAAGCTAATGCCTGAGGGATGATTATATGCCAAAGAGAGGCAAAAGCATTCGAAGCTCTTCGAGGAATGAGGAAACAAAACCTTCAAAGAGCACAGCGAAAACGACTGATAGATTTATATCTATTAGTTTTAAGCATTTTCATAACGTCGATGATGTTGGGCAGTCCATAAATACATGGAAAGATGATGGTAGCCTACCTGATCTCATTGAAAAATTGGTTTATCTAACGGCGAATGGAATCACTAAAGTGATTTCTGACGGTGTGTTTACTAACTACACTCGATTTCCTGAGTCAGCTGTAAACGATTTTAGATGCCCAGATGAGATATCCTCTGATGAGGATTGGGGGGTTATAAAAAACATTGGCGGGCAGAAAAGAAGAGTCGCCGGATTTCTGAGAGATAATGTGTTCTATATCGTGTTTTTTGATAGAGATCATCGCTTCTGGAAGAGTCAAAAATAGATGAGATACAGTTGTATTGTATGTTAAGAAAAGATCTTCTTGAGATTGTGATGCTCTCGTCGTAATCTCTTGCTCTGTAAACGAAAAAACCGCCTTGGCGGGCGGTTTTTCGACGGTTCTAAGAGTTGGCGCTCTGTGAACCAAGGTAACTGGCTTATGAGGAGCGCAGTAACCAAATCTGTTCTTTCAGTTTAGCCTTAACAGGCGCATAACTTCAAGACTAACTCCTCTAAATCAGTTACCAGTGGCTGCTGCCATTGGCGTTTTGTCGTGTCTTTCCGGGTTGGACTCAAGTTGATAGTTACCGGAAAAGGCGCAGCGGTCGGACTGAACGGGGGGTTCGTGCATACAGTCCAGCTTGGAGCGAACTGCCTACCCGGAACTGAGTGTCAGGCGTGGAATGAGACAAACGCGGCCATAACAGCGGAGTGACACCGGTAAACCGAATGGCAGGAACAGGAGAGCGCACGAGGGAGTCACCAGGGGGAAACGCCTGGTATCTTTAAGTCCTGTCGGGTTTCGCCACCTCTGACTTGAGCGTCGGTTTTTGTGATGCTCGTCAGGGGGGCGGAGCCTATGGAAAAACGCCAGCGGCGCGGCCTTCCTCCTGTTCCTGGTCTTTTGCTCACATGTTCTTTCCGGCCTTATCCCCTGATTCTGTGGATAACTGTGTTACCGTTTTTGTGTGAGTCAGTACCGCTCGCCGCAGTCGAACGACCGAGCGTAGCGAGTCAGTGAGCGAGGAAGCGGAAAAGCGCCTGGACATGCATTTTCTCCTTACGCATCTGTGCGGCATTTCACACCCGGCATGGCGTACTTTTCATACAATCCGCACTGATGCCGCATGGTTAAGCCAGTATACACTCCGCTATCGCTACGTGACTGGTTCAGGGCTTCGCCCCGAAACCCCCTGACGCGCCCTGACGGGCTTGTCTGCTGACGAAAACGCCCACGGGAAAGCCGTGACCGCCTCCGTCAGCTTCGTTATGTTCCTGTTTCACTTTCGGCCTCAAAGCGAATCTGGATGCTGTTCTGGAGTTCTTCTGCGAGTTCGTGCAGTCGTTCGCACATGGCCGCCTGTTCGTCGGCATCCAGAGCATCCAGTTTTTCAAGCAGTGTCAGGCTCTGGCTTTTGATAAATCGCGCCATATTCAGCGCAGTTTGTTGTTGTTTGTTCACCTTCCGTTGTTCTCCGTCAGTTCCGGGTGTCGGGGGGACCCTGAGCAGGTGGTAATTGTAAGACGTTGCGGGCGACGGTATTACAATTGCACATCCTGTCCTGTTTCTTTAGGACGTATCATGGCACAGCATATCAACTGATAAATAATCCCTGTGCAGTGCAGCCGCTGTTGCATAAAATTTCGCTCTGCGTCGAGTGTTTCTTAATCAATAATTCCGCTGATACTCCGGAAAAACGCGAGTCTGTTCTCATGCCCGAAATGCCCACACCCCACGCAAAAACAATTTTTTGCTGATTTTTCTTTATAAATAGAGAGTTATGACAAATTAGTTCTTCTTGCTCTCTTTGTGATATTTAAAAAAGCGGTGTTGGCGCAGCTACAACACCGCGCCGACACCGCTTTTTAGGGGTGGTACTGACTATTTTCATAAAAAACATCATCTTATATTAGGGGTGCTGCTAGCTGCGCGGTGTGTTTTTTTACAGGACGCCCCTGGGGGCGCTGCCAGGGGTGTCTGTTCAGATATGTAGCAATGAGTCAGGGATTCACGAACTGAAAATGTCCGAAAATGTGTCTCATGGGCACTGTATGCGCCCAAACCGATCGTCATTCACTTTCATGCATAGCTATGCAGTGAGCTGAAAGCGAGCCTGACGCATTTTTCCGGTTTACCCCGGGGAAAACATCTCTTTTTGCGGTGTTTGCGGCAGAATCGCGTTCAGCGCGTTTTAGCGGTGCGCGCAATCGGATGTTATGGTAAATCCAGCTGATTGGCAGGTATAAAAAAGCCGTCCGTAGACGGCCTAGTAAGTTACTTCGTCTTTGTCATCACTACCAATTCCCATCGGATGTCACCTGGGACATTATGCTGCCTATGATTTTGCGGTGGCAAAGGATCATCTTTATTGCACGTCACTTCATCACCACAGTTCGTGCAGCGGTAAATGCCGGAAGCCGGACAAGTATTTCCCGGCTTATAGTAATACCGCCATACACTCCCTTCAGGCTCGGTTGTTT
>NZ_CP034824.1:0-3904 GCF_004010735.1 Salmonella sp. SSDFZ54
CGCTACGCTCGGTCATGAGACTGCGGCGAGCACAACCACCTCAATCATGCGGTAAGCCGCACCATTGCTGGGCTGACAGGAGAAAACCGCCGGAAAGCCCGCTGCTCAAAAAGACGCCGAAAGGCGCTGTTATCTGATATAGGCTTGTTCATGTCCGCGAATTTAACCATCCATTAACAAAAACAGGGGGTAATTGTCATTTTTCTGTTAATTAAAATTTAACTATTTGTTTCTTGGTTAACCATTCTCCAGAATTATCCATCCAGCGTCGAATAGTCCGGCTGCTAACACCAACCGCCACTGCAATATCTTCCGTTGACGCTCCCAAGATATACATATCAAGCGCCCTACGACGTTTGTCGTCGTTAGCAGTCCACCGAACAGCGGCGCTTTTTTTCCCTTTGTCCGACTGATTTTCTGACGAATTGGCCTTCCCGCCCTTGCGACCGCGTGCTGCCTGAATTTCTGGCGTGTGCGTATCAGCCACATACTGTGCGAAAGTTTCCGGCGTGAAGTTCCTGTGCGTGTATTTCGCAATGCTCTTGCCAATAGCCCGACATTCAGGCGGAGAAAGCGGAACGGGAAGCGATGCGTTGTACATTTCGACACGCTGAATCACGGCATCAAGCCACTGTGAGAATGCTGGCCAGCCCTGACGAATCGCCCTGTAAGCCCATTTGCGCGTCATTTCGAACAGGTGGCAGTTTCGCCCCATCCCGTAATGTTTATCGATGCTACGACGCGCTGAGGCGCTCAAATCGAGATAATCAGCCAGTTCATCGAGGGTATAGGCTTCCTCGCGCCACTCCATCACCTGCCATTCCAGGTGGAACGGATTTTTGCAAATCAGTCCGCTGTAGTTCACATCAGCACAAAGTTTCTCACACAGCGAACGTTCAACCGCTGCGGCATATTTCAGCGCCTTAACCGACGCATCAGGCGCGGTTCTCACGGCGATATTGAGTGCATAGAGCAGGTGAGCGTGTCCGTTCACAGGATTTTTAACGGTGATGTTCGGCGCGGGGGCGTTCCGGTCGCTCCAGTCAATCGCTGCCCCCTCGCGGTCAACGTCAAAAACCAGCCAGAACTGCGCATGAGGCTGGTTCTGCTGGATGTACCGCGCAAGCAGCGCACGCCCTTTGCCGGAGATGCGAAGACCAAAAGCGAGATCATCCGTGTGATAGGGACGGCGGGGTAAATTTTCTTCGAAGTATTGAAGCGCGGCGCTCATGTGTTACGATTCCTTCCAGGTTATCGACCGACATCGCCCCTGTATTTTCGTGACAGTCTTGGCGGATAGACACGAATTTCAGGGGCGTTTGTTTTTCAGTCGCTTACACTACCCCCAACGACAAAACCTGTCGAGTCTTCCCGCAAACCCGATCCATTTACCATAACTCCTGTTGTACGTACCCCGTAAAACGCCCTCAGTCGCTTCCTGACGCAAAAAACGCAAAAAGACAGGAAAACACCAGGCCAAACCAGAAAAACGCGTCAGAATCGCTTTCAGAGCGTTGCATAACTATGCACGAAAGCGATGCGCGATCTGTTTCGAGCGTTCAGAAGGGCGAACGGGTCAAAACAGCAAACTTTCTCATCAGAAAACGGTGAACGGGACGCGGAATTTTTTCGCGTTCCGTGAAACGTTGGCGGGGTTCGGGGCGCAGTCCCGATATTGCTACATTTTCAACGCTCCATATCTTGATCACGTTCGTTACTACGTGATGCCTCCCTGGCCCAGGATCGCTGTATACGCAGTGCCTTTTCCTCCTGTTGCTGCCGTTCCTGCGCCATTTCTGCCAGTAACTCATGTCGCATTTGAGCTTTTTCATCTCCAGATATACTGAGTTCAGGCTCCAGAGATAACATCTGGCTACGGGCAACGGATACTTCTTCAGCAACCTTTTGCCTGGTATTCTCTAAAGATGCCGCGGCCAGAATCTCACGTTCTCTGTACCTGTCCAGATCCCCAACGTACTTATATCCCTCGGTACGCTTAAAAGCAGCGTTTTCTTTGTCCCACTCGGATTCGGCTTGCTGTAGCTTGTTCCTGAATTCATTCCTTTCATGTTCAGCGGTTTCCAGCACACTTTTTTGCTCCAGAATACGCGCATCAATCTCCCTTTTGTCAGCCCCCCGAAACAGGCCACGAATCCCATTCAAAGCATTGCGTTGTTCCTGTAGCTCCCGCAGCTCCCTTTGTGCGGAAACGACATTACGCCCCAGTTTGTCTAAATACCGTGCCCCTTCATATATTCGCCTGCTCCATTCGGAAAGAGAGTCTTTTTTTGCTTTCGCATTCTGAAGCAGCTTATGTTCTTTGAGCGCATTGGGATTGGCATCCCCTAAACGAGCAAGCCTTGCTTCTCCCTGAATGACCGTTTTCATAACCTTGCGGTACTGAAGCAATAACTCCGGTGAACGGGCTGAACGAACAGGCTCAACTGCCTTGATTTTTTGCTTTTGCTCCTGTTCCTGCTGAATGGCATTTGCGGCATCTCTGGCGGTCTTGAGTTCCCGCTCGGCATTCCTCCGTTCCTGGATTGCAACAATCTGCTCACCATTGAGACTGGCGGCCTGAACGGGGCCAAGATGAACTTCCGGCGTGCGATTGATACCCTGTTCTTTCAGAGAACGATGATCTACGCGCGACTCGTGACCGTATCGCGCAAGGTGCTCATTCTGCACATCTGCCCAGCGGGAACGCAGCGCAACAAGGGCGGCTTTTCGCTCTCCGGCTGTCTGGGGAATACTCGCTTTTTTTGCGCCTCCCCGTTCTGGTGATTTGCTGTTGGCACGTTTAAAAAATTGCTGCGGATCGCGTTCAATACCATCATTAATCCGCTCGCAAAACATGATATGCGCGTGTGGCTGTTCCTTTCCGTCGATTGCACCTGGCGGATTGTGGATCGCGTACTGGTAGGCATGGCGATCGCCAAGTTCCTTTTGCACGAAATCTTCAACAAGTTCTATCCGTTGTTCGCGTGTCAGTTCACGCGGTAACGCGATCTCAATTTCACGGTATGCAGTCCCGTTTTTTCGTTCAAATTCATCTGCGGCTTTCCATAGCTCTGCGGGATTTTTCTTCGCCCATGATGGCATGTTACCTGATGACGAAAATTCCAGATCCTCCCGCGATTTGTAGCTCTTATATTCGCCGGATCTGGAAATGTAATCAGCATGTTTTAAGGCACTGCCTTTTGCTCCAGCTTTGACGGTGCAATGGTAGCTTGCCATCTGCCTTTTAGCCCTCCGCAGGAGCGCACAGTTTCTCGACGAAGGAGAGAAACTACTAAGTGCGCATCCCTGAATTAATCAGGGATGATTTTACGGTCTCACACGCAGGCAGACAAGGTGATATTATGCACAATAACAACTCACATTAACGGCAAAAATGCAGAGGTAAGAATGACAAATCGTGAAGAGTGGTTAAGTGCAAAAATTGCCTACATCAACGGACTGAAATCACCGTCAGAGCAGCAGAGATTACTTGTGTTACTGGCAGAGAAAAAAAACCGAACAACGACGGATGAAAAAACGTTGTCCGCACTGATACGGGCAGAAAAAACCGCAGAGAAAGCAGCCGCAGCAAAAGCCAGGGTAACGGCAATCATAGCGGCAGAACGGAAGGCAGCCGCAAGGGCGGAACGAAAGGCGCGGGATCATGAACTCTACAAGGCCGCAGGCCTCATGATTGTGGCAGGACTGGTGGACAGCAAAACCGGAAAACCAAAGTTTAGTGCTGCCGAACTGGTAGGCGCACTCGCAGGAATCGCAGAGCTACCGCGCAACCACCCAAAATGGCAGGAATGGGAAAGACGCGGGAAGGAGCTACTAACCAAAGACAGTGCGTAAGAGCCTCCGTTCACGTTCCGTTTCCCTGGTGCTTCCTCGCTCATTCGCT
>NZ_CP034825.1:0-3782 GCF_004010735.1 Salmonella sp. SSDFZ54
GCGGATTGACACCGGTAAACCGAAAGGCAGGAACAGGAGAGCGCACGAGGGAGCCACCAGGGGGAAACGCCTGGTATCTTTAAGTCCTGTCGGGTTTCGCCACCACTGATTTGAGCGTCAGATTTCGTGATGCTTGTCAGGGGGGCGGAGCCTATGGAAAAACGGCAACGCCGTGGCCTTGCTTCTTCTTTGCTAAGTATCGCCCTGGCATCTTCCAGGAAATTTCCGCCCAGTTTGTAAGCCCACACCGCTCGCCGCAGCCGAACGACCGAGCGCAGCGAGTCAGTGAGCGAGGAAGCGGAATATCTCCTGTCTCGTATATTCTGCTGACGCGCCGGTGCTGCCTTTTTCCTCCTTCCACATGAAGCACTTCACTGACCTCCGCATCCGTGTCGACATATTAAGCCAGTATACACTCCGCTAGCGCTACGTGACTGGTTCAGGGCTGCGCCCCGACACCCGCTAAAAGCACTGACGCGCCTGCGGCTTGCCCAACCCCGCGCCGTCCGGGAAAGAATTTCCCGATCGACCCGACGTTTCTGTTTACCTGTGATGTTAACGTTTGGATCTTTTTCCCGGGTTTACCTATTTTCTTCTAATGAAGCGTTCACAGCTGACGTTAATAGATGGGTGCTTCATGTTTGGTTTTTCACCAGGAGAACTTATGAACCTTTGCCCCGATGAACGTCTGCTCTTTGTGCGGATGATTTCCGCTATGCTTCGCCGTTCGGGCGGTGATGCGGGTGCTTTTATGTTTGAGGCG
Source organism: Salmonella sp. SSDFZ54 (assembly GCF_004010735.1). Classification (NCBI taxonomy): domain Bacteria; kingdom Pseudomonadati; phylum Pseudomonadota; class Gammaproteobacteria; order Enterobacterales; family Enterobacteriaceae; genus Salmonella; species Salmonella sp. SSDFZ54. The sequence continues at coordinate 764 of NZ_CP034825.1, forward strand.
TATCGCCATATTGTGTCCGATACCAATCAAGCTCGTCGTTCCTACATGCTCGACCTGCTCGAAAGCGTCAGGCATGACTATGTACACGGTGGATATACATAGTTGCCCTGGATACGCTTTTCGTCTAAGTGAGCGTTCTTTTCGTCTCTTTATTCGCCGTCCTGTATACCGAAGCGTGCGCTCAGCTTCTGATAAAGCGCTTCAGCCTGTTCGTGCATTCGCTCACAGTCGGCTGCCTCGTCATCAAGATCGAGCACGTCGAGTTTTTCGAGCAGCAGCAGCGACTGCGCCCGGATAAATTTTGCCATGTTCAGTGCGGCTGATTCCTGTTTTGTCATACGGCTTTTTCCCGGTTTTATGGTGATCGCAGACTGAAATCTTACTTCATTCACTTGAGTGCATAGCCATGCAGGTACGCAGAAATCATCAGGGGCGTTTTTTCTCGATATGGGCACAGAAAGGTGTATGTTTCAGGTCGGAGTCCTCAGAAACGCTCTCAGAGCCTCTCAGGCGGTGCACGCAACGGATGTTATGGTAAATTCAGCTGATTGTATGCAGCATAATCGTTTTTGAACTTGAAGGTCTGATGTTTATTCAGATATTTTTCTCTACCTCTTTAATCGCGTTAAGTATCGCTAAATGTTCACTTTCTGAATGTCCACCTTCTTGGAGTTTACGGTTTAAAATATCAAGGATAGCAAGTAGTGAAACGCAGCGTTGTTGTGATAGTAATTCGAAAATCGCATAGCTTATCAACAGCTTCTTTTAATAAAAGTCTTGCTTCGCTTTACTCTTTTTTAAGAGTTCCCTTTCCTTTGTTAAACCTATAGCGCAGTTATACTTTATTCTAAACAGATGGTTTTTTGTGTTATGTGTCGTTGTTTTTTTAAAAAGTTAATGATTTTTTAGAATCCCCACTCCGGGCTAAGTGGGGGTTCTATAGCTAGGCCTTATCTAAAAACATTGATTGCATCTGACAAACGGTTTGCTTGGTGCGCAAGTTCAGTTGATGCCATTGCATTTTGCGATACGCGAGCTGAGTTCTTATTAGATATATTGTCTAAGTTTTCCACAGCGGAGCTAATTTCCTGTAATGCAATAAACTGTTCAGATGTCGCAGCGCTTATTTGTGTGATCAATTCTGCCATTCCTTTTACTTTGGATAAAACTTCACCCATGGATTTTCCTGTTTTTTCTGTGTACTCGGTTCCGGCAGTAACTTTATTAGAACTGCTTTCTATTAATTCTTTTATTTCATTTGCGGCTTTGGCGCTACGTTGTGCAAGATGTCGAACTTCACCTGCAACAACAGAAAAACCTTTACCCTGCTCTCCCGCGCGTGCTGCTTCCACTGCTGCATTAAGAGCTAGTATGTTAGTCTGAAACGCTATGCTATCAATCACACTGGTTATAGTTGCTATTCTTTTTGAACTATCTGAGATTTCAGACATCATTTCCATCATTTTTACCATGATTTTTTCGCTATTTAACGCAGTGTCTTGAGTTTTTTCAGAAATTTCTTTGACTTCTTGTGATGTTTCGGCGTTGGATTTTACTGTTGCAATCAATTCATTCATGGCAGCAGCGGTTTGCTGAATGTTTATATTTGAGTTTTCTGTGTGCTTGCTTAATGATTTGTTATTTTGTGCTATGTCGGAGCTTTTTTTTAATACCACACTTGCCTGATTGCTTACATCATTAACTAACCATCGGAACATAAGTCCTAACTGGCTTATTGATCTGAGAGTCATCCCTATTTCGTCAACCCTTTCACTTTGTTCTATCTTATGGCAAGAGCCAGTTACTACATTTATGGCTTGTTTCGATATATTCTCTATCGGTGCGGATATCTTTCTATCGAAAATGAAAATCATTGCAAGTAGTGCAACTGTTAATATTGATGAGGAAATTAATGATGTGATTGAATCTATCCCTAGCAACCAATTTGCAATAATAAAAAGTGGTAGCAAGGATGATAAATAGAGTCTGATTCGCCAGCGTATTGGAATTGTCTTATCTAGTGTTAATAACCTTCTCCATCCTTTTCTTACTATCATTCCATTTTTAAATGAATAATATCTCCCGCTGTCACTTAAGAGTTTGTTATATAAATTATTTGCATAATTTATCTCGCCTGTTGATGGTTTAGTGCGCACAGACATATATCCGCGTGTTATTCCATCACGGACTACGGGGGTAACGTTAGAGCGAACCCAATAAAAGTCCCCATTTTTACGACGGTTTTTGACTAGAGCAGACCACGGTTTACCCTGCTGAAGGGTTGCCCACATATCCGCAAAAGCTGCCTTTGGCATGTCAGGGTGCCGGACGATATTATGTGGTTGATTATGTAGTTCACTTTCACTAAAGCCGCTAACGTGAATAAATGCATCATTCGCATAGGTTATGAGGCTTTCTTGATCTGTCGTTGACACTAAGGTGGCATCATCATCAAAAAAAAATTCATTATTTGTAACAGGTTGGTTGTTTCGCATAGTGTGCCTTACATTTTTGTAGTTAGACTACTCATCGTTTGCAGTTGTTTTCGGAAAACGGCGATAGGCACTTTAGTGTTATACCTATCATTAATGCAGGGAAATGAAAGGGAAGTTTGATATTGATTTGTTTTATCTTCTTGAGATCCTTTACAAGTCGTCGTAATCTCCTTTCTTGTAAACGAAAAAACCGCCTTGCTGGGCGGTTTTTTCGAAGGTTCTCAGAGCAGCAACTCTTTGAACCAAGGTAACTGGCTTGGAGGAGCGCAGTCACCAAAACTGTTCGTTTAGTTTAGCCTTAACCGACGCATAACTTCAAGACTAACTCCTCTAAATCAGTTACCAGTGGCTGCTGCCAGTGGCGTTTTGTCGTGTCTTTCCGGGTTGGACTCAAGACGATAGTTACCGGAAAAGGCGCAGCAGTCGGACTGAACGGGGGGTTCGTGCATACAGTCCAGCTTGGAGCGAACTGCCTTCCCGGAACCGAGTGTCAGGCGTGGAATGAGATAAACGCGGCCATAACA
>NZ_CP034826.1:0-3373 GCF_004010735.1 Salmonella sp. SSDFZ54
TCCCAGGAACCCCGAAAAAAACCTGTTTTTGCAGATACTTGCGTATTTGCGAGAATCGTTTGCGGTTGGGGGAGCTGTGACGACGGCGACCGCACGCGTGAGAGTTCCGCTACCGGCGCAGAGAGTTTCATCGACAGCGGACACCTGATGAGTTGCCACAAAAACCGTATGTAGCGCGGCTAGATTGGTTGAGTTAGACCTTGGCGGCAGTTCCCGGTATGTGGTGGCGTGACGGGTGAGATGGTGCGGCGAAGACGCATACGTCACGCAGGCGCGGGTTCTTCCACTGACGCGCCCCGTGATCGATGGCCTTGGCTCCGTCCGGCATATCGAGAGCGGCAAACTACCCGTCCCTTCACTGGGAGGGGTGAGTTGTTGCCGTTCCCTCCGACCTTCCACCATCCAGCATATCGCACGATCCCATGTGCACCGCTACTCCTGATAACTCCAGTGCAAAAAAAAAAACGGATCTGCATCACAACGAGAGTGATCCCGCCGCTCGCCGCAGCCCCAGCGACCGAACGTAGTGAGCGAGTGGGCGAGGAAGCGGAAGAGTCACAGAGGCAAGCATTGTGCACTTACGCGCCTGTGCCAGTGTCCGCGTGTGTGTTGTTTATCGGGCGCGCTGTTTTTACGCATCTGTGCGGCTTTTTACTCCTGACATGGTGCACTTCCCATCCACTCTGCACCGATGCAAAATGAGGAAAGCCAGTATACACATCGCTATCGCTCTGTGAACTGGGTCAGGGCTGCGCCCCGACACCCGCACTGACGCGCCCTGGCGGGCTTGTCTGCTCCCGGCATCCGCTCACAGGCAAGCTGTGAACGTCTCCGGGAGCTGCATGTTTCAGTTGCTTTCACCGTCATCGCCGAAGCGTGCGAGGCAACTGCGGTAGAGTTCGTCGGCGTGGTCGTGAAGTGATTCGCAGATGTCTGCCTGTTCGTCCGCGTCCAGATCGTTGAGTTTTTCCAGCAGGGTTAGCGTCTGGCTTCTGATAAAGCGAGCCATGTTAAGGGCTGTTTTTTCCTGTTTGGTCATGGTCTTAAGGCTCCTTGTATGGGGGATTTGTTAGGGGGAATGATACCGATGAAACGCGAGAAGATGCTCACGATACGGGTTACCGATGAGGAGCACGCCCGGTTACTGGAACGCTGCGAGGGTAAACGACTGGCGGAATGGATGCGGCGGGTCTGTCTGGGGGAGCCGGTTGCACGCACAGGAAAACTGCCGACACTGGCACCGCCATTGCTGCGGCATCTGGCTGCCATCGGGAACAACCTGAACCAGACAGCCCGGAAGGTGAACAGCGGCCAGTGGTCTTCGATTGACCGGGTTCATGTGGTGGCCGCACTGATGGCCATCGAGGGTGAATTGCGCCAGTTGCGGCAGGCTGTCAGGGAACAGGGGGTACGGGATGATAGTTAAATTTCATGCCAGGGGGAAAGGCGGTGGAAGTGGCCCGGTCGATTACCTGCTGGGGCGGGAGCGTAACCGCGAAGGCGCAACGGTGCTCCGGGGTAACCCGGAAGAAGTGCGGGAACTCATTGATTCCACGCCATTTTCGAAGAAATACACGTCAGGCGTTCTGTCGTTCGCGGAGAAGGAGCTACCACCGGGTGAACGCGAAAGAGTGATGACGAGCTTTGAGCGTGTTCTTATGCCCGGTCTCGAAAAAGACCAGTACAGCATTCTCTGGGTGGAACACCAGGATAAGGGGCGGCTCGAACTGAATTTTGTCATCCCGAACATGGAGCTACAGAGCGGTAAGCGCCTCCAGCCGTACTACGACCGTGCGGACAGGCCGAGGATAAATGCCTGGCAGACGCTGGTTAATCATCATTACGGGCTGCGTGACCCGAACGCACCGGAGAACAGACGGACGCTTGTCACGCCAAATAATCTGCCAAAAGCGAAACAGGAGGCCGCAGAAGCGATTACACGGGGTCTTGAGGCTCTTTACCATGCCGGAGCAATAAAAACGCGTCAGGATGTCACAGAGGCGCTTACAGCGGCAGGTTTTGAGGTGGTGAGGACAACCAAAAGCAGCATCAGTATTGCCGACCCGGAGGGGGGGCGGAATCTCAGGCTAAAGGGGGCGCTGTATGAGCAATCTTTTACAAATGGGAACAGACTTCGAGAAGAAACTGAAAGAGCGAGCCGCTTCTACCGAGAACATGCTGAACAGCGAGTTCAGGAAGCTCGAAGAGTCTGTAGACAAGGCACTGAGCTTAAACAGGCAGAAAATCAGAGACGCTATCAGCGAACATACAACATCCGTGAAAAAGCAACTGGATACGCTGAGCACCACCGTGAGCATGCAGTTCAGCACCACAGAGGCCGAACTGTCCCGGCAGCAGAAAAAACTGCTCTGGCGGGTGATCAAAGGGCGGATACTGTTTCCGGCGCTGACCGCGCTCAGCGTCACGGGCGGGATTTTCCTGGGGTGCTGGGGGCTGATGGAGTGGCAGGAAAGCAAGATTGCGAAAAATATCCTGACTATCAGAGAGCAGGAAAACACGCTGGCGAAACTCGAGGCAAAAACCTGGGGGGTGACGTTCGTCAATGGCGAGAACGGGAAATTTCTGGTGTTGCCGGACGGGGTGAAAGGGGAAAACACCTGGACGGTGGGCGACAAGAACGCCGTGAGGCTGGTCAGGGAGTAAACGAGTATGACGGAACTGGAAGGGCATTTGCTGAACGCCTTAGAGCATTTGCAACAGGACTATATGCGGCGGCTGAACGAGTGGGAGAGCGCCTTCGCGGAATTGCAGAAGATGCACGAGGTTACGCAACGGAACAACGCGATACTGAACGAGCGCGTCGTGATATTGAGTCAGCAGGTGCAGAGATTAGCCGGGCAAGTGGATCGCTTGAGTCGGTTATTTATCGCGAACAACAGCTAAGGGATGAACAGGAGCGTGCCCGGTACAGACATGAGGTACAGGAACGCGCGGCACGGGTTCGGAGTGGGCCATCAATGGAGATGTGACCGGGGAAGTGACGAAATCTTGCCATTTTGACCCGTTCGACGGCTGGGGCGAGCGAAACAAATCGTGTGCCGTATTTGTGCATAGCTATGCAACATCCTGAAAACGCATTTCACGCGTTTTTGGGGATTCAGCCAGGGGAAAACATGGTTTTTTTACTTTTTGAGCGTAAAGACGTGAAAAATCTCGTTATTGCACTTGCGATCTTTCGTCGGCGGGAGTAGAACGAAAACAGCTCGCCAGGAAGGCGAGCTGTTTCGGGTTCATTGAGGTCTCTGACCTCCTCAATGTTCCTGTGGAAACTGTTGAGATCCACAACAGAAACCAGTTCATTCAGTTTGCATGAACCTTCTGTATTCTTCAAGAATTTTTCAACAGCACAGTC
>NZ_CP034827.1:0-3175 GCF_004010735.1 Salmonella sp. SSDFZ54
AAGTTTGCCGTTTTGACCCGTTCGGTGCTCAGATTTGGCGAAATTGATTCCGAATCACTTTTGTGAATAGTTATGCAAGCCCCTGGAAACGTTTCTGACGCGTTTTTTGAGGTAGGGGTGGGGGAAAGCATGGTTTTTTGATGTTTTGAGCGTAAAAGCGTGAAAAATCGCGTTATTGTGCTTGCGATCTTTCGTCAGGGAGCGTAGAACGAAAAAAGCCCGCCGTTAGGCGAGCTTCTTCGGGTTCATTGAGGTTTTCGACCTCCTCAATGTTCCTGTGGAGTCTGTTGCGGCGACAACGGAAACCAGTTCATTCAGTTTGCATGAACCTTCTGTATTCTTCAAGCATTACCGACCGCACAGCCTCCCCAGAATCCCGAAAAAATCCTGTTTTTGCAGATGATTGCGTGTTTGCAAAGACCGTTTGCGGTTGGGGGAGCTGTGACGACGGCAACCGCACGCGTGAGAGTTCCGCTACCGGCGCAGAGAGTTTCATCGACAGCGGACACCTGATGAGTTGCCACAAAAACCGTATGTAGCGCGGCTAGATTGGTTGAGTTAGACCTTGGCGGCAGTTCCCGGTATGTGGTGGCGTGACGGGTGAGATGGTGCGGCGAAGACGCATACGTCACGCAGGCGCGGGTTCTTCCACCGACGCGCCCCGTGATCGATGGCCTTGGCTCCGTCCGGCATATCGAGAGCGGCAAACTACCCGTCCCTTCACTGGGAGGGGTGAGTTGTTGCCGTTCCCTCCGACCTTCCACCATCCAGCATATCGCACGATCCCATGAGCACCGCAACAACTGATAACTCCAGAGCAAAAAAAAAAAAAAGGATCTGCATCATGTGAGAGTGATCCCACCGCTCGCCGCAGCCCCAGCGACCGAACGTAGTGAGCGAGTGGGCGAGGAAGCGGAAGTGAACCGGAAACCACATTGAGCACGTACGCACCTATGCCAGATCCGCGCGTAGCGCGTCGCGAAATCGAAAACATTGAACACCGGCAGGCAAACGCACCACCACGCAGCGGAATTAATGATGATCTGGGCTTGTTTCAAGATCGAGCCTGATTGCCTTAAGTTTCTGTAATATATTGTCTTTTGGGTATCTCAGTTCGCCTGTTTTTGTGTCCACTAGTCCGGCCTCGATCAGTAACCCCGCCGCAAGAAACAGGCGGTGATTGCGTTCCCGTCGTTGTGTTTTCCCCTCCATCCGTTTTTGGTTGGCCTGTTTGCGTGCGTTCTCCTGTGCCTGTAGCTCGTTTTTTTCTGCGGTTGCCAGGACGTGGAGTAGTTTGCGCTCCTGTTCTGTTAGTCCGGCTTCGTTATCGAGCAGGTCAATGATCTGCCTCTGTCGTGCGGTCTGTTCTCCGAGCTTCCTGATAAAGCCGATTCGTTTCTTCAACCAGTCGATGTTGCTGATGCGCATGTTTGGGATGCTCCCTGGTGTTTTTTGCGGTGTGTTGGGGTTGTGCAGTATATCGCTTGCGGTGGGTGGGTGCAGGGGGGTATCTTCCGTGCTAATTCGTAAAATTAGCAGGAAGCGCACTTATATGTTTCTTCGCCGTTGGCTCAGAAACATGTGCGCTCCTGCGGAGGGCTAACACCGTGGCAACCTATCACCTCAATGTAAAATTTGGCGGCAAGGGACAGGCCGGAAACCATGCCGATTACATCGAACGCAAAGGCGAGTACGAGAAACGAAAAGATCTGGAATACTCAGAGCACGGGAATATGCCAGGCTGGGCGCGAGATAATCCCTCCCATTTCTGGCAAGCGGCTGATCAGTTTGAACGTGCGAATGGTTCGACTTATCGGGAGATCGAAATCGCCTTGCCGCGTGAACTGACACCGGATCAGCGCATTGAACTGGTGCAGGATTTTGTGCGTCAGGTAGCTGGAGAACGGCACGCCTATAGCTTTGCCATTCACAATCCAAAAGCGAGCATTGACGGAGGGGAACAGCCTCATGCGCATATCATGATGAGCCAGCGTATTAACGATGGTATGGAACGTTCGCCGGAACAGTATTTCCGGCGTTATAACGCCAAGAATCCCGAACGGGGAGGCGCAAAAAAAGATTCAGGCAATCTGACACCGACTCAGCAAAAAGAGCAATTGCGGACGTTACGGGCGAGCTGGTCAGCGTTACAGAACGAGCATTTAGCGCGTCATGGTCACAGGGTGCGCGTTGACCATCGCTCACTGGAAGAACGCGGAATTAAACGCACGCCAGAACGGCATTTCGGATTTGCCGCCTCATCACGGCTTGATCATGCGCAGCGCCGCGAAATCCTGCAAAACCGAGCGCAGCCGCTCGAACATTTTCTAGAGAAAGCGCATTCGGTTCGCCATCAATTTGATGCACAAGTTCAGCAAAAAGAGTTAGTTAAAACGCTTTTACAGGACGTCGCACGGGAGCGAGGGCACGCGCTTACGGCAAGAATAAATAAAACAGGTGAAGTTGAATTTGAACGTGCGCCAACGCGGACGCGGAGTAACACGCGAGGGCACGGCATGGGCATTCGTGACAACTCACGCGGGTACGACTACGAACGTTAAAAGGGGACTGTATGGCGAGTACAGAAGAGGGGTTGCTCACGCTCTTGTTGTCCGTTGAGCATTTGAAAAACACTGCGATAGAACAACAGAAAGCGGTTGCAGACACGCTGGCGGTCGCAAGGGAAACACTGCGGGGGTATCGGGATATTTCTGACAGTGTTGTAAAACAGGTTAGCGATGAAGTCAGAAAAGGGGTACAGAAAACGGACATTGCGGGGCTGATGGGTGAGCGCATGACCCAGGATTTTCAGCGTCTTGAAGAGACTGTGGCAAAGATGAGAGCCAACGCGGAGGCGCTTAACAAGGACATTGCGACAATTCATCACAATGTTGTTAAAGAATACAACACGCTCAATAAATACAGTCTGAAATGGTTTATCGGTGTTACGGTCAGTTTTCTGGTCATGTTCTCGTTGCTTGGCTGGTTTACCAAAACGTTGATCGACAGGAACTACACCGCGACGGAGGTCGTGTATCAGAAAATTGTTGATATTGAAAAGAAACTGGACAAACCAGCAACAGGGAAGAGCCGGAAAAACTGACGCGCTTCGCTTGTCCAACGCCTCACGGGACGCGAAAAAATTCCGCGTCCCGTTCACCGTTTTCTGATGAGA
>NZ_CP034828.1:0-2020 GCF_004010735.1 Salmonella sp. SSDFZ54
AACATCCGTTGTCTGCACTGCCTGAGAGGCCCTCAGCGCGTTTCTGCGGCCTGACAGCCGTTTCCGGCACCTTTCACCGCACCAACCCCTGAAAAACGCCCCTGATGATTTCTGCGCGTCTGCATGGCTATTCACAGGAGTGAATGGCGGGCAATTTCGGAGTGTCAGTACCACTAAACCGCCAAAAGGCGCAATCAGCGGCGCGGCGCGCGCGGACGTGACCAGGCAAACTCGGACTGCTGCCGCTCATCCTCACGTAATGCACGCTGGCGGTCGGCGTAACGCTGCGACTCAATCTGCGCACGCGCTCTGTTCAGGACGATATGCCGGTTCGGCTGATTTAGCTTTTTGCCTGACGCTCTCTCAGCTGCGGCAATAGCATCATCAAGAAATTTTTTCTCTGCAGGTGTCAGGTTTGTCAGTCTGTTCATAGCATTCTCCCATCAGAATAACGCCGCACAGTCTGCCAGACACAGCAGAACCGATGAAGCGCTGGCGGTGCTGAAAGACAGCCAGAAACGGTGAACGGGAGCGGATTTTAATCCGGTGACGTGAGACGTTGGGCAAGCCGCAGGCGCGTCAGTGGTTTTAGCGGGTTTCGGGGCGCAGCCCTGAACCAGTCACGCAGCGCTAGCGGAGTGTATACTGGCTTACTATGTTGGCACGGATGCGAATACCAGTGAAGTGCTTCATGTGGCAGGAGAAAAAAGGCGGCACCGGCGCGTCAGCAGAATATGCGATACAGGATATATTCCGCTTCCTCGCTCACTGACTCGCTGCGCTCGGTCGTTCGGCTGCGGCGAGCGGTGCGGGCTTACTGGCGGGGCGGAAATTTCCTGGAAGATGCCAGGACGAAACTTAACGGGGAAGCGATAAGGCCGCGGCGAAGCCGTTTTTCCATAGGCTCCGCCCCCCTGACAAGCATCACGAAATCTGACGCTCAAATCAGTGGTGGCGAAACCCGACAGGACTTAAAGATACCAGGCGTTTCCCCCTGGTGGCTCCCTCGTGCGCTCTCCTGTTCCTGCCTTTCGGTTTACCGGTGTCATTCCGCTGTTATGGCCGCGTTTTCTCATTCCACGCCTGACACTCAGTTCCGGGAAGGCAGTTCGCTCCAAGCTGGACTGTATGCACGAACCCCCCGTTCAGTCCGACTGCTGCGCCTTATCCGGTAACTATCGTCTTGAGTCCAACCCGGAAAGACACGACAAAGCGCCACTGGCAGCAGCCACTGGTAACAGGATTAGCAGAGCGAGTTAATTTAGGTGGTGCTATAGAGTTCTTGAAGTGGTGGCCTAACTACGGCTACACTGGAAGGACAGTATTTGGTATCTGCGCTCTGCTGAAGCCAGTTACCACGGTTAGAAAATCTGCCAGGATTTACTAACCTTCGAAAAACCACCTCCCCGGGTGGTTTTTTCGTTTTCAGAGCAAGAGATTACGCGTAGAAAAAAAGGAACTCAAGAAGATCCTTTCTATGCTCAACCACCGCATGGCCCATAGCCGCGCTGGCCGTTGCCGGTCAGCTCCAGAATCCTCGACCAATATGGAACCTTGCCCCTCCCAAAATTCAACTAAAAAACCCTCATTTCCTGCCGATAAAATGGGTATTTCTTAACTATGCCTAAATAAATAAGGATAATTTTGAAAAAAATATTCATCCTATCGGCAGCGCTGATCATGGCAGGATGCGCAACAAAGCAATATCCACAGGCCGCGAACGTCACCGGTCCAGAATCTTCCGCAATGGATTGCAAAGCGGTAGCTCTGGAAATCGCCAAAACGCGCAGTGTACAACAAGAAATTGAGGCAACCGGCGAATTTGACGGGCGCACCGTATTAGGTTTCCTGGGTGATTTTGGGATAGGAAATGGCATGGCAAAAGGCGAAGCCCGCAAAAAAGCAGCTAACCGGCTAAATCAGCTGGAAGCCCTGAAGGCTGCAAAGTGTGCAGATCAATAAGGTACAAAAAAGCCCTGCGGGGCTTTTTTTGTACCTGCCAATCAGCTGGATTTACCAT
>NZ_CP034829.1:0-1986 GCF_004010735.1 Salmonella sp. SSDFZ54
TTTCGCGGTGCGCCCAAGGGATGTTATGTTTAATCGGTCTGACCGTCAGGTACAAAAAAAAGCCCTTAGGGGGCTTTTTTTTGCTATGAGTTAGCCATATTTTCGTGCGAATTTTTCATCGGAATCGCATAGATAAATAATAAACTCAATAAACGCGATGATCGCGGGTATGAATGTCCAGCAAAAAATTAGATACAGGAACCCCTGTCCTATTTTTCCTAAGTAAAATTTATGTGCGCCAAATCCACCAAGGAAGAATGCTAATAGCGCGGCTGCGATTCTACTTTTTTCACCTGAACCTGAAGAGGCGTTTGTGGCTCCGCAGTGCGGGCATGACTTTGCTGTTTCGTGTATTTCCTTGCCACATCCTCGGCAGTAAACCATTGAACTCATTTTTTATCCTCGAGCTTATTTTAATTGGGATCATAATATCCGATGTTTTATAACGATGTGTATCCTATGTGCTCGGATTGGATAGATTTCCATTACGGTGAAGGATCTTCTTGAGATCCTTTCTGTGGCGTCGTAATCTCTTGCTCTGTAAACGAAAAAACCGCCCTGCAAGGCGGTTTTTCGAAGGTTCTCAGAGCAGTAACTCTTTGAACCGTGGTAACTGGCTTACGAGGAGCGCAGTAACCAAATCTGTTCTTTCAGTTTAGCCTTAACAGGCGCATAACTTCAAGACTAACTCCTCTAAATCAGTTACCAGTGGCTGCTGCCAGTGGCGATAAGTCGTGTCTTTCCGGGTTGGACTCAAGATGATAGTTACCGGATAAGGCGCAGCAGTCGGACTGAACGGGGGGTTCGTGCATACAGTCCATCCAGGAGCGAACTGCCTTCGCGGAACTGAGTGTCAGGCGTGGAATGAGATAAACGCGGCCATAACAGCGGAATGACACCGGTAAACCGAAAGGCAGGAATGCGGGGGAGCACGAGGGAGCCACCAGGGGGAAACGCCTGGTATCTTTAAGCCGCATCGGGTTTCGCCACCACTGATTTGAGCGTCAGATTTCGTGATGCTTGTCAGGGGGGCGGAGCCTATGGAAAAACGGCTTTGCCGCGGCCCTATCGCTTCCCTGTTAAGTCTCTTCCTGGCATCTTCCAGGAAATCCCTGCCCCGTTCGTAAGCCATTTCCGCTCGCCGCAGTCGAACGACCGAGCGTAGCGAGTCAGTGAGCGAGGAAGCGGAATATATCCTGTATCACATATTCTGCTGACGCACCGGTGCAGCCTTTTTTCTCCTGCCACATGAAGCACTTCCCTGAGCCACCACTCCGAACTAACATATTAAGCCAGTATACACTCCGCTAGCGCTACGTGACTGGTCCGGCGCTGCGCCCGGAACCCGCAAATTCAGAAACTGAAAGTGGGACAAGATGTGTTTTTGGAGTACCGCCATCACGATGCCGGCACCAAAACGATATCTCAGGGCTGCGCCCCGATACCCCGCCAACGCTTCACGGCACCGGATTAAAATCCGTTCCCGTTCACCGTTTCTCAGGGCCGTTCCCGGCTGCAGGTTCTTCATGAGGTTCGCCGTGTCTGGCAGACTGTGCAGAGTTATTCTGACCGGAGAACGCCATGAAACGACTGATAAACCTGACGCCCGCCGAGAAAAGATTTCTCGACGATGCTGTTGCCGCCGCTGAGAGAGCGTCAGGCAAGAAGCTGAATCAGCCCAACAGGCACATTGTCCTTAACAGGGCTCGTGCACAGATCGAATCGCAGCGCCAGGCAGAACGGCAGCGATCTGCGCGTGAGGAGGAGCGGCAGCAGGCGGAATTTACTTGGTCGCGTCCGCGGGCGCCGCGTCGCTGATTGCCACTTTCGCCGGTTTCGTGGGGAGTTCAGGGCGAAACAGCGTGGTATTCACTTCGGTGCATAGTCATTCACCCCCGTAAAACTCACCAGAGCGATTCCGGGCGGTTTTCTGGGGGTAAGACGTGCTCTTTTGTGGCTGAAGGCGCAGAAACGGCCTGAGGTCGT
>NZ_CP034830.1:0-1718 GCF_004010735.1 Salmonella sp. SSDFZ54
GCCAGACACAGTAGGAACGATGAAGCGTAAGCGACGGTGAAAGGCAGTCAGAAACGGTGAACGGGAGCGGATTTTAATCCGGTGCCGTGAGGCGTTGGACAAGCCGCAGGCGCGTCAGTGGATTTAGCGGGTTTCGGGGCGCAGCCCTGAACCAGTCACGTAGCGCTAGCGGAGTGTATACTGGCTTAATATGTTGGCATAGGTGCGGTTATCAGGAAAGTGCGTCATGTGGCAGGTGTGATATGTGGCTCAGAAGCGTCCGCAATACCATGCCCGAATAGTGAAATGATGCCTCCTCGCTCACTCGGTCGCTACGCTCCGGACGTGAGACTGCGGCGGGCACTACAACTTTTTTCACATACATGAAGTGAGGTGTGACGGGGATCTTGTTGAAAGATCAGGCTACAGATGTACAAAAGCCCCGTGACAGAATCACAGGGCTTCGGTACTCTAATTCTTCGCAGATACCTGCCAGGATCAGACGTAGCAATCCTATCCTAGCAGGGCTGGCTAGCCTTGTCACTACCAGCTTAATACCATTCAACGACATTAAAATCATATCTGCACCCTTGAAACTCAGGTCTACGCCCCGGACTCCGGCAGGATAAACAGGCAAACGGTGGAAACGTAACTTAACCGCGAAAGAGTTAAGCTCTACCCCGTCTCGCTGTACGATAACAGGCACCTGATAAAGTGAGATTCAAGGCAGGAGTTGCGGTGAAATGCGATTGCCCAGTCTGGCACAACACCCACACAATCAGAACAACATAGAACGACCTGACGCTGGTCGCTCCGCTCCCCGTTTTCTGGTGTACCCACCACGGGGGCATTAGGCATCCTTTTGAAAAATTTCGATGCTATCGCACAAAATACCGCTTTGACGCGCAGCTGTTCGAACCTCATCAGCCGATCCATAAACACCACACTGACCGATCTCAGCCTCACCACAAAAGAGCCTCCCTAACCATAAGCCAAGCTCGTTCTGATAGATCCTCAGTATTAATCGCTCCTCCGCAAAGGACTCATTCTCAGATTCAATTTCAGCCTCGTATTTCTTAATAGCCTCAATACCATCCGCTCTTAAATCATCGAGAAAGCTCCTCTTACCTTGCATGTTCAAGTTGTGATGGTGGCTATCCCACAATTTTAATTTCAGTAAAGCCCCTACTAAGACATCCATATCCATATGTTCAAAATCACAATCAGCTATTTCCATTGCAGCCAAAATCTTCATACACCCTCCGATTTACCATAACATCCGTTATCAGCACCCCCTGACAGGCCCTCAGCGCAATTCTGACGCATCAGAGCCGTTTCCGGCACATTTCCTCACCCACATCCCGGAAAAACGCCCCTGATGATTTCTGCGCGACTGCATAGCTATGCACGCGGGTGAACCGCAGGTGATTTCGCAGCATCAGCACCACTAAACCGCCAAAATCCGCAATCAGCGGCGCGGCGCGCGCGGACGTGACCAGGCAAAATCGGACTGCTGCCGCTCATCCTCACGTAATGCACGCTGGCGGTCGGCGTAACGCTGCGACTCAATCTGCGCACGCGCTCTGTTCAGGACGATGTGCCGGTTAGGCTGATTGAGCTTCTTCCCGGCCGCACGTTCGGCAGCGGCTATAGCGTCGTCGATAAACTTTTTCTCAGCGGGGGTCAGGTTTGTCAGTCTCGTCATGTTTATCTCCGTATGAGAATAGCCCCTGCAGTCT